>NZ_WQQE01000051.1:14133-44428 GCF_018785655.1 Blautia sp. MCC269 | reverse complement strand
TTTTAACACAGGAGATTACTTATATCTAAAGATCTTCCCTCCCCCTGCATAGCAGGGGGTTTATTTTTACTGTCACACAAGAAAAGATTGCAATGTATAATTCTTTTTTACCATACATTGCAATCTTTTGGAATACTATGTTCTAACTAAATGGCATTGCGTTCGGGCTTCGGAACTCTGAGATCGCCTTCCCTCGCACTTACCGCATTGAAATGCGACCTGCGTAGCCATCCGCCCACATGGCAATGTAAAAAAACAAACTTTACAAGTTTGCGTACCTGTGCTAAAATATCAGATGCGCAGCCAGGCCAGGTGATCGCGGCTGGACAGACGAAAGGGTCCAGACGAGGAAAGTCCGGGCTTCACAGGGCAGGATGCCGGATAACGTCCGGTGGAGGTAACTCCCAGACCAGTGCAACAGAAATAAACCGCCTCCTTTGCGGGGTAAGGGTGGAAAGGCAGTGTAAGAGACTACCGCCGCTGTGGTAACAGAGCGGGCACATGTAAACTCCATTCGAAGCAAGACCGAGAAGAAAGCCATACGGCGGCCCGTCGTGCTTTCAGGTAGGTCGCTGGAGCCTTCTGGCAACGGAAGGCCTAGATAGATGATCACTCAACGACATAACCCGGCTTATCGGTCTGACTGTGTATAATAAATAAGCATATAATAAAAGCAACTGTATTTTGCGGCCAGTTTATAGATCCGCGAAATAGCAGTTGCTTTTTTGGTAAAGAACGTCAGAAACTTTATACTTTCATAGTTTGTTCTTTTTTCAGTTTCAGAATCACATCCAAAGGCAAACCTGTAGTTTCAGCAATAGAAGCATCACTGAGTTTCCCTATCAGATTTCTGGCAATCTCAAGCTGCTTTTTCTGGGAACCATTATTGAAACCGTCATTAAAACCATCATTAAACAGCATCTGACCCAAACGTGTCATACGAATTCCCTCCTTAACATGTTCAAAATCATCATTTTCAAGAAACTTATCTGCCATGGTATAGATCATTGCCTCGATTTTCTGAAGATCTTCCGATGGAATATCTTTTGTATTTTCAGTCAGAGAAAATGCCTGAAGAAATCGTTCTTTTTGGGAAAGCTGCCCGTCCATCAGAGGAATCAGAGTCAGTGGAACGAGATCAGCTTTTGTAAGAATGTCTCCAGAAGAAGCTTTCTCTTTCAGCGTTTTGATCAGTTTATCTGCACTGTGATCCTTCATTATGATCGGAATAACATGATAAGTATTTATTCCTTCGGTAAATGAAGTGACCGGATTCCGTATATTTCCCGAATAAAAAACGTATGTGGTGACAGAAACATCATATTGATAACTGGTCACAGCTTCATAGGAACGAAAACGTTTCAAACCGGGAATTCCCTCATTCTTGCTCTGGAACTCAAAATGCTTCCATGTACCATCTTCCATAATAAGATTGATATCTTCATAGAATTTCTTAAGATTGAGGACAATGGACTCTGTAGGAGCAGAAGATATAACCTTCCCATCAATACCAAGATAAGGAAGCAACTCCTTAGCAAAGAACTGAGCGGCAATTTTTAAAACCGCATCCTCATGCTGAACTACAGTTGCAGAACCGATTTTATCATTTGTAATCATTTCTTTCCGTGTCATAAAAAATCCTTTCTGCAAAAAGACACAAGAAAGAAATTGTCTGATTATAATATAACAGAAAAAATAAAAACAGACAATACATTTTCCTTTGCGTAACAGCTATGTATATATAAACTTGATAAAATGAAAAAATACCAGAATCGGTGGAACATAAGAATAAAAATAGAAAACTAAAAATGTAATACAGACAATTCCTTTCGAAAATGTAAATCTGTTTCAAACAGAATAAAATATCTAACACATAAAGTCAACAATAAAATATTTTGACATAAGACAAAGATATAAAACTGATACATTTCACTATACAATTATTACCCAAAAAACCAAACGTCGAACGAGCTAAAATAAAAACATCCATGCAACAGCCAAAAAACAGCGCCCGATCCCCGGTTCGATATTCAGGCCTTTGCAGGAGCCGTAGTATTCCTAGACTCCGAAACAGCCGAATATCGAACCGGGGACCGGACGCGTCCGTTCGTTAATACAGTTATACAGTCAAAAAAATCTATTTATTCCGTTTACCGCTATACTTCTCTTCGCAATACTTACACCGGTAAACTTCCCTTTCCTCATCAGCAAGAACAAAAATCTGATCCAGTCCCTGCTCGATGGAAGTGATGCAACGAGGATTCTTGCATTTGATCACATTCACAACCTGTTTCGGAAGCTTCAGCTCTTTCTTGGCAACGATCTTCTCGTCTTTGATAATATTTACCGTAATATTATGATCGATAAAACCAAGGATATCCAGATCCAGATCTTCGATCGGGCATTCAACCTTGATGATATCTTTTTTGCCCATTTTCTGGCTGCGGGCATTCTTGATAATGGCAACGGTACAGTCCAGTTTATCCAGTTTCAGGTCATGATAAATAGTCATAGCCTTGCCGGCTTTGATATGATCCAGAACATAACCTTCACGAAGAGCACCTACGTTTAACATGGCAGTTCCACCTCCAGTAAAGTAAGAATCAGGGCCATACGTACATAAACACCGTACTGGACCTGTTTGAAATAAGCGGCACGCGGATCAGAATCCACTTCAACAGAGATCTCATTGACACGCGGAAGCGGATGAAGAATATACATATCCTTCGGCGCAAGCTCCAGTTTCTGTTTGTCCAGAACATAGAAATCTTTCATGCGGACATAATCCTCTTCATTGAAGAAACGCTCCTTCTGAACACGGGTCATGTACAGGATATCAAGACTCGGAAGAGCATCCTCCAGACGTTCCTCTTCAACAAATTCCACATTGTTACGTTTCAGAACATCCTCACGGATATAACTTGGAATACGAAGTTCCTCCGGAGAAATCAGGACAAATTTTACGTTTTCATAACGGACCAGAGCCTCGATCAGAGAATGGACAGTACGTCCGAATTTCAGATCGCCGCAGAGACCGATCGTGATATTGTCAAGTCTGCCTTTCAGGGAACGGATAGTTAAAAGATCAGTTAATGTCTGAGTAGGATGCTGGTGGCCGCCGTCGCCGGCATTGATCACCGGGATATTGGATGCCATAGAAGCTACAAGCGGAGCACCTTCTTTCGGGTGACGCATAGCACAGATATCTGCATAGCAGGAAACAACGCGAATAGTATCGGCAACACTCTCGCCCTTGGAAGCGGAGCTGGAATCAGCGGAAGAAAAACCAAGAGCCTTTCCTCCAAGATTCATCATGGCTGCCTCGAAACTTAAACGTGTACGTGTACTTGGTTCGTAAAACAGTGTCGCAAGCCTTTTGTCATCACAGGTATGCGCGTACTTTTTGGGATTTTTCCCGATGTCATCGGCGAGATTCAGAAGCTTCTCGAGCTCTTCAACCGAGAAATCCAACGGACTCATTAAATGTCTCATGTTGTACCTCCAATTATTTACTGGAAATCAGATTCCTTCCAGTTATCATATAATATAACTGTGAGATTTTCAAGAGACTTTCCGAGGATTTTGTCGAAGAAGCCACTCAAAAAAGAGACCGGTGAGAAACCATAAGGGTGCATAGTCCAGCCGGATCACCCCTTTATACTGGAGCGGAACGTGAGAATAGTCCCAGGGACAGATATGAAGCTTCTGAAAAAAAGATCCGATTAAAAATTCCACGAAAAAAATCCCGCAGCTGTAAAAAATCCCCCGTACCATAACCGGAAAACCTTTGAGCTTACGGTAAGCCGGCCGGATCAGGGCCGCAAGACCATAAACCGGGAACATCAGAAGAGAGGTTTTGCCCATCATGGTAAAATGGCCGGTGACAAGAGAGTGCAGCCCTGTCCAGAAAATCTCCAGACACCAGCCCGTAAAACCGCACAGAAAAAAATCCTTCTTTTGCATCTCAAAGCTCCTTCTCATCAGCAAAAAAACTTCTCTTTTCGAAAGCAGAAAATGGGAAGTTTAACTTTATATATATTTAACGTGGAAAAGCGTCTTTAATAGTCTCCCCTGCCTTGAAAAAAATATACACGTGGGTTATAATGAACGAAATTATTTATATTTTCAACACATGCGGAAGGAGAAAACAGACGATGAATTATGAAGAAAGTCGTGCCTACATCAGAGCCGCAGAACTGAAAAAAGGGATTGTTCTGGGACTGGAAAATATGAGGGAGCTGATGAGGCGGCTTGGAAATCCCCAGGATGAACTGAAGTACGTTCACGTAGCGGGAACCAACGGAAAAGGGTCTGTGATCGCATATCTGTATTCCGCTTTATCAGGTGCAGGCTATCGTGTGGGAAGATATATTTCCCCGGCAGTCTATTCCTACAGAGAAAGGATGGAAGTAAACGGAGAGCCTGTCAGCAGAGAGAAATTTGCAGCATATGTGACAAGGATCGCGGAAGTGATCGATGAGATCGTAAAAGAAGGCAAGCCGCATCCGTCAGTATTTGAAATTGAAACAGCAGCCGCATTTCTTTATTTTCAGGATGAGAAATGCGATCTTGTATTAATGGAAGTTGGTATGGGTGGCGATCTGGATGCCACCAACATTATCCGTACCACAGTTCTTTCCATTCTGGTATCCATCAGTATGGATCATACGGCATTTCTTGGAAATACCCTGGGCGAGATAGCAGAAAAAAAGGCCGGCATTATCAAAACGGACAGCCATATGGTGACGGTAAAACAGCAGCCGGAGGCAGAAGCGGTCATACGAAGAGTATGCGAAGAACAGAATGTACCATACGAAGTAGCAGACCGGGACTGTGCAAAAGTACTGGAAGCATCCATAACAAGGCAGACGTTTCTTTATAAAGGAGAGAAATATACGATATCCCTGGCAGGAGCTTACCAGAAAGAAAATGCAGTGGCAGCCCTTCGGGCACTGGAGATCTTAAATGAGCAGGGATACCCAACCACACTAAAGCAGAGACAGGATGGACTGAAACGTACTACCTGGCCGGGAAGATTTGCACTTCTTGGAACGAAGCCGGATTTTGTGGTTGACGGAGCTCATAACCCGGCTGCGGCAGACATGCTGGCTGCATCCATTGAGCGGTATTTTAAGGGGAAAAGGATTATTTATATCATGGGAATGTTCCGTGACAAAGATTACCGCAAAGTCATCCAGAAAACAGAAAAATATGCAGATACCATCCTCACCATTGCGGCACCTGACAACCCCAGGGCATTGACGCCCCAGGAGCTGGCAGACGCAGTGCGGGAGTTTCATTCCGATGTAAGGCCTTTTGATGACATCGAATCTGCAGTGGCAGAGGCCTATCATCTGGCAGGAAAAGAGGATGTGATCATTGCTTTTGGTTCCCTGGCATTTTTGGGGGATCTTACAGAAATTATCAGGAAACATAACGGAGGAAATGAATGACAGATTTGGAAAGATACAGAGACGAGATCGATGAGATCGACAGCGAGATCGTACGTCTCTTTGAAAAACGAATGAAGGTGAGTGAAGAAGTCGCTGAATACAAAATAAAAACAGGCAAACAGGTACTGGATCCGGCACGTGAGAGCCAGAAAATCCATACCCTGAAAGAAAAAGCCCACGGAGACTTTAACAGCCTTGGCGTGCAGGAGCTTTTTCGCCAGATCATGGCTATCAGCCGCAAGAGACAATACCAGCTGCTTACAGAACATGGAATTTACGGAGAACGTAACTTTACAACTGTAAAGCATGTTCCCCTTGAAAACGCAACCGTTGTATTCCAGGGAGTAGAGGGAGCCTACAGCTATGCTGCCATGCGCCAGTACTTTGGAAAAAATATCGAAAGCTATCACGTAAAAACCTGGCGTACAGCCATGGAGGATGTAACCCACGGAAAAGCAGACTATGCGGTACTTCCCATCGAGAATTCCACCGCAGGTATCGTGGCTGATATCTACGACCTTCTCATGGAATACAAACTTTATATCGTAGGTGAGCAGATCATCCGTGTGGATCATGTGCTTCTTGGAATGCCGGATGCAACGGTGGAAGATATCAGGGAAGTCTGCTCCCATCCACAGGGACTTGCTCAGTGCAAAGCCTTTCTGGAAGAGCACCCGTCCTGGAAAAAGAAAGAAGTGGAAAACACCGCAGGCGCAGCCAAAAAGGTCAGCGAAGTGGGAGATAAAGGTGTGGCAGCCATCGCAAGCCGTGAGGCAGGCGAGGTATTCGGCCTTAAGGTCCTTGCGGAAAACATCTGCCGGGAAAAAGCAAACTCCACACGTTTCATCATTGTAAGCCGGAAACCGGAGTATGAGGAAAAAGCCGGAAAGATCAGCATCTGTTTTGAGCTGCCTCATGAAAGCGGAACCCTTTACAACATGCTTTCCCACATCATCTACAACGGACTGAACATGACCAAGATCGAATCACGTCCGATCCCGGGAAAATCCTGGGAATACCGTTTCTTCGTGGACTTCACAGGAAAACTTGGCGAAAGCGCTGTGGAGAATGCATTAAGAGGAATCGAGGCGGAGGCGAATGTTCTCCGCGTTCTTGGAAATTATTAAGATACAGAGGAGTTTTATTATTATGTTAGCAAGAATTCAGGAATGTATCCTTTACCGTAATTTTTCAAACGGTGAGATACTGAACGATATGACAGAGCTTATCAATCTTTATGAATCTGATGAAGAAGCTCTCAAGGCAAAAGAAGACCAGTTTTTCAAAAGTGTCAACGGGCTGGTGGAACTGGCAGGAATGTATGGATTTTCCGGAAATATCTGGCATACATATCTTACATTCCTTCTGGTAAATCATGAGAACGCTTTCAGCATGGCAAGCGAGATCCGGGGAGCCATCAAAGGCAGTATCAACGAGCTGGCAAAAAACGATTTCCAGATCTTCAAGGAACTGTACGATTTTGACATTACAGTTTTTGACAAAGTGTTCGGGACAGCATGCTGCAAGGTGATCTGTGACTATCAGACACCGGATGAGAACAGTAAGCTCTTTAATACCAGGATCCGTGACCGTATCTGCCAGATGAGCAAAACTCTGGCAGCAGCCACCACAACCGAAGAATTCATGGATGACATGGTATCCTTCTACAAAGATTTCGGCGTTGGCAAGCTGGGCCTTCACAAGGCATTCCGTATTGGTCATGACGAGGACGGCAAGGTAGAGATCCAGCCTATCACAAGGATCGCACATGTGAAGATCGATGACCTGGTAGGATATGAGATCGCCAAGAAAAAACTCATCGACAACACAGAAGCGTTTGTCCAGGGAAGAAAGGCCAACAATTGCCTTCTTTTCGGTGATGCGGGAACCGGTAAATCTTCCAGTATCAAGGGTATCCTGAACCAGTATTATGATCAGGGGCTTCGTATTATTGAGGCCTACAAGCATCAGTTTCAGGATCTCAATGAAGTGATTGCCCAGATCAAAAACCGTAATTATCGTTTTATTATTTATATGGACGATCTTTCCTTTGAGGAATTTGAGATCGAATATAAATATCTGAAAGCAGTGATCGAGGGCGGTCTTGAGAAAAAACCGGACAATGTCCTGATCTATGCAACAAGTAACCGACGTAATCTTGTGCGTGAACGTGCGGCAGACAAGCTGGAGATCGCAGATGAAGATGATCTGCATTCTTCCGATACCGTACAGGAGAAACTTTCCCTGGTATATCGTTTTGGAGTCCGTATCTATTTTGGCAAACCGGACAAAAAACAGTTCCAGGAGATCGTCCGCACACTGGCAGCCCGTTATGGCGTTACCATGCCGGAAGATGAGCTTCTTCTGAAAGCCAACCAGTGGGAACTTTCTCATGGTGGCCTGACCGGACGTGCCGCACAGCAGTTTATTGATTATATTGTGGGAACAGAGGAAGAAAAGAGAAAATAGTCCACCTGTGTATTGGGGGAAAGGATGATGAACTATGGCGGTGACAACCTTTGCGGCAATTGATATAGGATCCTATGAAGTCAGCATGAAGATTTTTGAAATGTCAAAGCGGACCGGTTTCCGGGAGATTAATGACGTTCGTTACCAGCTGGAACTGGGGCGGGGAACTTATGCGGCTGGACGGCTTGAGATGGAAACTGTGGATGAACTCTGTGGGATCCTTGATGATTTTAAACGCATGATGGCTGACTTTGGGGTGGAAAGCTGGCGTGCGTGTGCCACAAGCTCCCTGCGTGAACTGGAAAATCCGGTGATCATCCTGGAACAGATCTTCCAGAGGACCGGAATCCGTGTGGAGATCTTAAGTAATGCGGAACAGCATTTTCTGGGATATAAATCCATTGCGGCCATTGAATCCGGCTTCAAAAAAGCCATTCAGAAAGGCACGGCAATTCTGGACATCGGAGGTGGAAACCTGCAGATTTCTCTCTTTGACAAAGATGCTCTCGTACTGACTCAGAGTATCCGTATGGGAAGTCTTCGTATCCGTGAACGGCTGAAAGAACTGGAGAAAACGACTCCACATTATGACCGGCTGGTAGAGGAATTTATCCGTAATGACCTGATGTGTTTCCAGAGACTTTATCTTAAGGACAAAGAAATTTCCAATCTGATCCTGATGGGAGATTTTCTCACAGATACGATTTTTCAGGACAGATCCGGGGAAAATATGATCACAAAGGAAGAGTTCCTGAAAAAATACGAGACTATCGTAAACATGTCCGACTATGATCTTGCAGAATCCATGGGGCTGGAACCGGAATATGCTTCCCTGATTGTGCCGAATATGGTTATCATCCGCAATTTCATAGAAATTTTTCAGGCGGAAGCACTGTGGATCCCCGGTGTTTCTCTTCTGGATGGAATTGCCTATGATTATGCGGAAAAAAACAAATATCTGAAAAGCGCCCACAATTTTGAAAATGATATCCTGGTGGCGTCCGCAAATATTGCCAAAAGGTATTCCAGTGGAAAGAATCATATTGCAGGAACCACCGATCTGGCACTGGATATTTTTGACAGTACAAAAAAAATCCATGGCATGGGAAAACGTGAACGCCTTCTTCTGCAGATTGCGGTTCTTCTTCATGACTGCGGAAAATATATCAGTATGAGTGATGTTGCAGAATGTTCCTACCGGATCATCATGGCGACGGAGATCATAGGCCTTTCCACAGAGGAACGGCAGGTGATCGCAAGTGCGGTGCGGTATAATACCAGAGAATTCGGCTGTTATGAAGAGATCAACCGTGAAACTTCCATGAACAGGGAAAATTATCTCCTGACTGCGAAGCTGACAGCAATTCTCCGTCTGGCCAATGCCATGGACAGAAGCCATTATCAGAAGGTAAAAGCCCTCAATGTAACATTGAAGGACAGAATCCTTTATCTGGTGATAGACTCCGCGAAGGATGTTTCTCTGGAACTGGGGCTTCTGAAGGATAAAAAGGAATTCTTTGAAGAGGTGTTTGGCATCCGGCTTGTAATGAGACGGAAAGGCAGAAGATAACGGAGGAGGTTTTTGTATGAAATTTAAGGAATTTGACAAACCGGAATATTTTGTAAACAGAGAGCTGAGCTGGATCAAATTTGATGACCGCGTGCTCAGTGAGGCCAGGGACAAAAATCTGCCTCTGTTTGAAAGACTGAAATTTTTGAGCATTACCTCATCCAATCTGGATGAATTCTACATGGTCCGTGTGGCATCCCTGAAAGATCAGGTCCATGCAGGGTACAAAAAAACGGACATTGCGGGAATGACAGCCAAAGAGCAGCTGAAAGCCATCAGTCAGCAGGCCCATGATCTGGTTCACGTACAGTACAGTACATTAAACCGGTCTCTGGTTCCTGCCCTTGAAAAAGCAGGACTTCATGTGATCTTTGAGCATGAGGTATTTTCCGAGAAACAGAAAGAATTTGTGGACCGGTATTTTGAGGATAATGTATATCCGGTTCTGACACCCATGGCAATGGATTCTTCCAGACCATTTCCGTTGATCCGTAACAAGACACTGAACATCGGAGCACTTCTTTCCAGAAAAGATACCAAAAAAGGAAAAGAAGAGATAGATTTTGCCACCGTGCAGGTGCCTTCCGTGCTTCCGAGAGTGGTGATCATCCCTTCCGAAAAAAAAGGTCATACAACGGTAACGCTTCTGGAGCAGATCATTGAGCGGAACATCGACAAACTGTTTTTAAGCTACGATGTGATCTGTGCACATCCGTACCGGATCATGCGTAATGCAGATCTTTCCATCGATGAGGATGAGGCGGAGGATCTTCTGGTGGAGATCCAGAAACAGCTGAAAAAGCGTCAGTGGGGCGAAGTGATCCGTCTGGAAGTGGAAGATAAGATGGACCCGAGGCTTCTGGATATCCTGAAGATGGAGTTCCAGGTTCATGGAGATGATATCTTTTTTATCAACGGACCGCTGGATCTGACCATGCTGATGAAGGTTTATGGTATCGATGGATATGATCAGTTCAAGGAGCCGAAGTACAAACCGGCAGCAGTACCGGCATTTCAGAATGATAAAGACATTTTCCAGGTGATCCGGGAAGGGGATGTGTTCCTGCATCATCCATATATGAGTTTTGATCCGGTGGTGAATTTTGTGCGCCAGGCGGCAAAAGATCCGGATGTACTGGCAATCAAGCAGACACTGTATCGTGTCAGTGGCAATTCCCCTATTATTGCGGCGCTGGCTCAGGCTGCGGAAAACGGCAAGCAGGTTTCTGTTCTTGTAGAGCTGAAAGCACGTTTTGACGAGGAAAACAATATCGTCTGGGCCAAAATGCTGGAAAAAGCAGGCTGCCATGTAATTTATGGTCTGGTAGGACTGAAGACACACAGCAAGATCACCCTTGTTGTGCGGAGAGAAGAAAACGGAATCCGCCGTTATGTCCATCTGGCAACCGGAAACTATAATGATTCCACAGCCAAACTTTATACAGACTGCGGTATTTTTACCTGTGATGAGCGGTTTGGTGAGGATGCAACGGCTGTCTTTAACATGCTTTCCGGATATTCCGAGCCGAAACGCTGGAATCGTCTGATCGTTGCGCCCATCTGGATGAAAGACCGTTTTGTAAAAATGATCGAGAGAGAAGCACAGCATGCGAAAGACGGAGAAGAGGCTCACATTGTGGCGAAGATGAATTCCCTGTGTGACCCTGCGATCATGGCGGCACTGTATTACGCTTCTTCCTGCGGTGTAAAGATCGATCTTCTGGTTCGTGGTATCTGCTGTCTGAAAGTGGGCATTCCGGGTATCAGTGAAAATATCCATGTGCGTTCCATTGTCGGCAATTTCCTGGAGCACAGCCGGATTTTCTATTTCCACAATGGTGGTTCCGATGAGATCTACATGGGAAGTGCAGACTGGATGCCACGTAATCTTGACCGTCGTGTGGAGATTGTTTTCCCTGTGGAAGATGAGGGAATCAAGGACGAGATCAAACATGTGCTGGATCTGGAATTCCGTGACAATGTAAAAGCGCATATCCTTAAGCCCTCCGGTCTCTATGAGAAGCAGGACAAACGGGGAAAAACCCTGATAAATTCCCAGATGGAATTCTGCCTGGAAGCCACCGAGCGGGCCAAAGCCGCAAAAAAAGAGAAGAAAGAAAAGAAGAGAGTCTTCGTACCGGCCGAGCCGGCGGAGGATATTGAAAAATAATATAGGAACGAGAATTGAAGACAATCAGGAAATGCTGGAAATTGAACTTCGAATAAGAGACAATAATCAGCCAGAATCTATCCAGGCATAAGCCAGGACCCTACAGAAGAGAAAATAATAAGATACATAAAGAAAAGGACAGCCATATCATATCAATGTATGATACAGCTGTCCTTAAATAATATTCTTAAAGATTATCCATATTACGTTAACATGACATAATACTCACCAGGCCTGAAATACATTGTCGTTTCTAATAACACTTCTTACAAGCCTCATACCCCGCAGCTTCCGCCTGTGCGCGGGTCATCTCCGTAGCGTTATCCGGGTTCATATTTCCGCAGTTGGGGATCCGGTGATACTTGCTTCCGGTAGCGGAGATCCATACCATATCTCCGACCGGTTCCGGATCAGCCTGCACTTCAGCCTGAGAATCCCCGGCCCCATTGGAAGAACTATATCCGGATGTACCAGAATTATCATAAGCAGAAGAAGGCTGCGTACCAGTATCTGATTCATCACCCGCAGAATAATCATTACACGGACTCTGGTTCCACTCAATGTTATTTCCGTCACTGACCGCGATCACCGTACCTTGCTCATCCGTACGGAACACCTGGATTCCCATATCGGCAAGTTTGTCCATAGTATCCTTATGTGGATGCCCGTAGGAATTACCTGCGCCGCAGCTGATCACTGCATATTCCGGAACTGTCTCCTGGAGCAGATCCCAGGTAGTAGCAGTGGCAGAACCATGATGCCCCGGAACAATCACATCGCAGGAAAGATCCAGTCCCAGATTACAGATCGCTTCCTCACCGGCAGACTCCGCATCTCCCGTAAACAGGAAATGATTGCTTCCGTTTTCCAGTCGGATCGCAACAGAATTATCGTTATCATTGCTGCTGATGGACTGGGGAGAAAGAACCGTAAATTTCCCGCTTCCGAAAGAGAAATCCGTTCCAGGTTCCGGATGCTGCACAGTCAGTCCCTGAGCGGCAACGCTGTTTTCGAAAGACTGATAGATCTTCGTATCCTGCACATAATCCGCACCGATCACATTTTTTACGGAAAAACTGTCCAGACATCCAACAAGACCGGCCACATGATCCTCGTCATAATGGGAGGAGATCATATAATCGATGGTGGAAATATTCTGTTTCTGCAGATACGAAACCACGAAACTGGAATGTCCCCGGTCACCGCCGTCATACAGAAGATTCTTACCCCGCGACTGGACCAGGATGGAAAGTCCCTGTCCAACATCCAGAAAATGGACAGCCATCGTCGTGTCAGCAGAAGCAGCCTCAGCTGTATAAGCAGCAGAGGGAACTCCTGCCGTTGTCAGCAGAACAAGCAGCAGCGAAAGAAAAAACGCCTGCAGTTTTCTGCGAAAAGAAAGTTTGTGATGCATGAGAAGTCACCCCTTATCTTAAGTTTTTTTTCAGGGGAAATTATAAAACAGAAAATAAAAAAATGCAAAAAAGTATCAAAACATATAGTTGATTACACTTTTGATTACACCCCTGTTTTTCATCACTTCCGGAGCAACGAAAAAAGCAGTTAGAATAAGGTTTCTAACTGCTTTTACGCAATAGCCAGTACGGGAATCGAACCCGTGTTTCCGCCGTGAGAGGGCGGCGTCTTAGCCCCTTGACCAACTGGCCATATTCATTTGTTTCTGTCGTTTAAATTGTTTCCCTCAACCGACTTCGTTAGTATATAACACTTTTTTTCAAAATGCAAGTACTTTTTTCATTTTTTTTAAAAAATTTTTCGGGGAGTTTCAGGAACCGGATTTTACTTGCAGTTTTAAAGGGGGTTTGATAGAATAGATAGGCTGTGGCGGCTGAAGAAATCAGTCTTTTAACCAAATTAAGTAAGTCCCCTGCTTGACCCGAATTAAAGAAGTCCCCAGCGGGGGTGCGAATATCTGCCTGCCGGACAGACAGATTTCCTGAGCTGCTATACTGTGAAAAGAAAAAAGGAATATTTTACAGAAATCAATATAGTAACTATATAATATAGTAGGAATATAAATGTCTGCTTTACGAAAAAGCAAATTTCTGATATAATACAAACAAATGTTCGAAAAGAAAAAGAAAGGAATCAGTGGAATGGCAAAAAAAGACACTTATGATGCGGACAGTATCTCTGTCCTGGAAGGCCTCGAGGCCGTACGAAAGCGCCCCGGTATGTACATCGGAAGCGTATCCAGAAAGGGACTGAACCATCTGATATATGAGATCGTAGACAATGCGGTAGACGAGCACCTTGCAGGATATTGCAGCCTGATCCATGTAGTTCTTGAGAAGGACGGTTCCTGTACAGTAGAAGATAACGGACGAGGAATCCCGGTAGATATGCATGCCAAGGGCGTGTCAGCGGAACGACTTGTTTTTACAACTCTTCATGCAGGCGGTAAGTTTGATAATTCCGCATATAAGACAAGCGGTGGACTTCATGGCGTGGGCTCTTCGGTTGTAAATGCATTGTCCACCTATCTGGATATTAAGATCAGCCGTGACGGCTATGTACATCATGACCACTATGAGAGAGGAATCCCTACCATTGAACTGGAAGCAGGACTTCTCCCGAAGCTGGGGAAAACCAGAGGAACCGGAACCTGTGTGAACTTCCTTCCGGACCCGGAGATCTTTGAGAAAACAAGATTCGGGGCAGCCGATGTAAAGAGCCGTCTTCACGAGACTGCTTACCTGAACCCGGAACTTACGATCCATTTTGAGGACCGAAGAGGGGATACGATCGAAGATATCCAGTATCATGAGCCGGAGGGAATCGTGGGATTTATCCGTGATCTCAATAAGAACGCACAACCACTTCATGATCCGGTCTACTTTAAAGGAGAGGCAGACGGAATCCAGGTGGAGATAGCTTTTCAGTTTACCAATGAATTCCGTGAGAACGTCCTTGGATTCTGTAACAATATCTACAATGCAGAAGGCGGAACACATCTGACCGGTTTTAAGACAACCTTTACAACCGTAATGAACACTTACGCACGTGAGATCGGTGTACTGAAAGATAAAGATTCCAACTTTACAGGAGCAGATATCCGAAATGGTATGACAGCCGTTGTCTCCATCAAACATCCGGCACCCCGTTTTGAGGGCCAGACCAAGACCAAGCTGGACAACCAGGATGCGTCCAGAGCCACCGGTAAAGTGACAGGGGAACAGCTGGTACTCTTCTTTGACCGAAACCTGGAAACACTGAAGACGGTACTTTCCTGTGCGGAAAAAGCGGCCAAGATCCGTAAGACGGAAGAACGTGCCAAGACCAATCTTCTCACCAAGCAGAAATACTCTTTTGATTCCAACGGCAAGCTGGCCAACTGTGAGAAGAAAGATCCGTCTCTCTGCGAGATCTTTATTGTAGAGGGAGATTCCGCCGGCGGTTCTGCCAAGACTGCCAGAGACCGTAACTATCAGGCTATCCTGCCTATCCGCGGTAAGATCCTCAATGTAGAGAAAGCCACCATCGACAAGGTACTGGCCAATGCGGAGATCAAGACCATGATCAACGCTTTTGGATGTGGCTTTTCCGAAGGATACGGAAACGATTTCGATATCACCAAACTCCGTTACGATAAGATTGTAATTATGGCCGATGCCGATGTGGACGGAGCCCATATCTCCACGCTGCTTTTGACATTATTCTACCGTTTTATGCCGGAACTGATCTATGAGGGACATGTATATATTGCCATGCCGCCTCTTTATAAAGTGATGCCCAAGAAGGGACAGGAGGAATATCTCTACGATGACAAGGCTCTGGAGAAATACCGCCGGAGCCATAAACCGGGAAGTTTTACCCTTCAGAGATATAAAGGTCTGGGAGAGATGGACGCCCAGCAGCTGTGGGAGACGACTCTGAATCCGGAGACCCGAATGATGAAGCGTGTGGAGATCGAAGATGCCCGCATGGCTTCTGATGTGACAGAGATCCTTATGGGAAGCGATGTTCCGCCACGTAAGGCATTTATCTACGAGCATGCTACAGATGCAGAACTGGATATCTGATCGGATAGAAATTGGGAGAATAAACTATGAATACGAAACAGGACAATATCATCCGCACAGACTATGCGGAGATCATGCAGAAATCATATATCGATTACGCCATGAGCGTTATCATTTCCAGAGCGCTGCCGGATGTACGTGACGGACTGAAGCCGGTACAGCGCCGTACTCTTTACGATATGTACGAGCTGGGTATCCGGTACGACCGCCCGTACCGTAAATGTGCCCGTATCGTAGGAGATACCATGGGTAAATATCATCCACATGGAGACAGCTCCATCTATGATGCCCTTGTAGTAATGGCACAGGAATTCAAAAAAGGCCGCACACTGGTTGACGGACATGGAAATTTCGGTTCCATCGAGGGAGACGGAGCTGCAGCCATGCGATACACAGAAGCCCGGCTGGAGAAGCTGACACAGGAAGTTTTTCTGGAAGATCTGGATAAGAACGTTGTGAACTTTATGCCGAACTTCGACGAGACAGAGAAAGAGCCTGTGGTACTTCCGGTGCGTATCCCGAACCTTCTTGTAAACGGAGCAGACGGAATCGCCGTAGGTATGGCCACCAGCATTCCGCCTCACAACCTGGGCGAGGTGGTGGATGCAGTGAAGGCATACATGAAAAATAACGATATCAGTACCAGAGGCCTGATGCGCTATCTGAAAGGACCGGATTTCCCGACAGGTGGTATCGTAGTAAACAAGGACGACCTTGTAAAGATCTATGAATCCGGAACCGGCAAGCTTCGTATCCGCGGACGTGTGGAAGTGGAGAAGCTGAAAGGCGGCCGCCAGCAGCTGGTGATCACAGAGATCCCTTACACCATGATCGGTGCCAACATCGGAAAATTCCTCAACGATATCGCAACTCTTGTAGAAGCCAAGAAGACAACGGACATTGTGGATATTTCCAACCAGTCATCCAAGGAGGGAATCCGTATTGTTCTGGAACTGAAGCGTGACGCAGATGTGGAGAACCTTACCAACATGCTCTACAAGAAGACCAGGCTTGAGGATACCTTCGGTGTCAACATGCTGGCAGTTGCAGACGGAAGACCGGAAACACTGGGACTGAAGCAGATCATCGCCCATCACGTAGACTTTGTATTTGAAGTCAATTCCAGGAAATATACCACGCTTCTTGCAAAGGAGCAGGAAAGACGGGAAATCCAGGAAGGCCTTATCAAAGCCTGCGATGTTATCGACCTGATCATCGAGATTCTCCGTGGCAGTAAGAGCCGTGACCAGGTAAAAAAATGCCTTACAGATGGCATTACGGAAGGAATCCGATTTAAAACCAAGACTTCCGAAAAAACGGCAAAAGCCCTGAAATTTACAGAGAAGCAGGCCACAGCCATTCTGGATATGCGCCTTTATAAACTGATCGGACTGGAAATCGATGCCCTGATGAAAGAGCATGAGGAGACCATGAAGAATATTGCAAGGTATGAGGATATTCTGAACAATTATGATTCCATGGCAGCTGTGATCATGACAGAACTGGATCAGATCAAGAAGGAATACGGCAGCAAACGTAAGACTTCCATAGAGAATGCAGAGGAAGCGGTTTACGAAGAGAAGAAGATGGAAGAGACAGAAGTCTGCTTCCTGATGGACCGTTTCGGATATATCCGCCTTATTGACAAGAACGCCTATGAGCGAAACAAAGAAGCTGCCCATGCAGAGAGCCGTTACGTGTTTATCTGCATGAACACGGACAAGATCTGTATTTTTACAGATACCGGAAAGCTTCATACAGTGAAAGCAGAGGATATTCCGCTGGTGCGTTTCCGCGACAAGGGAGTTCCTGCGGACAATCTGGGTAATTATGACAGTACTACCGAGCAGATCCTCTATGTGGCTCCGCTGAGCCAGGTAGCAGCTTCCACAGTACTTTTTGTTACAGAAAATGGTATGTGCAAGCTGGTAAAGGGTGACGAGTTCCGCGCTTCCAAACGTACCATTGTTTCCACCAAGCTTATGGAAGATGACCGTCTGGTATTCGTAGGTGCGGCAGACGAGATGGATCAGGTAGTATTCCAGTCAGAAAAAGGCTACTTCCTCCGCATCATGAAAACCGAGATTTCTGTCACCAAGAAAAACGCCATGGGCGTCCGCGGCATGAAGCTTACCGGCGAAGACCGCATCCACCATGCCTACCTCCTGGAAAGCCGCCAGGAATACGCTATTACCTATCATGACAAGCAGTATGTGCTGAATAAAGTCAAACTTGCCAAGAGAGACACCAAAGGTGTGAAGCCGAGAGTATAATTAAAAACCCACCAGTCAAATTACAGCCTCCACTGTAATCTGTCTGGTGGGATTTTTTTACCCTCTTGACAGCGGTGTGGGCCATCTCCTATAATGAATTAGACTAAACTAACACAGCCGCAAATATAAATGAAGTTCAGAAAAGAAAAAACAATGAAAAAGAATCAAGAGTTTACAGAAGAACTGGGCCACAGTATGCCTTCTTCCCGGCGGGAAACCGAGGAAGATATGCTGGAAGAGCTCTGTTTTCTTGCGAAAAAAAGTGCACAGATCACCATCCCAGAGATCTGTGGACGGATGGAGATGACCAGGCGGGAGGTGCTGGCTTATCTGAAACAGCTTGCTGCTCAGGGTTACGTAAAAATGGAAGAAAAAAACGCCTACGTCTGTCTTACAGAACTGGGCCGAATCCGGGGAGAGGAGTGTCGGCACCGCCATGAAACCTTTACCCAGTTTCTGCAGTATGTTGGTGTAGGCAGCAGTACTGCGGAAGAAGACGCCTGCAGGATGGAACATGTGGCAAGCGAGGAGACGGTACAGCAGATCTGCAATTTTGTTAATTATGGAAGCACTTTTGAGAGAGTGATGCGAAATACAGATCTCCGGTACCGCTATGAGCCGGGAGACTATCCTTTTATGATGGGCATTTATTACATGGAAAAAACATGCCCCAGAAGGCTGGCCGGTGAATTTAAAGATTATAAAGAACAGACCTGTCTCCATGTAAAAAAAGAAGACAGCTTTTTTGAGCTGTTCTGCACTTCCGGGGAGGAGAACAGACTTGCGCTCTGGTATATGGATCCGGAGACCGGCTGGACAAAAGCACGCAGAGAAAACGGAAATCCGGTAATTCCTACCGGTATATTTGAATATTTTATCCGGCATCACGATCCGGTCATAGAGGGAACCGCTCTGGTTGCTTTTGCCAGAGAAGGAGAGAAACCGATGGACTGGAACAGCCGTGAGCTAGATGTACATATCTGGTAGGAGGTTATTATGGAAAAAGAAAATACCGAAGATCTGCTGCATCCATCTATGTTGCAGATCCGTTATCTTACAGAACTTGCCAAAATCGGCAAAAAAAGAGGCAGTGTGGCGCTGATTGCGGATACCTGCGGTGTCAGCCATGGTCCTGTCAGCCGTTTCTTCAAGGAATGCATGGGCGTGGGATATCTCACAGATACTTATGAATTTACGGAAAAAGGAACGCAAGCACTTAGAACTTATCAGAGGATTCTGAAGGAAGTGGGACTATATCTGGAGCGGATTGGGATACCGGAGGTGGAAATCACGGAAAAGACCAGGCAGCTGGTTGAAAATGTGGATTACAGTCTTCTTATGACGATGACCAGGAATTCCGGGCAGGTAAAGGAGTCCAGGAATCAGCAGATTGCGGAGGAGGAAACTTCTTATTATCTGGAGAATGTTCTGGAAAAGGGCCGCTTTGATGTGGGGATTGCCATTTATCAGCTGGGTTCGGAGGGTACCAGGCTTTCCATGGCGAATAATGGATTTGAGCATCTGGCCTGTATCCGTAATAACAACAGAGGGAACTGGATTGAACTGATTATCAGGGAGATGCATGCTCATTCGCGGATTGACGGGGCTGATATGAGGGGACGGCTTTCTTCTCTGAAGTATGAGGATCAGGGGCAGCTTTATGAGGCGGCTATCCGTGAGGGGAAGGTTCGGATTCCTTTGAGTGCATGTCGGTTTATGAAAACGCGGCTGGGGAATGTGAAGGGGATGGTTCCGATTACAGTTACTTGCAGTGTGGGGAAGGCACATATGCCGGAGAGTACGGCGCTTTTGATGTTTTGGATGTAGGATGTATGGACGGATGGATGACGAACGGACGCCTGCGGGAGAGGATATCGATCTGGGCAGGGACTCCGTCGGGGGATACTACTAGGACTCCGTGAGCTGGCTAAAATCATTGCGGCAGAGCCAGAACTCGCCGTTGGCTCAGACAGCTGACTCTGCCGCAATAACGCCATCTCCCGCAGTCCAAGTAGTAATCACCCCTCCTACGCAACAGCCCAGATCGATATCCTCTCCCACAGGCTGATGCATCCAACCGATAAGAAAGAACCGCGGACGGAAGTGGACTTGGCGTCCTGTCCTGTGATTATGAAAGTGTAGCTGTATTGGCGTGGCGTTTCATTCTGAATACCGAAGAATCTAAGAACCAGATCGGCACGTTGTATCATTCTGAACACCGAAGAACCCAGGCCCCAGATCGGCACAGTGTATCATTCTGAATATCGCAGCATACAGATAAAAGTTAATAACGTTACGCATACAACAACGAAGAACTTCTTCCGTGCCCAAGAGGGTGGGGGGTGCAGGGGGAGGGCCTTCGGGCTTACGGAACTCTGAGATGGCCTTCCCCCTGCGTATTCTCGCATTGAAAATGTGACCGCCGTAGCACTACCGCCCCGCGAAGGAATATTAAGTATTATTTTTCGTACACAGATTAAAAGCCGAAATGAAGAAATTTCGGCTTTTTTTTGTACTCAAAATCTGGAAAAGCTGATATTTAAAGGCTTTTCTGATTTCAGAAACGGTTCTTGCCGGGAACGGAAGGAGAAAAAATAGTTGACCGGAACTAACACTTATGATTAAAATGTCACCAGAGAGTTAGCTTTGAATAACAAGCGGCTGTTTATCCGGGTAACTTAAAAGAACGGTGTATGACACCTTGTACGACATAAGGAGGAAAGAAATGAGAAGAAAGAATTTGTGGCTTCGTCTGTCATCCTGCACGATGGCAGCGCTGATTGCGACAACATCCATTGTACCGGTATCTGCGGCTGATGTGGAGTTTCAGGATGAGGTTTCTGCGGAAACACCTGACACAGAGGCAGAAGAGGTAAGTGAGGCTCCGGAGGCGGAAGTGCAGGAGCAGGAGGATATTACGCTTACTACTGAGGAGAATACAGATCAGGCAGCGGAGGAACTGCAGGATGCAGAGGATGCGGCGGAACTTACTGCAGAGGATGGTTTCTCAGATGGCGATGCAGTGGTACAGGAAGCAGCGGCAGATGCGGTTTCTGATACGGTTCAGACCGGATTTGGAAGCGCAAATACCAGCCTGGAAAAAGGTGCCTATGCGGTAACGGTTACTTTGATGAATGCAAGTGATCCGACAAAAGAATCTATGGCAGCTTCCTGCATTGCGGGAAAGGGTACTCTGGTAGTTGCTGAGGATGGAAGTGCAAAACTTACGGTTCCGATTCAGGCGGCCAATGTCAGAGGACAGGTTGCTTATGCAAAAGACTGGAAGGTTTACAAGAACTCCGAAAAAACAGAGTCCACGGATGCAGAGTATACTGTAGATGAAGATGGAAATGTAAACAGCATCACATTTGATATTCCGGATAAAACACAGGATGGTGTCTATGTAAGCATGTACATTGAACTTATGAATGCAATACAGGATGCATTTATGAATGTGGACTATGCAAATGCGGAAAAAGAGCAGGTTGGTGTAGACACCACAGCACTGGAAGCAGCCATCGCACAGGCAGATGCCCTGGATGAGATGGCTTATACAAAAGCTTCCTGGGACGGAAACAAGGAAGCTATTGACACTGCAAATGCAGCAGCAAAAGAGGCTCTTGAGAAAAAAGAATCTCAGGAGGCTGTGGATGCGGCAGCTACTGCGCTGACAAATGCGATGGGCAAGCTGGTTGCAGCCGGAGATCAGACAGAGCTGAAAGAAGTGTTGGCACAGGCAAAAGCGCTGAACGAGACAGATTACACAGTGAAAACCTGGAAATATGTACAGGATGCAATTGACACCGCAGAAGAAGTCATTGCAAACCGTGATACAAAAACAAAAGTCAGAAGAGCAAAAAGTTCTCTGAATACATGGATGGGTCAGCTTGTACGAAAATATGATACTACAGTACTGGAACAGAAAATTGCACAGGCAGAAGCTTTAGATAAAAACGACTATACAGCAGAGAGCTGGAAAGCTGCAAATCTGGCAAATACTATCAATGCGGCTAAGGAAGTAATTGAAAATCGTGGAAATAAAGATGATGTTCACGATGCAATCGAAAAACTTGAAACAGCAATCGAAAAATTAGTACCTGTTTCAAATGAGGTTACGGTTGGCCGTGGCAATTTTCAAAAGAAACTGGCACCTGGAACTTACAGTCTTCCAATTGAACTTTTGAATGGCGGAAAATCAGAAACTACCAATCAGTATACCTCTGCAAATTATATGAGCCAGGTTTCCATGGCCGCAGGATGCTTTACAGGAAATGCCACTCTGGTAATCCATGAAGATGGAACCGCAACACTGACAACAGGAGTACAGGCAATTTCAGCGATGGGAATGACAGGAGCAGCATCTGACTGGACGATCTATGAGAATACACAGGATTATCTGGACGGAACTGCAAATGCTACTACAGGAGCCCGCTTTAAAGCCCGTGTAGATGCATCAAAAGTACAGGCTGGTAAGAAAAAACCATCACAGATCAGTTTTACAATTCCGGATCTGAAACAGAACGTAGTTGCTACCCGTATGTATATTGAAGTCATGTCTGTAAATCAGGATGCCTGCATTGGTCTGGACTGGTCTAATGTAGAAAAAGTAAGTAATGACACAAGTGCAACCTCTACAGTTGAGAAGGAATATGTGGTAAAAGCAGATACTCTGACTCAGCTGAAAAACATGAAAGCTGGAAGCACTGTGAAATTAGACGAGGATGTTACTCTGACAGAAGATCTTGCAATCAGAGGTGGTACACTGGATCTTAATGGTCATGTGCTGGCGCAGGCAGACAATCTGATTATGATTAAAGGTGATGTGACTGTAATCGACAGCAGTGCAGAAAAAACAGGAAAAATCACACGTGAGAAATATTCTGAAAGCAGTCGTTCCTCAACTTCTATCTCTGTACAGAAAGGTTCATTTACAGCAGAAGGAGTTGTTATTGACGGACAGATTGGAAACAGAGTTTACAGTGGTGCACAGGCAAGTTTGAAAGATAATCCACGTGTAACTGTCAAATTGACAAATTGTACTCTGATTAATACTGTACAGACAGATACATCCATTGGTGGTGAGATGAATGTTACTTTTGCATCTCTGGAAAATGGTATTGACGTTATTATGGATTCCTGTACAGCAGATAAAGGAGTTTATGTTTCCAGTGGAACAGGAGAAAAAACAACAATAAATAACTGTAATCTGGGAGGATTGAATTTAAGTGGTACTTCTGCAACAGTAACCAACACAACAGTAACAAATAAGGCTACTATTGATGCAGACGAACTGACAATTCATGATGACAACTTTGGGGGTCTTGCAGTTGGTGGAAGTGGCGATGTGACGCTGGAAAATATCGTTTCTAAAACATCTGCAAATTACTATGGAGCACTGGAGATTACAGGATCCGGTCTTGTGACTGTAAAAAATGGTGTCTATGAGAATGAAGCTGGTTATGCTGTAAAATCCCAGGGATTCCCGGTTCGACTTGAAGGCGGATATTTTAAAGGTTCAGAAAGCAGTATCGATGGTGCATATATAACACCGGAAGGAAAAATTCTTGCGAATGTAACCGAAGGAGAATATGCAGGCTATCAGACAGTTATGGATGGAAAAGAGCCGGAAGTAGTAGATCCGGTAGCAACCGTTTATGATAAGGATGGAAATGTAGCAAAGCAGATTTCAGAAGAAAATGCTGCACTTACATTATCTTATGCAACCGCTGGACAGACTGTAAAATTAAATAAAGATGTGAATACATCAACAGTTTCATATTATAAAAACTGTACATTTGATTTAAATGGTCATGTATTAACAACAGAGTCAGGAATTACTGGAAATGCAGGAACCTGCCGTGTGATTGACAGTTCTGCTGAGAAGACTGGAAAAGTAGTCAGTGAAGATGGTATTTTTGCAGGAAATGCAGCAAACGCAACAATTATTCTGGATAATATTACCTGCGTGGGAAATTATTTACAGGGAATGTCAGCTGGTGCTGCATACGTTACTAATGGAACAAAAGTCAGTGGAACATTTGCTCTGAATGCAGTTATGGGTGGTGGTCTTACCCATGTACAGGATAGTTCCTGGACAATTGCAGAGACTGATTATAATGGAAACTCAGTAGATGCGAAAGCCCTTCTCGAAGGTTCCACCCGTACCTCCCAGTACACCATCACCCAGACCGGTGACCGTACCTTCACAGTTACAGCTAACGACCTGGGTAAAGCCATGAGAGCTTTCGAAGCGGTAAATGCTTCCGCATACACCAAGGCAAGCTACGCAGCAGCAAAAGCTGTTTACGATGAAATTGATGCTTCTGCAGATGAGGATATCCAGGGTGATGTTGTTGCACAGAAAGCAAAAGAGCTGAATGACGCAGTTGCAAAACTTCAGGCAGTAGCTACCGCAAAATCCGTCAGCGCTCTGAAATCCGCAGTTACAGCAGGCAAGAAGCTGAAATCCACAGATTACACAGCTTCCACATTCAAAACATTCACAACAGCCCTTACATCTGCTGAGAAAGTCCTAAATAATGCGGATCACTCCGAGGCTCAGGTAACTTCCGCAACCAAGTCTCTGGCAGCAGCGAAGGCCAAACTTGTGAAGAAGAATACACAGACCATCACCGTTACCGTAAAGAATACCAAAGGTACTGTCACAAAGAAATACGGTGACAAGGTGTTCTACATTGGTGCAAAGGCAAAAGGCGGACTGACCTACAAGTCCTCCAACACAAAGGTTGCAACGGTAGACAGCAAAGGAAAAGTTACCATCAAGGGTACAGGTGCAGTAAGAATTACCATGACTGCAAAAGCGACCTCCACATATAAGGCAGCAACCAGGGATCTTGTGATCAAAGTTGCAAAGAAGACTCCCTCCATCACAACAAAGATCAGCTCCAAGGCGATCTCCTACAATACACTGAAAAAGAAATCCCAGGTATTTACACTTGGAACTTCTGTGGCAAGCAAAGGAACTCTGACTTTTAAGAAACTTTCCGGAACTTCTGCCATCACAGTAAACAGCAAGACTGGTAAATTTACTGTAAAGAAAGGTCTTAAGAAAGGAACTTACAGAGTAAAAGTTCAGATCAAATCTGCTGCAAAAGGCAACTACAATGCAGCCAGCAGAACCATGACCGTAACTGTAAAAGTTAAATAAACAAATTCTTTCTATTCATTGATTTCACTTATGTGCACGCACCGGCTTTTCTCCCGAAAGCCGGTGCGTTGTATTAAAGGCCGAAATGAAGAAATTTCGGCTTTTTTTTGTGCCAAAAATCTGCAAATCCCTGTATTTACGGTATTTTTTGCTATTCATAACCGTTCCCGGAGGGAACCGAACCTAAGAAAACAGTTGACCCGGACTAACACTTGCAGGTAGAATAACCACAGAGAGTTAGCCTGAGACAACAAGCGGCTGTTTGTCCCGGGTTTGTATCACAAAAAATAAAAGAAAGGCGAAAAAGAATGAAAAAGAAAGTAATTGCAGTTCTTCTTGCCTCCATGATGGCAACTTCCATGGTTCCGGTAACAGCCATGGCAGAGGATCAGCCTCTGATAGAGAGCACAGAAGACGCACAGGACCTGGCTGAAGAAGCGGAGACAGAGGGAGAGGCAGAGGACGTTTTTGCAGAAGAAAATGAAGCAGAAGAAGCCGATGCAGAAGAAACAGAGGATCTGGAGCAGAGCGAAGATGCCCTGGAGATTTCTCAGGAAGCGGCAGATCCTTTCGGACTCAGCGACGGAACCGCAGTTTTTTCTGATGAAGAAAGAACTGTAACCATCAACGGCGTATCTTTTGACACCACAAAAACTTACATCGTACCGCTCACTTTAAAGAACGCCCACAACCTGGATCAGGACAGTGCGGCAGTGGCATGCCCGGGAAAATTCGGAACCCTGACTTTTGAGGCAGACGGAACCGCGAAGATTTCCACAAACCTTCGAAGCGTAACCGTAGGAACCCTTACAGACTATGCTTACGATTTCAAGGTTTACCAGGGAGTCAAACCATCCGGAGATACCGTTGCGGCAGATGTGGTTGCCACACAAAATGTATCGAAGGCAGACGGAAGCGGAAACCATGATGTTCCGGAAACCATCTCCTTTACCATCCCGAAAGATACCTATTCCAATAACGGCGTGTATTTAAGCATGTATGTAGATGCCATGGGTTATGCGCCGGACGCTTTCCTTCAGATTGATTATGCAGAAAAAAAAGAATCCGGCGATCCGTCCCTGAACTTTACAACCGAGGTCAGCACTGCAGAGGTGGAGCAGTTTGGTAACTACAACGTAACTTCCCAGGTAACAGTAAAAGACGGACGAATTACCGATGTGGCTCTTGCAGGAAATGATTTCAAGGGAACCCATGCAGATGATAACCAGATGTACCTGAACAAGGCAATCAACGGCCTTGGAAGCACAAAGGGAATGAAAGAGAAGCTTACCGGCCTTTACATGAACGATGCCCAGAAACTCAATGATCTGGATACCGTTACCGGAGCTACCTATTCTTCCAACGCAATCAAAAACGCAACCATGAATGCACTTGGTGTAAAGATCGAGCAGGAAGTAATTCCGGATGCTCCGTCTGAGAAACCGGCTGCAGGACTTTATTACATTGAGATGAAAGACCGTACTGATGTGGTAGACCACGGTCTGGTAGGCGAGAGCAAAAAAGCCGGCGCATATCTTCGTGTAGATGATGCCGGAAAAATGTGGCTGACCTACAAGATGGTTTCCGGAACAACCGGCGAGCCGCTGTACGTTCTGGGCTATAATGGATACTATCCAAACGGAGATACCAGCAAAGCTCTTTCCATGGAAGGTGTCACTTATTCCACAGAAAAGATGACAGCACCGACCATCGGTGACTGCTCCGTTGTTACAGATATCACCGTTCCGCTTGACGGAATCAGCCAGACTTACGTCAATAACGTATCCCTTTATGTGGAAGCTATGAAAAACCTCAACGGCGAGGTTTCCGGAGTAAACTTTGACCACGGTAAATTTAACATCAATTCTACCATCACCCTGTACTGGGATACTCTTGACAATCTTTCCGAGGGTACCAACGCTACCAAACTTGCTACACTTTCCGACGGCGTTTACAAATTAAACGGCCAGATGGTCAAGGTAAACAAAGTGGATATGTCCATGAGCAACAATGCTATCAACCACAATGTAAAACTGGTAATGAAAGATGGACTTCCATACATCAGCATGAACTTCAACAGCCTGACGGTTGGTTCCCTGAAAGGTTACCTGAAGGATCTGAACTATTATGCAACCGGATACACCGTTTCCAAGACCGGTGAGCCAAGCGGTACACTGCTTCCGGTTCAGGTAGATTCCCTTCAGAAGTTCTCAAATGGAAAGACTCTGAAAGATGACTTCGGAACCAATTATCCGAATGATGTAACATTCCCGCTCTGCCAGGAGGCTATGACGGAAGAAAATGGGGAATATGTTCCGATGCAGGTATTTGTTCCGATTATGGATGCCATTACCGCAGGTACCGGAAAGCAGAATGTTTACCTGAAACTGGATTACTCCACACTGAAGAAAACAACTGCAGATGACAAGGATTTTGCAGAGACAGAGAAAGCTCCGACAGATCCGTCAGCCATCAAAGCACAGACCATCACTGTTACCGTAAAGAACACCAAAGGTGTTGTTTCCAAGAAATACGGGGACAAAGCATTCTACCTTGGCGCAAAGGCAAAAACAGGACTGACCTACAAGTCTTCCAACACAAAGATTGCTACCGTAGACAGCAAAGGTAAAGTTACCATCAAAGGTGTCGGAACTGTAAAGATTACCATTACCGCAAAGGCAAGTACAAGCTACAAGGCAGCAACAAAGACCATGACCATCAAGGTTGCAAAGGCAACTCCGGTACTGAAAACAAAGATCACTTCCAAGGCTATTTCCTACAGCGCACTGCGTAAGAAATCCCAGGTGTTTACACTTGGCGCTTCCACAAGCAGCAAAGGAACTCTGACTTATGCAAAAGTATCCGGAAGCTCTGCCTTTACCGTAAATAAGACAAACGGAAAAATCACCGTGAAGAAGGGCCTGAAAAAAGGAACTTATAAGGTCAAAGTGAAAATTTATTCCAAAGCAACCACCAGGTACAATGCAGGAAGCAAGACCGTTCTTGTTACTGTAAAAGTAAAATAAATTTCTGAAAAACCAATAAATAAAGTTTAACTTTCCCCCTCGTCCTGCCGGGTGCTTCCCCTGGCACAGAAAGCAGGATGCAGGGGGATTTTTCATATGTTTTGTGATATACTTTGCATAGCGGAGGAATGCTGGTAAGAATGTATACAGACAGGAGAAAAATATGAAATTTACGATAATAGCCGTTTCGGTACCTGCCCTCCGGCAGTGCACTTCTGAAAATGTACCGGATGCGGCGGATGGCACTGATGATGGGAAATATTCTGCCCTTTGGAATCACCAGGGATATGAAAAATGTGTTTCTGCTGATGGATTACTGGCAGCAGGCAACCAGGACGGATATGGAATCTTTTATGCATCTGATTCTCAGGCAGTATGGCGGCCGGAAATTTCTTCCAAAAGAAAAGCCGTGTACCATGGAATACGGAATTTATCTGAAAGATCCTTTTTCTCTGGAAACCTGAGATAATCCGTCGAAGTTCTGGAAACAGAAAAAATATGACCGGAAACGGGAAACCATAGCCCTTCTTTTTTACGGCCATTCCTATCCCAATGATTTTCTCCCTGTGGTACAGGCTGTGGCAGAGAAACTGGGAGAAAAATATAATATTCTGCCGGTGGCTTTTTCCCAGAATGAGGACGGAGATCTGAAAAAACTGAAAGCTTTTCTGAACCAGCCGGGAATTACGATTTCCGCAGTGATCAGCCTGATGCCTTTCCGGCTTGGGGCAGGTCCCATGGGCGGTGACGCGGATCAGGCCGTGGAAATTCTGAAAGAACTGGATGTTCCATATCTGAAACCTTTTTGCCTGACCAGGGTTTCCGGGGAAGAATGGCAGATGGCAGACGGAGTAAATCCAGGCGCTGGATGGGAGACTTTCTGGACTTCTGGCTCTGCAGAAAAAGAAAAACAGTGAAAAACATCTGGCCATTGTGTTCTATAATTATCCACCGGGAGAGAGCAATGTGTTCGGAGGGGCTTTTCTGGATACGTTTGCATCGGCGGCGGAGCTGTTAAAAGGGCTGAAAGAGGCCGGTTATGATACGGAGGAATGTTCCGGGGAAGAACTTCAGGAGCTGTTTGTCATAGGCGGACGCCATCATTCATTTCGGAACCCACGGGACGTTGGAATTTCTTCCTGGAAAGGAGAATGGCATGACCGGAGACTGCTGGCCGGACCGGCTGGTCGGTACGGTGCCTCATTTTTATTACTATTATATTGTAAATCCTTCGGAGGCCATGATTGCCAAACGCCGTTCCCTGGCAACCCTGATCAGTTACCGGGCGCCGGAACTGAAAAAGAGTGATCTGTACGGGGATTTTCAGGAGCTGAAAGAGATGATCGGAGAATACCGGGAAAGCCTTCAGAGTGCTTCGGAGCGCTGCGGGGATCTTCTGGAAAATATCGGGGTGCAGTCTGGAAAATGTGGCTTTCTTAAAAGAAATGCAGGAGAAAGCTGCTCAGAGAAGGATCTGGATTTTCAGGAAGAACAGCTCTATGAATATGAAAACAGCCTGATTACGGACGGACTTCATAAGATCAGCCAAGAAGAAATCAGTGGGCTGCTCCATGGATTAAACGGCAGATATGTTCCGGTGGGAACAGCTGGTGATGTGGTGAAAAATCCGGACATCCTGCCTTCCGGCCGGAATCTGGTGCAGTTTGACCCGAGACTGGTATCAACTAGGACTGCCTGGGAGAGAGGACAGAAGGCAGGGCGAAACCATACCTGATTGACAATCTGAATGCCATGCTCCGTCAGATCCTGCTTCTTGGGGAATCACCGCAGCAGAACTATTTTACGGAAAAAATGGCCGAAAAACTCCAAAAAGACCATCCGGAAATGGATGAGCAGACAATCCTGGATCTGTTTTACGGTTATTCCTTCCGGAAGCATGGTACGCAGGCAAAAGAGGTATTGTGTGAGTAGACTTTTGTAAAAAGCGCAGTGCTGTCCATTCTGGAGCGGGTGTACAGTGAACGGGAACGGGCCGGTATGGTGGTGTTTGAAAACCGGAAAGCCATAGAGGTTCTGGAAACAGAAAAACGGAAGAATCCGGAAGAACCGGGAATTCTTGTGATTCTCACCGACGGAAAGGCAAACTTTGATACCGGAGAAGG
>NZ_WQQE01000051.1:0-13975 GCF_018785655.1 Blautia sp. MCC269 | reverse complement strand
TATATCTATAATTTTTACCTGTTTCATAATAAAGAACTTTATACTTTGGGTAAAAAATTTATGAGCGGTAAATCGTTCAGTGTATGGTTGAATAATGACTATCTTCCGAATCATCAGGAATATTCCTGGATCAGGGAAGTCAGTTCCAAATCGGTAAAACATTCGATTGAAGATGCCTGTACAGCTTTTTCAAGATTTTTTCATCATCAAAGTGGTTTTCCGCGGTATAAGAAAAAAGGACGATCGAATGTAAAAATGTATTTTGTAAGAAATAATCCCAAAGACTGTCTTTGCGAAAGACACCGGATTAAGATTCCGACGCTTGGATGGGTAAGGCTGAAAGAGAAATATTAATAAAACAGCACGAATAAGAAAACTTGAAAAACAATTAAGACGGGAACAGCGAAAGCTTTCCCGTAAATATGAAAATTTAAAGAAAGGAGAGCCCACTCAAAAAGCAAATATACGTAAACAAAAGCTTAAAGTACAGAAGCTTCATCAGCGTCTGGAAAACATCCGTACAGATTATATCAATAAGACGATATCTGAGATTGTAAAAACCAAGCCATCTCATATAACGGTTGAGGATCTGAATGTATCCGGTATGATGAAGAACCGGCATCTTTCAAAAGCAGTTGCGTCACAGAAATTTTACGAATTTCGCACAAAACTTAAGACAAAATGTGAGGAATTTGGAATTGAATTACGGATAGTCAGCAGATGGTATCCTTCTTCAAAGACCTGTCACTGTTGCGGACACATCAAAAAAGACCTGAAACTTTCAGACAGAGTCTACAGATGTGCATGCGGCTATATTGAAGACAGAGATTTCAATGCAGCACTGAATCTGAGAGATGCAGAAACTTACGAGATTGCATGATCCCGCAAACATAAGCATGTACCGAAGGCTATTTTGGGAATTAACGACTGTGGAGTGTACTTAGGATCTGTGAGTAGAGATAACTCCGGTTACTCAAAAACATACACGAAGAAACAGTAAGTGGTATTCGAGAGAAGCCACATTATCTCAATGTGAGTATATTTAATCACATTTTGAGTGGCAGATACCGGTTCTGGTGATTGATACGGAAAACAGCATCTTTGGCATGGGAATGGCGGAAACGCTTGCAGATGCCGCAGGTGCCAGATATGTGAAACTCTGAATTCCGGGACTGTCCTGGATTAAAGGCCGAAATGAAAAAATTTCGGTCTTTTTTTGATGGAAAAACCGGAAAAATGTGATATTTAAAAGATTTTTCGAAACAGAGAACGGTTCCCACAGGGAACGGTTTCAAAGGGAGTATGTTGACGTTAACTTTTTCCTATGATAGGGTTAAACATGGATAACAAGTACTCATAGGAGGGAAAAGGTGAGTATGACAATAAAATCAGCAAAAATAAAGAGAGGAAGCGCTTTTTTTATGGCGGCTGCCCTGTGTCTTGGAAGCACATCCGGAGTTTACGCCATGGACGGAAATGAACTTTCCAGGCTTATTGAGGAAGCCAGGAACACGGACATTTCCGGTTATACGCCGGAAAGCTGCGAGAGTCTGAATGAGGCTCTTGCCGGTGCCCAGGCGCTTCTTGAAAAAGAAAATGTAACCGAAGAGGAGCTTGGGGCCGGTGGAATGATGCTGCAGGCGATTCTGGAAAACGGTCTGGTGGCCCGGGCGGATAAGTCTTCTCTGGAAGCGGTTCTGACAGAGTCCGCAGATTGCACAGACACAGAGGCAGAAGGCTATGAGGTCCTTCAAAATGTCCGTGCCCAGGCCCAGGCTGTGCTGGAAGACGGCAATGCAACCCAGGCAGAAACAGACGGAGCAGCGGCGGCAGTTGTTCAAGCAGAAGAGAATTTGGGCGGCGGAGTAGATAAAAGTGTGCTGGATGATCTGATCAGTCAGGCAGAGGCCCTGGATACTTCCGGTTCCGATGAGGCTTCTGTGCAGCAGTTAAAAACTGCCATTGCTTCCGCAAAACAGGTTAAGGCCAATGCCTCCGCCACACAGAGCATGGTGGACAAACACATTCAGCTTCTTCAGGCGGCAGCAGAGGCTCTTTATGAGAAAACCGATGCCAATACCGTTTATGATGGCGTCTATGAGATTGGCGGCCTTCTTCATCATGCCACAGCGGATCAGGTTTCCATGGGAAACTCCGCACTGGTAAAACCGTTCCAGCTTGTAAAAAAGGGCAATGACATTCATCTGAGGATTGAGTGTACCTCCCTTACCACCAAACTTGGAAGCCAGAGTTTTACCGGTTACCTGGCAAAAATGTGGTATTATCCGGAAATGACCGATGAGGATACCCTGCCCTATGGGGCGTCAGGAGAAGAACGTGCAGTGGAAACCGCAGAGGCGGAAGCAGCCGGGGAGACGGATGCGGATAACGGAACGGAAAGTTCCGGCGAACAGGCAGAGGACGGGCTGTTTGCAGACGGCTCCGAGACAGAAGGACAGGAGCAGCAGGAAACGGCGGATGCCCAGGAAGAAGCTGCTTCCCGGGAACTGGAAGAAAATGCGGTACCGGAAGCAGAGGCGGCCACTGCAAAAGAAGTGGGTGTGGAGTCCTATTATGATAAGTACGATTCCTACAACGATCCGAAAAAAGGAACTGATGCCAATGTAAAAGGCCAGAAATATCCCCATTACATAACTATTCCGGTAGAGCTGAACCAGGGCCTTGTGTGGACAAAAATTTATGTTCCGGTTATGGAATCCATCAGTGCCGGAGGCGGTTCCCAGTATGCAAAACTTTATCTGGACTGGAATGACCTGAAACAGATCAGCGGTACAAATGCAGATAAGAGTGCACTGAAATCCGGGATTTCCAGTGCCCAGAGTGTTCTGAAATCATTGCAGCAGGATAACCAGGGATATGCCGCAGAACAGCTGGAGATGCTTTCCAGTGCGATTGCGGCTGCTCAGGCAGTGTACAAAAACATGAATACAGATCAGACTATCGTGGACAGGGAAGTAACCGCCCTTACCATGGCAGTGAACGCAGTCACAAAGGTAAAAGTGGATTCCGACAAGAGCCAGCTGAAAAAAGCCATTGAAACTGCGGACAGTTACCTCAATGAAACAGATGTGGAGTTTGAAGCTTCCACTCTGGAAGCTCTGAAGCGTGCAAGGGACCGTGCACAGCAGGTTTATGACAATGAAGAAGCTTCCCAGACAGAAGTCAACAAGTGTGTGACAGCAGTGGACAATGCCATTCAGAGCCTGATTATCCAGGGAACGGACCGCCGTGCCTTGAAAAAATCTCTCACAAAAGCAGAATCCTACCTGGCAGATACTTCCAGCTATACAGCAGCAGATATGGATGTCCTCCGTTCTGTCTACGAGAAGGCAAAAGCAGTTTATGAGGACAAAGAGGCAAGCCAGGAAGAGGCAGATGCCCAGACCGGCATTCTTGACTATGTCACGAAAAATATGAAGAAAGCGTCCGAGACCAAAGTGGATAAGACAGGACTTTACGAAATGATTCTCACAGCATCCAACATGGCAGGCAGGGAAGATATCTACACGGCGGCAACACTTAAGACGCTTAATGCTGCCATCACAGCGGCAAAGACGGTTTATGATAACGAAAACGCAACCCAGAAGCAGGTCAATGCCCAGATCACGAAACTGTCCAAAGCAGTCAGCGGCCTGAAAAAGAAAGCCACAGATTCCAGCTCAAATGGCGGAAACAGCAACAGTAACAGCGGAAATAATAACAGTAATAGCAGCGGAAGTTCCAGCCTGAATGTGAAGAACCTGGCAGATGGAGTGTATTCCGTCACAGGTTCCATGGTAAAGATTGACAAGTCTTCCGCTTCCATGTCCAACGAAGCCATCAACCATACCATCAAACTGACCGTAAAAAACGGAAAATATTCCATTACCATGGATTTCAAAGGCCTGACTATTAACGGCCAGCTTGGATACTTAGGTACCCTGAAATATTTTAAGACCGGTTATAAGACGGACAAATATGGAGCGCCTTCCGGTTCTCTTGGAAAAGTAACGGTGGATTCTTACCAGAAGTATACCAATGGCAAGCTGGTGACAGATAATTTTGGAACCAATTATCCGGATGTGGTTACCTTCCCGCTGATTGAGGAGGCGAAGAGTGACGGATATGTACCGGTACAGGTATTTGTACCGATTATGGATTCCATCACAAAAGGAACGGGAACCCAGCCGGCATATCTGAAACTGGACTGGAACACCCTGAAAAAGACAAGCAGCAAAGATTCCAGCTTTAATGAAGATAATAATAACGGGGATGGCACCAGTTCCGGAACTGATAACAACAGCGGAAACGGTTCTTTAAATGGAAACAACGGATCTTTAAGTACAAACAGCAACGGTTCCTTAAGCGGAAGCGGCTCCAAGTTAAGTGCCAACGGTTCTTTAAGCGGCAGCTCTTCCAAGGCAGGAGGCAGTTCCTTAAAGAGCAGCGGTTCCCTGAAGTCTTCCGGAAGCAGCACCACAAAAAGCGGTACTTCAAAGAAAAATGCGAAAACAACAGCTCTGAAATCCGGAAAGAGCCTGAATGGAACAGAAAGTTCTTCAAAAGCAGGAACCACAAAGCTTACCAGCAGCGGACTTTCCGAGGCATCTGATCAGGATCAGGGAAGGGTTTCCTCGGGAACCGCCTATGCGGATGAAAGCGGCAGCTCATCCAAAGACATGACGAAGGTAGCCATTCCGGTGACCGTCAGCCTTCTGGCTGCGCTGGCCGGTATTTTCTATAAGATCAAAAGCAGAGGGGGAAGCCTGGTAAAACAGGCCAGAAAGAGAAAATGAGAGAGATGAAGTGGAAAAATTATCTGCTGACCGGTCTTGGGGCAGTGGTTCTCTGTCTGGCAGCGACTTTTGGGTTCCTGGCAGTTTCTGTCCATGCGGAGACTGGTGCGGTGTACTCCTGTAACATTAACCGGTGCTATTCCCACCCGGTAACCGGAGAGATCGAGGACTCCGGTGGAGAGGCTTCCTATGCAACCGGACAGGGCATGGTGGAAGGTGCGGTTTACGGAAGCGGACTTATGGAAGTTACGGATTCGGGAAATTATTATCTGACGATCCGCATGAGTCTTATTGATTATACGTCAAACCATAGTTTCAGTGTACAGAATGTGGGAGATTCCGGATGGAGTGGAACCGGCATTGCGGTAACCGGAAACGGTTCTGACAGCAACGGAAGCACTTCGGATATCTGTATGCAGGTTCCCAGTGAAAACTGCATCGTAAGGGTCAGTATGTATGTATCACCGATGGGAAGAGATGTAACTTTTTATCTGTATCCCAGTGATTATTCCGAGGGCAACAGTGTGGGAATGAACCCGGCATTTGTGACAGAGACAGCATCTGCACAGGATTCCGGCAGTACGGAAAGCGTTTCCAATGGTACGCTGGATACCGGAAGCGGGGAAGAAACTGAGACTTCCCAGGAGAGTGAAAATCAGTCAGGAGAAGAAACAGAGGCAGAGGAAAGCACAGAAGGTAACGAAACCGGAAGTCAGAGTGATGCTGCGGCTACCCAGGCGGCAGCAGCCGGAAACAGTTCCGGCGGGAATGCAAATGCCATGAATTCCGGAAATACGGTAGCTTCCGCGGCGCAGGCCCAGGCAGCTGCCGCAAACAAAGATTCCGGGGAGTCCGACACAGATAAAGAGCTGAACAGTGCACAGGGATTAAGCCTTTCCACTGCAGAAGCGGACAGCACTGCTTCCGGCGAAAAGAAATCCGAGGGTACGGTGAAGATCAATACCGTATTTGCCATTGCCCTGGCAGTGACCGGTTCCGGTCTTGTGCTGATTCTGGTGACGGCACTGATCATCTGGTATTTCCGGAAAAACTGGCGCAGATGGGGCGGAGAGGATGACGATGATGATGAATATTAAATCCTGCATAAGCCGTGGCGTGCTTGTCCTAAGCCTGGCAGCAGCGTCCCTTCTTCTCACCGGCTGTGTCAACCAGCACCCGGAAGGAACGAAAGCAACCACGCAGACCGAGACGGTAGAGTCCATGCTTGAGATCACAGACCCTGTGGAAAAACAGGCGGTGGAGGTGGCAAAAGCCAAGGTGCGTTCCATGGAAGGAACCCCGAAGATCATTGCCACATCTCCGGCAACCGCAGATATCTGTGATAAACTGGATCTGGATCTTGTGGGCGTGTGCTCCAGCAGTATCTCCACCATTCCGGAACGTTATCAGGATGTAACCACCGTAGGTACAGCTATGAGCCCGGATATGGAGATTGTGGCTTCCCTGAAACCGGACTGGATCTTAAGTCCCATATCCCTTCAGTCTGATTTGCAGCCGAAATATGAAAATATCGGTACAGACTGGGCCTTCCTGAATCTTCGAAGTGTACAGGGTATGTACCGGTCCATTCAGGAGCTGGGAGAGATTTTTGACAGGGAAGAGCAGGCAGACGCACTGGTAAAAGAGTTCCAGGATTTCTATGAAAAATACAAAAAGAAGAACGAGGGAAAAGACCATCCGAAGGTTCTGATCCTCATGGGCCTTCCCGGCAGCTATATCATTGCAACGGAGAAATCCTATGTGGGAAGTCTGGTTGCCCTGGCTGGAGGCGAAAATGTTTATACGGATTCCAGTCAGGAATTTCTTACCGTGAATACTGAGGATATGAAGACAAAAGAGCCGGATATTATCCTCCGTGCAGCCCATGCACTTCCAGATCAGGTTGTGGAGATGTTTAACGAAGATTTTAAGACCAACGATATCGGGAAACATTTTGATGCGGTAAAAAACGGCAGGGTTTACGATCTGACCTATGAGAATTTCGGTATGAGTGCTACCTTCCGTTATCCGAAGGCGTTGGAAGAACTGCAGCCGATCCTCTATCCGGAAAGTGATGCAGATCTGGAAAAGGCGAAAAAGAACAGCGAAAGTGCACAGAAAAATGCGGAGAAATCCAATGCAACGCAGAAATATGAGGATGCACAGAAATCCGGCACATCCGGAACCACTGCAGCGGAAGATTCCAAAAAGACCACAGAAAAGGAGAAGTGACAAAAATGGATGAAAACAGAGAAAAAAGAAAGCGGCTTCGTGCAGTGCTCTCCTTTGTGACCATGGCGGTGCTTCTGGTGGTGCTGTTTTTTGCAGCCATCAATATCGGAAGCCTGAAGGTTTCTTTTGGAACACTGATGAGAGGACTTTTTGTGGAACGGATCGACGAGGTTGCTACCATCTATGACCTTCGTTTTCCGCGAATTATTATTTCCATGCTGGCAGGAGCAGCCATAGCGGTTTCCGGTGTTCTGTTACAGGCAGTCTTAAAAAATCCCCTGGCTGATCCGGGACTGATCGGTATTTCCAGTGGAGCCAGTTTTGCGGCAGTGCTGATTACGGCATTTGCGCCGGGACTGTACTTCTTTACTCCACTGGTTGCGTTTTTTGGAGGTGTCATCGCCTTTCTTATGGTGTACTGCCTGTCCTGGAAGGGCGGCTTGAGTCCGCTTCGTATTATCCTTACCGGTGTTGCGGTAGATGCACTGTTTACCGGACTTTCCAGTGCTTTTAACAGTATGAGCGGCGGAAACATGTCCGGTGTGGCTTCTATTGTGGAGGCCAATATCACACAGAAAACCTGGGATGATGTGACCACGCTGATTCCTTACGTTGTGGCAGGACTGTTTCTTGCCTGCCTGTTTATCGGGGAATGTAATCTGATGTCTCTGGAAGATAAAACGGCCAGAAGCCTTGGATTGAATGTCAATGCCACCCGTATCGTGATTTCCCTCATTGCGGTACTGCTGGCCAGCATTTCCACAGCTATTGCAGGTGCCATCAGCTTCCTTGGACTGATTGTTCCTCATATCGGAAGAATTCTTGTTGGAAGTGACCACAGGGCACTGATCCCGTTCTCTGCTCTTGCGGGAGCTTTTACCTTCCTTCTGGCGGATACCATCGGAAGAACGGTTGCCGCTCCTTATGAGATCAGCGCGGCGGTTGTGATGAGTGTTGTAGGTGGTCCGTTCTTTATCATTCTCTTAAGGAGGTCAAAGAAATATGGCGACTGAAACACAGAATACAGAAAAAAAACGACCTGCCATGGAGGTAAAAAAAGTATTTTTTTCCTACGGAAAGAATGAAATCCTGAAAGGGGCGTCCCTGGAAATCGAAAAAGGCAAGGTGACTACCATCATGGGAGCCAACGGATGTGGCAAGTCCACATTGTTCTCACTGATGACCAAGAATCTGGTTCCCGGAAAAGGCAAGGTTCTCCTTGGTGGAAAAAATATCGCACACTTACGGTTGAATGAATTTGCAAGAAAAGTGGCCATTGTCCATCAGTATAATACAGCGGCTGACGATATTACGGTGGAGCGGCTGGTTTCTTTCGGAAGAACGCCGCATCTTGGTATGATGGGAATCCGCGGAGACGAGGATGAGCGGTATGTAAACTGGGCCATGGAAGTAACCAATGTTTCCCAGTTCCGTGACCGGGAATTATCCAGGCTTTCCGGAGGCCAACGCCAGCGCGTGTGGATTGCCATGGCCCTTGCACAGGGAACGGAAATTCTGTTCCTGGATGAGCCGACTACATATCTGGATATCCGTTATCAGATTGAGATCCTGGAGCTTGTGCGGAAGCTGAACCGGGAATTTGGAATGACCATTGTCATGGTTCTTCATGATATCAACCAGTCGATCTATTTTTCCGATAAAATTATCGGCCTCGCCGGCGGAAAAGTTATCGTGGAAGGAGAGCCGGAAGAGGTGATCACGGAGGAAAGTATTCATGAACTCTATGGAATCGATCTGAAAGTAGCCCGGGTGGATGGGCGTAAGTTTGTACTAACCGTCTAATACGTATGAGAAAGGAAAAGAAAATGAGAAATCCGTTAAAAATTTTCTGGATTCTGCTGGGGTTTCTTTGCCTGGGACTTGGCACCATAGGGATCGTACTGCCGATCCTGCCAACCGTTCCCTTTTATATGGGAACTTTATTCTGCTTTGCAAAGAGCTCAGAGCGGCTCCACACCTGGTTTACAGGAACCGGCCTTTATAAAAAACATCTGGACAGTTTTGTGCAGGAAAGAGCCATGACGCTTGGAACCAAATGCAGGATCATTGGCATGGTGACTGTAGTCATGGCCATCGGATTTATCTGCATGAAAAATGTACCTGTGGGAAGGATCTGTATCGCGATTGTGTGGGTATGCCACATTCTGTATTTCTTCCTCAGGGTAAAAACTGTGGAGCCGGAGGTGTGAGTAACCAATGATCAAGACAAGACTGGTGGGACTTTTATCCCATGCAAAAAAATATATCGTGTATACGATCCTGTGGCAGTGGCTGGCCCTGCTGTCACAGGTGATGGCCGTTTTTTCCATTGCAGGTCTTCTGGAAAAAGTGGTCTATGGTAAAGTGACCGCTGCGGGCGTGCAGCATACGGTCCTCATCCTGATCCTGGTCGTTGTGATCCGTTTCTTCTGCGAGCGGATGGGCGCAAGATCCTCCTATCTGGCCTGCGTGGATGTAAAGAGGATCCTCCGGGAAAAGATCTACGAAAAAATGCTGAAGCTTGGCGCTTCTTACAGAGAGCAGGTTTCCTCCTCTGAGGTGGTGCAGGTTTCCACGGAAGGCGTGGAGCAGCTGGAAACCTATTTCGGAAAATATCTTCCACAGTTGTTTTACAGCCTGATCGCACCAGTGACACTGTTTGTGATTCTTTGTCGGGTGAGCATGAAGGCCAGCGTGGTGCTTCTGATCTGTGTGCCGTTGATCCCGATCTCCATTGTGGTGGTACAGAAGATCGCGAAGAAGCTTCTGAATAAATACTGGAGCATTTATACAGGACTTGGAGATTCCTTTCTGGAAAACCTTCAGGGTCTGACTACCTTAAAAATTTATCAGGCGGATCAGCAGAAAGCTGATGAGATGGATGCGGAGTCCCAGCGGTTTCGTCAGATCACCATGAAGGTTCTGACCATGCAGCTGAATTCCACCAGTGTCATGGATATTGTGGCTTATGGCGGTGCTGCCATTGGTATGGCGGTGGCGGTAACAGAGTTTCTACATGGGAATTTAAGTCTTTCCGGAACTCTTTGTATTGTGCTTCTGGCCAGTGAATTTTTCCTGCCGCTCCGGCTTCTGGGATCTTTTTTCCATATTGCCATGAATGGTATGGCTGCCAGTGACAAGATCTTCCGGATCCTGGATCTTCCGGAGCCGAAGGCCGGAGAGAAGACACTGCCTGATGGCGGCCTGGATATTTCTTTTCAGGATGTGCATTTTTCCTATGAGAAGGACCGTGAGATTCTTAAGGGAATTGATCTTGATGTTCCGGCGGGAAGTTTTGTCTCCCTGGTTGGTGAGTCCGGTTGTGGAAAGAGTACCATTGCGGGAATCCTGTCCGGAAAGAACCGGGAATTCTCCGGTGAGATCCGGATTGGCGGTGTGCCTCTTGGGAATGTCCGGGAAGATGACCTGATGGAACATGGAGTTCTGGTACGGCATAACAGTTATCTTTTTAAGGGAACTGTCCGTGAAAATCTTCAGATGGCAAAACCAGATGCCACGGATAAAGAAATGCGGGAGGTTCTTAAGAAGGTCAATCTTCTTGGATTTCTGGATACTCAGAACGGGCTGGATACGATCCTTCTGGAAAAGGCGGGAAATCTTTCCGGCGGTCAGTGCCAGCGTCTGGTGATCGCAAGGGCACTTCTTAAAAATGCTCCTGTATATATCATGGACGAGGCAACTTCCAATATTGATGTGGAAAGTGAAGAGCTGATCATGGAAGTGATCCATGAGATGGCAAAAACAAAGACTGTGCTTCTGATTTCCCACAGACTTGCCAATGTGGTTGGATCTGATCAGATTTATTTCCTGAAGGACGGAGAAATCAGAGAGCGTGGAAAACATGAAGAGTTGATGGCTTTGGACAGTGATTACCGTCATCTGTATGAGAGTCAGATGGCACTGGAAAATTACGGGAAGGAGGGGAATGCGTGATGAGTGGTGAGAAAAATACAACGAAGAAGCGGAGAAGTGCCATTGCTATTATGGGAAGCCTTATCGGGCTCGTAAAACCCCTTCTCCACATCATGCTAGCGGCTATCCTTCTTGGAACGGTAGGATACTTATGTGCCATCTTTCTGACTATCTTGGCCGGACAGGTGATCCTCCATGGACTTGCCGGAAATGTGGCCGGCGCAGGGATTTCCGGGATTCCGGAAGTTGTAATGAAGAGTACCTGGCTTGCCGGAACTTCTGTGAAGGGGATCCTTGCCGTGATGATCCTCATTGCGGTGCTTCGTGGTATCCTTCATTATGTGGAGCAGTACTGTAACCATTTTATTGCATTTAAGCTTTTGGCGATCATCCGCCATAAGGTATTTGCGGTTCTGCGTAAGCTCTGCCCGGCTAAGCTGGAAGAACGTGACAAGGGTAACCTGATCTCGATCATCACTACGGATATCGAACTTCTGGAAGTTTTTTACGCACATACCATTTCCCCTATCGCCATTGCTACGCTGACTTCTGTGATCATGGTGATCTTTATTGGAAGATACCATATGCTTGCGGGAGTACTGGCTCTGGCCGCCTACCTGATTGTAGGTGTGGCGATCCCGATGTGGAATGGAAAGCGTGGAAGCCAGAAGGGTATGGAATTCCGTACAGAGTTTGGTGAGCTGAACAGTTTTGTGCTGGATTCCCTCCGTGGACTGGATGAGACCATTCAGTACAACCAGGGCGAAAAGAGAAAAGGCCAGATGTCAGAGCGTTCCCGGAAACTTGCGGGAATGCAGGAAGATTTAAGCCAGATGGAAGGTTCTCAGAGATCGTTTACCAATCTGATGATTTTGCTTGCATCCTTTGGAATGCTGGCGCTGACGATCCATCTATATGGAAAAGGTGAGATTGGTTTTGACGGGATCCTTACCTGTACCATTGCTATGATGGGATCTTTTGGCCCGGTTGTGGCGCTGTCCAGTCTTTCCAACAACCTGAACCAGACACTGGCAAGCGGCGAGCGTGTGCTGTCCCTTCTGGAGGAGAAGCCGCTGGTGGAGGAGATTCCGGGTGAAAGCAGATCTGGTGCAGCCGGATTTACCGGAGCCGAAGCATCTCACGTAACCTTCGCATACGAAGACGAAACCATCCTGGATGACTACTCCCTGAAACTTGCTCCTGGTAAGATTACCGGTATCCACGGAGCCAGCGGTTCCGGAAAATCCACATTGCTGAAACTGCTCATGCGTTTCTGGGATGTAAATCAGGGAACGATTTCCGTAGATAACAAAGATGTACGGGAAATCCCCACCCGCCATCTCCGCGACATGGAAAGCTATGTGACACAGGAAACCCACCTGTTCCACGATTCCATCGCAAACAACATCGTCATCGCGAAACCGGGAGCCACCCGGGAAGAGATCATGGCTGCCGCGAAGAAAGCCTCCATCCACGACTTTATCATGACCCTCCCCAAAGGTTATGACACAGAGGTCGGGGAACTTGGCGATACCCTTTCCGGCGGCGAAAAACAGAGGATCGGTATTGCAAGAGCCTTCCTCCACGACAGTCCCCTTTTACTTCTGGACGAGCCTACATCCAATCTGGATTCCCTCAACGAAGGCATCATCCTCAAGTCCCTGAAAGAAGACACCACCCGCCGCACCGTAGTCCTGGTATCCCACAGAGTCTCCACCATGAACGTGGCAGATGTGGTGTATGAGATGGAGAACGGACGGTTGTCATAATAAAAATAGCAGTTATATCCGATAAACTACCGGTATAACTGCTGTTTTTTAATCTGTTATTTAGTTGTCCGCACCGCAGAAAGGGATGACACATCTGTTTGGCAACAGTGCGGGACGTGTCGGTGATCGTTTAAGCACAGCGGTAAATTCAGCTATGGTAACAACTTATTGGGAAATAGGAGAACAGATTTTTAAAGCATGTGGAGAAAATGATCGTGCAGAATATGGAAAGAGATTATTGGAATATCTTTCTGAGCAGTTGACCGCAGAGTTTGGAAAAGGTTTTGATAAATCGAATCTTCGTAAGATGCGGCAGTTTTATTGCACTTTCCCAATTCGAGACACACTGTGTCCTGAATTGAGCTGGTCGCATTATCGTGTTTTGATGCGTATAAATGATGAACAGGCAAGAACATTTTATATGGAGGAGTGTGCAAAAGCAGCGTGGAGTGTCCGCCAACTGGAACGGCAGATTAATACGATGTATTATCAGCGTATTTTAGCAAGTCAGGATAAGACAGCAGTTGCAAAAGAAATTCAAATAACGGAGCCAAAACCAGAGTATGAGAAAATAGTGAAAGATCCTTATGTTATAGAATTTCTGCAAATTCAGCCGGACACTCATGTGTATGAAGGAGATTTGGAACAGGCACTGATTGATCATCTTCAGCATTTCCTTTTAGAGCTTGGAAGAGGATTTTCATTTGTAGCACGTCAGAAAAGGTTTACATTGGATGGACAGGATTTTTTCATTGATCTGGTATTTTACAATTATATTTTAAAATGCTTTGTTCTCATTGACTTGAAAATGGGTAAACTGACCCATCAGGACTTGGGACAGATGCAGATGTATGTGAATTATTATACTCGTGAAATGATGAATGAGGGAGACACGCAGCCTATTGGGATAGTGCTTTGTGCAGATAAAGGAGATTCCATTGTAAAATATATACACTCCCTGAAGATAATCACCAGATATTTGCATCTAAATACTTCACTTATTTACCGTCAGAGGAAGAATTGAAACGTGAATTAAATTTGAAGGAATTTCGTAAAAAAGAATAAAAATGAAAATACAAATTCCAGTTGATATTTCACATATTTTAGGAAATTTAATAACTGTTATATTTGATTATCAAATTCTTCGCAAACCCTTGAAAATACTCAATGTCATTAACTTTAGCAAAGAGCAGAAATCGTAAGCATTTATAAAACTATGATTCCTGCTTTTTGTTTGTATATGGG
>NZ_WQQE01000050.1:115447-132239 GCF_018785655.1 Blautia sp. MCC269 | reverse complement strand
TTTTCTTTATAGATCTTTTATCAAATTTTCGCTCTACTTTTCTTCTTTTTATATCCTCTTTCGAGTACCTGACCCCACTGTGCTTTGACATCAGATAAAGGATTCATCCATAGGTTCCGGTTTAACAGGGTTCGGAACAGAATAAGTGAGGTCACAAAAAATAAGAAAAACAACTTCCGAAAGAACACACTCTCTTTGAATTTCTGATACCAGGTCACTATGGCACTCTTCCAGCCTTTGCCAGCATGTATTGGCTCATACGCATACAGGTAGAAAAACATAGCAAGAAAAGAAAGCAAGAGCGAAAATCCAAACGGCTCATAAAGAGCAGTTAAAATGTTTGTGAGGATCTTTCCGAGTAAATCGATCGTTTCTTTCATCGTCGTTTACAGATCACTGAACAGGTCAGCCTTGTACATGCCATCCGCCAGCATCTTCTTGAAGCTGTCCTTTACCGCTGCGACATCCTCATGATAGGTCATGCCGTACCATGTATCGTTGGTCCTCAGAACCTTCACGGACATCTTGCCTTTATTCAGCAGTTCACCGATAAAAATTGGAATCAGATACTCGGCTTTCAGAGGATTGCCCGGGACTTCCTTCTCGAAAAACTCTTTGAAGCCTTCCTCCAGAACATCCAGAAAATCAGGAGTTAATCCCCACATATTCATAGAAACCAGAGAATTCACATCAATCACTTTTCCGTCTGCTTCTGCCCCATCCGCTGTTTTTACGATGTTCTTGGTCTCTACGACCTCAGTCAAGTTATTTTCCGCATCCATCTTGCAGATGCCGCGGGTCACACCACCATTATCGGACAGTGTGTTCTTCAGCACAAAACCTGCCATACAGGACTTACCGCCGTTCACCAAATAGTCATGGACGGCTTTGAAGCCCTCTTTGCCGTAGTAATCATCTGCATTAATCACAATGAATGGGGTTTTGATTGCTTTCTTCGCCGCAAGCACGGCCTGTCCAGTTCCCCACGGCTTTGTACGGCCTGCCGGAAGTTCTCCCGGAATATCGTTGATATCCTGAAATGCGTAGTCCACAGTTACGTTATGAGAAGAGCAAATAGAGGCAATACGGTCTCCGATGACCTCTTTGAACTCCTTCTCGATATCCTTGCGGATGATAAATACTACATGGTTGAATCCAGCCTCAATTGCATCATGAATTGAGTAGTCCATGATGATATGGTTAGCATCATCAACCGGCTCCAGCTGCTTGATTCCTGTTCCAAATCGGCTGCCGATACCGGCCGCCATGATAAGTAATGTTGTTTTCATAATTTTTTCCTCTTGCTATCTTTTATTCCACAGTCACACTCTTAGCGAGATTTCTCGGCTTATGTTAAGCGCACAGCGTCTCACGCACTAATACCTATGACCAAATTGTTTTCACTAATCTATAGATATTCAGTTTTTCCTATTCTTTAATAGCCTCCCCTTCGCCAGTTATTAATCATCATCTAATGATTGTACATTCAATGAAACGCATGTAAAAAACAGAGCACTGCATGTGACTAATCCTTCAACAGATTTATCATATATTCTTCAGATTTGTTGTAGCATGATCCATATCCCGCATTTTTTCCGCTATCATCGAAATGCAGATAGCCATTACAATTCGCAGAATAGCTTGAGCCGTTTCATATAAGCCACCTATTTTTGCCATTGTACATATCCGTGCTAAAATCCACCAAGGAAAGACATCAAACTCTATCGTGTGGATGCAGAGAATCCAAATCGAATTCCTTCCTATCACAGGTAGCAATCTGCTCATCAAGTGATTTTGTAATCGTATAGATACCATTAAGATAGCAATAACACAGCACACTGCTCCAACAAAATCTACCGGCCCATATGGAAAGGCACATTTCACCATATCCAGATGGCTACCGCTAAACAAGCAAAACAACAGGTACAATATCGCCACACAACAAACTAATATTCTATTCTGCTTGACTTTTTCAAGGCTAATACTATAACCCACTGTTGCAAAAAGGCTAGCCACCATTCCTTCTTGTATTGACCACGGAAGCCAGAAAAAATGGTGTAACGCTAGACTCAAAAAAGAGACCCCTATTGCGCAAGCCATAGGATACTTTGTTCTTTTATAAAGCTCTAACAGTAGCAGTGCCCAAAACAGTGCCAGCAAGAACCATATCGGACCAATCGCTGGCAATGATGTCTGCCATAGTTCTGCATGGTATCCTAGGCCAATAAAAGCTGCCCTAACCCATTTTTGTATATTAAGTATAAATACTGCATTGTTATCCTTCAGTAGTGTCACTAAGCTCTCAAAAAATATGCTTGCAATCACTATTCCAGCGCAAGACACAAAATATGGTACCAAAAGAGTTCTCGTCTTTTTCTTCATCCAGTCTGCCAGACTTCTCTTCTTCTTTGATAAAAATCCGCTTACAAGAAAAAAAAGTGGCATATGGAAAGCATATATAAGTATTCCTATGCAGTCAGCTGTAAAGCTGTGACCTATAAGAACGCAGATAATTCCAATTGCCTTTGCAATATCAATATAAGTTGCTCTGCTCTGCTCTGCTCTGCTCTGCTCTCAAACGCATATCCTCTTTCCTCTAATTGTCAAGTAGCATTAATATTTTCGCCACACCATTTTATCAATCACACCAGTATAACTCTGGATGATTTTGACCACCTTACTGTCTCCACCCGAATGAATAACCAGTATACGAAGACCGTCAAAGGATTCTTCCTGCTCATGCAGGTATTTCAGCACTTCCAGAGTTGCTCCGCCAGATCCCACACGCTTACCATCGCGATCCGGAATTGCAACAAAAGTGGTCTCCTTCGGAAGAAAAGCCCTACGTTCCTCTATCTGCTTACGAAATCCCTCGGCCTGCTGCTCATTGGAAGCTGTCAGGATTACATAGTCCCATTTCGGGAAATTCTTAAGTTTTAATGAGCGGTTATAATCACCCCAGCAATCCCTGTATGCCTGGGATAAAAAAGTGAATATAGATTCTTCATATGTAATGTTCTCCTTTTTCATAAAGCACTAAATGTTAAGTTAATGACATTGAGTATTTATGCGGGTAAATCGATTTTAGTCGTAAATTTACTGGAAGTTCACAGTCTATCACCCGCCGCACAGAGGCTGTTGACCCGGATGACTACCGCACTCGATGTGCGGCGTGTTTATAAAACTTTTAGGCTTTCTTTATGAAAAATTTCCGGTACCTGACCCCTTCTATTCTCTTGATGAACAGTTAAATAATCTCGGCAAAGAAGCCCTCGTTGTTATCGTATCTTCTTTACAGGATCAGCTCCTTGCCCTGCAGTCCCAGCTGGATCATGCCAACGCTCAGCTGTCCGATAATAACCGCCAGATCGAACTGCTCACAGAACAGATCCGCCTCATGAACCAGCGGTTCTTTGGCCGTAAATCTGAATCTGCCGTATCTGAAGTTGATGGTCAGCTCTCCCTGTTCGATTCCTTCAATGAGGTTGAATATCTGAAACAGGATCCTTTAAAAGAACCTGAGATCACTGAAGTGATCATCCCGTCTTACCACCGTAAAAAAGCTGTCGGCAAACGTGAATCCGATCTGTCCGGACTTCCGGCACGCATCATCGAACACACTCTTTCTGACGAGGAACTGGCAGTAAAGTTTCCTGACGGTTACAAGGAACTCCCTGAGGAAGTTTATAAACGCCTGCACATCATTCCGGAAACATTTATCGTGGATGAACATCATGTCCATGTCTATGCCTCCAAAAGTAATGACGGGACTATCCTGAAAGCTCCAAGACCAAAGGATCTTTTCCGTAACAGTATCGCTACCCCTGCACTGGTCGCTTCCATCATCAATGGCAAGTATACAAATGCCCTGCCTCTGGAACGACAGTCAAAGGCTTTTAAAACAAATGGTATCCAGCTTTCCACAAATACCATGGCAAACTGGGTGATCAAAAGTACTGATGTATATCTGTCCCTGATCTATGACCGGCTCCATGAACTGATCTATGACAGTAAGGTCATACATGCAGATGAGTCACCGGTAAAAGTTATGCGGATCGATCATGCAAAGATCAAAAATGGCAAGAAGACTTACATGTGGGTCTACCGAAACCGGCCGCTGCGCGGGACTCATCCCATCGTCCTCTTTGACTGGCAGCCTTCCCGTCATTCTGACCATCCGCGGGAATTCCTGAAGACATTCTCCGGAACTGTGATCACGGATGGATATCAGGTCTACCATAAGCTTGCAAAAGAACGCCGTGATCTTAAAGTAGCAGGCTGCTGGATCCACGCCAGAAGACCTTTTGCAGAATTCATAAAGTCTGTCGGTCAGGACACTGCCAGAGGATCGATTGCCCAGGAAGCATATAGCATGATCACAGAGATCATGCACATCGATAATACTTTTGATGACCTCTCTGTTACAGAACGTAAAAAGCAGCGTCAGCTTGTTCTTTCAGAAAAAGTGGATGCTTATTTCGCATGGGCAAAACAGAAGTACTCACAGGTAACTCATAACAGTACAATTGGAAAGGCTCTCGCTTACAGCATAAATCAGGAAGAATATCTTCGTGTGTTTTTATCTGATGGGAATGTCCCGATGGATAACAATTATGCAGAACAGGCAATCCGGCCTTTTACCATTGGCCGCAAGAACTTTGTAATGATCGAATCTTCCAATGGTGCAAAGGCAAGTGCGATCCTCTACAGTCTGGTTGAAACAGCAAAAGCAAACATGATAAATACTTTCGAATATTTCAATCTGCTGCTTACTGAGATTCCTCAGCACATGGATGACAAAGATCTCAGATTTATTGATGATCTCCTTCCATGGTCACCCAGAGTCCAGAAAGAATGCCCCAGTCGACACAAAAAGTCTTAATTTTTCAATGTGCCTATCTATTCTGTAAAATCTGCTCAATCCCCGCATTTTAGCGGGGATTTTTGATACCCAGTACTCATGTTTGAGGATTTACCCTCAAAAAATTTGCCACCGGATTCTCAACAAATCTCCATAGAACATATCCTATGCCTAAAGCCATCACTATAAAGCCAATATACGCAACAGGCCAATATAGATTAGATATTACTCTATTGCACAATTTCAAAATGAAATAATGTGATAAATAAACAGAATATGTGATATTTGACAATGCTTTTATCGTGTTTTTAAACCGCGTGCTTTCAAATCTAATGTTAAAGCAGCTGACTGCAACAATGCACAAATAAAATGCAAGTCCAAACGCAAAAAAGCCACTTTTATTTCCACATATGAGTCCTAAAATACCGATACCAACCCCGCTCAAAATCCCATATACTTTTTTGCTTTCCTGAATAACAAAACACGCCAATACACCAAACAGAAATACATAAAGCAGGCAAAAAAAGTTCCAGTTTACAAATTGCTCACTTGCAAAATAATACATCCATTTCTTCAAAAATGGAGTAATACAAACCGTACACATTGTCACAAGTGTTGCTTTTTTCGCATTGTTTATATATTTAAATATGAACGGCGAAATTATGTACCAGGCTACAAAAGCAGGCATTGTCCAGAAAAAATTAACTGAATTCCACCACTGCCATTCTTGACTTGGAACAAACATATTTAAAAACGGAATATGATATAACCATTCCCAGCTTATCGGAAGGTCTTTCAAAATTAATGCATCCAAAATAAATGTACACACTAACGAAAGATAATACATCGGCAAAATACGAATAGCCTTTTTGTAAGCATATTCTTTTATCGATTTAGAGTTCTTGACAGATGCATAGCTAAAGTACCCACTAATCAAAAAATACAGTGCTACGCCGTAGGCACCTAAACTAAACAATTTATTAATTGCCGCGGGGGGTTGGGTTAAATACCCATTCACATGCACGGTTAGAACCATCAGAATAGCTAATATTCTCCAGCAATCAGCAATATAGTCCCGTCTGTCTGTCTGTCTGTCTGTCTGTCTGTCTGTCTGTCTGTCTGTCTGTCTGTCTGTCTGTCTGTCTGTCTGTCACGATTTTATCCATCATATTTTCCCTTGTCAACTCTTTTTCCCCCTTTCACTATTTTACAAATATAATATAAAATTCCTCCGATTACTCCGCCCAATGAATTTAAAAAAGATCAGCTTCCGACTTTTCATACTCTGTGGCTACATGTCCGCGAATTGGTACAATTGGAAAGAATCACATTCAGAGCAGATTTACTCAGTGAAGAAATCTGCTCTTTTTAACTGCTCTGAATCTGATACTTTCCTAGTGAATTATACTATATTTGAACCATCGCTGCATGATTTCTGTGTACTTTATTCAGTTTTCAATGTACATTTTTTATTTATATTGAACACCCATATGAGTGACTCAATCTTAATTTCAGTGAAGGCTCATCCTAGTTTTCGGACAGTCTCCCCATACTCTTTTCTCTACTTTGTATACTGTTCTTTGTAACCATTCTATACCATGCATCATATAACTATCTCCCTGGATAAATTTCATAATTTACAATACACTACTATGCGCTTTAATTTTCAAACATATAAACCGTCATCTTAGTTCTTGTATATATTCCCTCATGATCTCTTCCAAATATATCGACCTATAATTCCTTTTACAAATCTAACTGCAACATAATAATTTTTATTTCTAATATTAAGTATCATAAACAGAATGTTCGGCGCTATAATGCACACAATCAGTTTTGTGATGATATTAGCTATGTGGCCTAGATTAATAAATGAACATACATAATATGTTGCAACTCCAGCTATGAGCATACTCACCGAAATTGTTACCATATCAAAGTAATAGTTTTTCGGACTCTGCTTAAAATATATTTTAAACAACACCTTTGTTTCCCACGGAAGTTCTATTAATGTATAACTAATTATCGTTGAGAGCATCACACCGGCTACTCCAATACTCTTTACAAGAATAATGTTTAATATGAGATTTACAAGACATCCTACCAGTGGTTTCCATTTATCAGCCCACCACATTCCCGCAGCGTCTTTATAAGTTAAGACAACCTTTCGAATCTGCTCAAAATAGAATCTCATAACAAGCATTACTACAATACTCATTCCAAAAAGGAGTTTTTCTCCCATCCACACAATCATAAAGTCCTGAAATAGGCACACAAAGCAAACGCAACACCATCCGATGATCCATGTATTTAGGAAAAAAAACTTTCTAAAATCGCTCAGATTCTTTTCTGGTGTTTCCGTTGCAATACTATTTCCTATACTAGCAGTGACTGAACTGTAAATCAGATTCACAAAGGTTGCAATAGCAGATACAATATAATAGTAATTGCCATAAATTGCTACTGTGGTCAAACCAAGAAAAGCGGATATAACTATAGAGTCAAGAGATACTGACAGTGTATTTCCAATCTTTTGTATTGCAAGGGCCACAACATTTTTTGTTATTTTTTGCTTGGTATTCTTGTCCAATTCTCCTCTGCATTTATACTGTGGATATCTTTTATCGCACTCGACAGAACACCAAAGATTATAAATGACGGAATTTATAACTGTGAGTAACACATAAAGATACATGTTCTTGAAAGCCGCAACAATCACAACCTGCAAAATACTTATGATGATTTTGCACGCAGCGCCTATCTTCTCTGTAATATCATTTCTCTGATGAGCATTAATCAAAGATACTTTGTATGCAAAAAACAAATAACTTACAACTGTATTACATAGATATAGTAACCACAGCAAATAAATATTAACATCCGATGGTGATTCACCACTGATCAATCTATCTATAAACGGCGTAAGGAAAAGGCCTATAATCAAAATTATCGAACCAATCATTTTATAAAGTTTGCGATAAAGATTCATTAAAGCACATACTTTATCCGTATTTCCTTCAGCAATTGGCTTATACATGCTTGCCACTATTGCGCTAGCAAAACCAAGATCAGCCAAATTAAGAACTTGAAGAATAGAACTATACAAACTATTCAGTCCAAGATACTCTTCTCCTAAAAATCGTATAAATATTGTTCTTACAATGAACGGGAATAGAATACTTACAATTCTATTAACAGCCCCAAACATAATATTTCGTAACGAATTCTGTATTCTACTCACCGCTATCTGCGCTCCTCCATATACTTTACTTAACTAGCATTATTCAAATCATTTTCTAATAGCTTCTATCATTATTTTTTTTGCTCTTCTGAGCAGAAAATCAATATAAAAAATCAAATCAACATAAAACACTCGCCATTTTAATTGTTTCTTGATTGCATTTATTGAACAATCTACTCTTTTTCTTTCCCCGATCGCAGTTGCTCGTCTATCGAGAGATTTATAATATCGATAAATACGCGACAGAATGGCTGTACGATCTTCCGGGTAAGTCGTCAGCAACTTACCCATTAAAGTGCTATATGCAGTGTCTGCTTCAATAATCGATTCTGTGGTGTCAGTTCTTTTTGTTCTCGTCAATGACTCACCAATTTGAACATAATTATAGATACGGCGTTCAGATACGTATATATTTTTAACTCTACTCATATAATCAACATTGAACATTACGTCTTCCATACATTTTTCAAAAATAATTGGCGGCTGTACACAAAGTTCTCTTTTATAACATTTATTCCATAGTGCTGACCAATATAAATCTGAAATTCCATTCACATGATATTTAGATACAGTCCTTTTCTGATAAATTCCATTTTTAAAATGTCTTTTGTTTATAGATTTTGATCCCCAGCTACGTACCAAATTATATCCGAAAATATATATATCTGGGCTGTTACTTTCTAGTGTCTGAGAATGCAATAAATTCATCATATACTTTATTGTTTCGGGTTCAAAATAATCATCTGAGTCACAAAACATCAGGTATTTTCCTTGAGCAAGAGTAATAAGTTTTTGTCGAGTAGCAGATACTCCAGCGTTATTTTGGGAAACAATCTTCAGGAAACGAAATCGTTCACTCAAATGATCTAATTTCTCATAGCTCTTATCTTCAGAGCCGTCATCTACAATTACAATCTCATAATCGCTTACATTTTCTTCGCATAAAGAATTAATGCAACGTTCTATCGTAGACCCTGAATTATAAACTGGAACAAGAATAGACAATAATATTTGATTCGTCATGTTAATCCTCCTTGTTTACACGTTGTACTGTTTCCCATCTTTTCCCCTCCCATAATTACTCAGAATACATTTCTTTTCCCTCGAACAAAAACACTCTAATTGTGAGTAAAACTGAGTTACTTTATTTTTCCTGTTTCATCCAATAAAATCCAATCTTTTTCATGTGGATACCCATGCCAAAAATTTGCAGGACAAAATTTCAGACCTTTGTTTAGCAATGCTGGCTTATAAGAAAAAGAGCTTTTACTTGTTATTAATGCATCTGCATAAATCATATGGAGAAAACTGTCCTGTGCTCCCATGTCAAGACAAAGATGAAGATTTTTAAACGCCTCAAAATCCTGAAAATCTTCTTCCTTACCTTGAGAGAACAGATATATATGTACGTTTTTCTGTTCTTTTAAATACTCTAGAACTGTTTTAAGTGCATTGACAAAATAGTCATTACTTTGATATCGCATTGTTAAATTAGGATTATCTTCTCCTTGTTTTTGGACGATGTCACCACGTCTAACATGAATTGCTATATTAAAGCAACTACTGTCATATATCAGCTTATCATTTTTTCTAGCTGGTGCTTTATAAAATTTTTCTTGTATTTGCTCCATAACGCCAAATTGCTCTTGATAGAACTGATCTTGCTCAGCAAGAAATACAACTTGCTTCCCTTTATATGAATCAATTATTCGTTTAATAGTAGCTACTTCATCAGAATTAGCTTCGTCAAACTTAGGAATCCGCTTTATTAGATACCCTTCATTTTTTAGCTCTTTCATCGTTTTCTCATCTTGATAAAACCCCAAAAAATCTTCCCATTCAACATTAGAAAACGGAATGTGAGCAAACTTTAACCCAAATTGTTCGGAAAACCAAAATCCTGCAATCCAATTTGCCATCTGATGGCCTATCCCCGCACCAGGATTTGGACGAGCGGCAAAATAAAGGTTAGAATATGCTCCTTTTGTCACATTTTCTTTTGAATTTCTTCCGAAAATGGCATGCCAATATGACCGATAGCAATATGGATACAGCTTTGTATTCCTCATTTTTGAAACCCAGCTTAGACGAAGTTTTCTTTTCACTTTTTCAATCAAATTTTCCTTGCCTGCATTTTTTATTTTTTTCTGTCGCACTCTTCTTCACCACCTTACCAATAGCAGCCACCTTCAACCGTATCTGCGTTTTGGGGTTTATCCTGTTCACTGGGATATACCCACGCATCATTAAACCATTTTCTTATATATTCATAGCCATTGTAATCTTCTTCCCATCGTTTACCTTTAATTCCAAACATTAGTTGAGTCGCACCACCTAGATGAACTGCCTGCTTACTGGCTTGCTTGAGTTTTGCTGCAAGCGGAAAGCCATAAGCACCGCATCCAATAATGGCTATATCAAAATCTATTTTTATTGCCTCTTGATACATCCACTCTAACGCATCAAACCAAGTTGCAAATCGTTCATCCTTTTCTCCAGCTACAGTCTGTACCGCTTTTAATGTTTTCAGTTCAAATCTCGGTAGAATATCTGTCCCCGGAAAAATCTCCTGTCGCTTCTGATATTGACTTTGTATTGTCTCTGCAAACGGATGAATTACCAGAACCTTTTTCCCCTCTAACGCAGCACTCCATGGATTCATTGGATTTTTCCACGGTTCTAAGTTAAATAAAAAAGTAATTCTCGCATCTGCACTCATATAATGCCTTATATAATAATCTTCAAATCTTAGCCCCCAAACACCAAGCAACTCAACCTGCTTTGATGCGTCAATAATGCACTTTGCAAATCTATCACCAAGCATTTTGTCTTTTGGGAAAAAACCAGACCATTTATTCAGCTGATTGATGGCATCATCTTTTTTTTGTGATATGTTAAAATCAAACGTAGATGTTGCAAATAATTCAGTGGCTCCGTATCGTCCAACCATAAATGGCTCTCCAGACTTAATTCTTTTGGCTATGTATTCGTTCGTTTCATCACACCTCAAAAGATGTTTTCCCACATAAGACGAGATACTTCTTTGAGATTTATCTGGAAGTATTAACGAACGTCGAAGCCCAAGCTTTTCTGCAGCTATAGTTTTTGTTACAGTCCATACATGATTCATAAACTTATATCCTTTCAAATCATTTTCTCAATTGATTTATCAATGTTAGATGTTGTTCCTATATCAGACAACACTTTATTATACATATCAAGCTTGCTTCCATAATATCCTAAATACATAAGTATTACCAAATAAAGTATATCTGGCATTTCCGTCAACATCATAATTTCGTAGGCAAATATAGTCCATATTATCAAAACATTTATTTTTCTGTTTGGTTCCTTACGCATACGTTTGAAGCATGCTACCACTGCTACGCTCAAGAATACGGCGTTAACTGCTCCACCCATTATCATGATGTTTAAATAACCAGAATGTGGAAATAGATTTAAATATGGACGATACCCACTGCCATATCCTAACATTGGAGATTCTAGTATACGTAACAAATAAAAATCCCAAATCGTTGTTCTTCCTGTAAAAGTCAAATCTTTCTGTAATACATCTTCAACTATGTATGATAAAAACCCCTGCTCTCTAAATATTGTAATTGCAAAAAAGAGAATGAGTGCTGATACAGTCAACACATATGGATTTGCCCAAATGTGATTCCTTTTTATTATACAAATAATAAGGATAACCAGAGCAATAGCGTAACCTACGAGTCCGGTACCTGACCAAACAAGAATCTCCGTGTGAGCTGTACACAAAATGACAATAATGGTTCTTGCATCAATAGTTTTTCCATTTTGCCAAGAATTCACAACACAGATAACAATTGAAAAAATTAAAACAATTGAAATTGAATTTGAAACCGTTATAAAAAGCGAATCATCCGCACTCTTTCCTAATAGAAAATGGTTGATAATCAAATACATATAATTAATAATTGCAAGTACTGAAAAAAATTTAGCAAGGCAGGAAATCAATCTGCCTATATCCTTCTTAAAAAAATACTCCAAAAAAAAGAGTAGTCCCCAAAAGTTAACTAAATCTACTGTTCCCGAATAGAGATCTGTATGATGTATTAGTGTAGATATAAATATGACGACAGGATACAAGAGCAGCGGAACGCTAAAAAGATTTATTCCATTATCTAATCCGTTCTTAAAGAAATACAAAGCGTAATAGACAAGCAAGTACACCTGTATAGCATTGAGTAAAAGTCCCACTGCTGCATTATGAGTAATAGCTCCAGGCGGAAAAAACGTCAACAACGTTAAATATATCATGCAATTTTTTTTTGAAATCATATATCTCACCTACTCTTCACATTTTGGAGTGTTTTAAAATAAAGGAGTTATATTTTATTACCCCTTAGATTTTTAATACAAGCTGACAATACACCCGCATAAAACTAACACATTAGAAACAGTAAATTGTCCAGAAACGATCATATATCTAGAAAATCATACTTACTTTCCTATTAAAATTTTAACATAGGGAATGACACTATACTTTATTGCTAAAAACAAATTATAATTTGAATACAAGAAATGCCACCATTCCATAAATGGGCTTCCTTTGGGTGATTCTTTCTTTTTTATTCTTTCAATTCTACCTAACTTCGGATCTCGCCAAGAATTCTCAAAGCCATTTTCTTCACAATGTCCTACGTACTCTGCTGATGAAATCAGTTTATAACCCATGCGCTTTATCCTAAAACCCAAGTCATAATCTCCCAATGAATGACTATAGTGAGAATCCAAATTTCCAATTTTCATCATAGCTTTATTTGATATGAGCACACAATTTGCGTTCATTGTATCCCCCACCACTTCATCTCTGTTAGGTTCAATCGCATTTAACCAAATACTTTTATTATCTCTATGGATTCTCAAACCATATGTAAATGTCCCATTCTGGTCACATGTCGCACCAACTATGATTACATTTTCCCTTCCATCTTGAAGTCTAACCATATCCTCAATTGCAGTGTCAAAAAAGTCAACATCATCATTAACCAACAGACAATCAGTTCCAATATTCGACTGAAGATATTTTTCTATTCCGACTCTCATACCACCACACCAATACAGATTACCGGTTCCTTTAATAATTTCAGAATTATACCCCAATGCTTTAATGGCATCCACAGTTCCATCGGTGCTATTATCATCCACGATAATAAAATTAAAATCTATGCTCTTATTCAATTCCACAAGACTTCTCATTGCTTTTGTCGTTTTATCTTTGCGATTAAAGCATGTAAATATCACTGTCAATCTTTTTTTCATCATATTAATCCTTTTATTCTATGTTTGATATAAGCGGCATACGCAAGCAAACAAAACCATGCCTTCTCATTAAAATTTGTTTTATATTTCCTAAAAATGTTAATCTTAGTTTCAAGTTGTTTCTTATAATCTACCGAGGATAACCCACCCTCTTTATGTCTATAGGCAGTACCATACTCACCGGAATATACAAATTCTGTTTTATCCAAAAACTTTATATTCAGTTCCCAGTCCTCGTACAAGGAAAGACCTTTTGTATATCCACCGCATTCAAAATAAGTTTCACGCGGAAAGCAATAATCTCTGGGCATATAGTTTTTATACAGCCTGGTCACAATCCGAAAGCGTTCATTTCCGCTCAGATTCACATGATTTACTGTCCTAATAGAAGCACCTGACTCCTCAACATCCACAGTCTGTGAAAATGAAATCACTTTTTTGCCGCTATCTTTATAGATTTTTTCAATCGCCGTCATTTCAGCAGCAAGCTTTTTCTTGCTATAAAAGTAGTCATCCGCATCCAGCATACAGACATAGTCCGATGTTGTAGCCCTAATCGCTGTATCTCTTGCTACGGATACGCCAACATTTTTCTCGCCCCAAATAACCTTTACATTCGAGTATTTCTCCGAATACTCATTCAAAATCATTCTTGACCCATCCGTGGAACAATCATCGTACACAATCAATTCTTTCACAGGATATGTCTGGGCAAGGATACTCTCCAAACACTGTCGAATATATTTTTCATTGTTATAGTTCGGCACAATAACCGATAAAGTAAACTTACCCACTTGCTTTCCTCCCAGTCAATAAAGAACTTTTTCGTGCTGAATAATTTCTTCTTCCGTAAATCGAGCACCTTTCACTTTGGCCGGATTCCCTGCAACAATCGCATACGCCGGAACATCCTTGGTAACTATACTTCCTGCTGCAATAATCGCTCCCCGATTGATATGTACTCCTGTAAACACCACAGAGCCATATCCAATCCACACATCATCATCAATAACAATCTTCTGATTTAGTCCTTTAAAATTATAGTCAAGATCACCAATCCATGGTGCATCTTTGATACTGACACCCACTTTGGAATAATCGTGATCGTATCTTCCAATGAGACCAACTGTATTAGCTATTTCGATGTTGTTCCCCATCTCAATATCAGCCTGGATGGTGCAGTATTTTCCAATATATACATTATTTCCAATCTTCATGTGATTGGGTGCCCAAAACACAGTACCTCGACCGAATGTAGAATTATTACCCCATTCAATGTTCTTATGAGGCCATAGCATCAGTTTGCACCTAAGTAATTTGAGTTTTTTTACAATTCCCATTACCAGTAGCTGCCTCCTTCCACTTTAGTACTCCCTTTAGGCGTTTCATCTTCACTCGGACGAATCCAGTTTTCATTAAAGAATTTCGAGATTTCAGGAATCTGCTCCCAGCGTTTTCCCTTAATACCGAATAGAATCTGGGTAGAACCGGACATCTGCACTGCAATCTTGCCAAGCTGTTTCACGTAAGCTGCCAAAGGCAGGCTGTAAGCTCCAGCACCGATAATTGCAATATCAAAATCATACTTGCTGATTTCCTTTTCCATATGCTCAAGAGCATCAAACCAATCATTGTAGATAGACGTTTCTCCCGCATTCGACTGAACAGCACGTACACAAATTAATTCACTGAATTCAGGAAGAATACTCTTGTTTTCAAAAAGCAATTCTCTTTTCTGATACTGTTTTATAATACTATCTATAAACGGGTGAACAATAAGAACCCGCTTTCCAGCCAATGCTCTTGACCACGGATTATTGAAATAATACGGTTCCAATGCTTCCAAATGAGTAAATTTACTTTGAGTACACCTTTGCTTAACAATTTGCTTTTCTGCCCCAACGCTCCAAAGTGCGAGTAAATCTGCCTGACTCATGCATTCTATGTAATACTCAGAAAAATGCGTCAAAATTTCGTCATTGGGTGGAAAAACCCCCGCACAAATTTGCACTTCTTCTTTCATTTTAGGACTAAATACTTTGCCATTCAAATATTCGCCAATGCAACGAAGTTCAACAGCTCCGCCACGGGCAACCATGCATGGTTTTCCACGCATAATTGCCTCGTAAATATACTGATTTCCCCATTTGTTGTTTTTAACATCTAAGCAATAATAACTTTGCTTGAATCTAATCTTTCTATAAACAGATTTAAGCATTTTCACACCTTTAGAATCATTATCCATGCTTATCTCCTATGTATGTTCTTTCAAAAGTCAGTACCACCAGCTCTGCTGGTGGTTTGTGTTTGCCCTTCCAGGGCACATTGCATTTCCGCCTGAAGGCGGTCTAACAAACCATTCCTTTAGTTACTGGTGGCCGCTTAAAAGCGGCTCTTTTTTACTTTTCTGAATCCCCTTCTAAGCGATCTCTTTCATATTGTTCTTGTATATATTGTTTTATTGTTTCTTCATTAACGTTACCTACTGTTTTTACCAAGATGAATATTTCTATTTCTCAAAAGTAGCAATTTACATCGAAGTATTTTCAATTTTCTAATCATTTTCATTTTCCTCTATAAATTCAATGACACGCCTATTTTTTTGCATAACTGAATGCTCAAAAACAAAAAGTAATTCCACTTAAGTTTCAGTAGTACTATCGGAACTGTATACTTGAATTTAACTCCTATAGGCATAACTTTAATTGAACTTTGTACCAGGGGGTGGTGTATATATCTTTGAATACTATTCCATGACTGCAAGTTTGATGTGGCCATCAATTCAAAAATTGAAAAAACTGTACTTCCCGCAAAAATATTCTCACTAGATTTCTCCATTTTTGAAGTAATGTTTTCTCTTGCCTCTAAAAGAGCCAACTTATTTTGCACTAGATTTTCTTTCATTCTTTGCGACATTGAGCCTGTTGTTCGAACAATATAGTAATATAGACACTTGTTTATTGTCCCAATCTTTTCAGCCCTACTAATGCACAATGCGTTGAAAATGCCGTCTTCATTTAACACAATTTTAGAATCAAATAGTATTTTATTTTCTATAAGGAACTCTCTCCTATATGCTACTCTCCATACTGATCCCCATTCCTTTTTAGGATTGAACTCACCAGTGTGAAGCCAGTTTTTTACATGCTCCACAGAATATCCAATATACTGTGGAAACAACTTTTCTATAGCCTCTTTGTTCGATAAAATATCATTTTCAATTTTGGGGAGTATGTTTTGAACGCTATTCCTAATTTGATTTTCTTCAACGAAGCCGTATAGAATCATATCAAAAACAGCTGTGTTTAGTTTTTCATCCAAACTCTCTAATAACCCCTGCATAACATAATCATCCGGATCAACAAAGAGAATATACTCTCCCT
>NZ_WQQE01000050.1:100396-115295 GCF_018785655.1 Blautia sp. MCC269 | reverse complement strand
CCCCCCCCCCGAATTCGAATTCACTTTCAGATTTTGCAAGTAATTCATCGGTTACATCAAAATACTTCTTACAGATTTTTTTAAAATTATCTGTAGAACCATCGTCTACCAATATCACTTCACAATCAGAAATATTATTATTAGAATAAATGGAATCTAAACATCGATTTAAGTACTTTGCCACATTATAACAAGGTAAAATGATACTATATTTCATACTTACTTTCCCCTCACAACAACATTCCAAATAAACTTCATGTTCGTCACCAAATATCTCTTGAACAGTCTCTTCGGATCCTGCATCAGTCTATAAACCCACTCAAGATTGCATTTCTGCATCCACTCTGGGGCTCTCTCAATGTTTCCTGCAAAATAATCAAAGCCAGCTCCAACGCCGACCATAAAACCTTCCACCACACCTTGGTGGGCAGCCATCCACTTTTCCTGCTTCGGAGCACCAAGACCAACCCACACAAAATCCGGTTCTGTCTCATTGATACGCTTAACCACAGCAACATCTTCTTCTGCCGTCATGGGTCTGAATGGTGGGCTGTACATTCCAGCAATCTGAATGCCCGGATAGTTTTCATTCAATGCTTCATATAACTTTTCAAGTGTTTCCTCAGTGGAGCCGTAAAAGTAATGTCGATATCCCTTTTCAGCAGAAGCCTTCAAGATTTCACCCATGTAACTAGGCCCTGTGGTTCTTTCCATATTTGCATACCCACGCTTACGACCAACTGTGGACAGTGGACCACCATCCGGGATAGCCATAATACCGCCATTCTGAATAGCACAATAATCCGGGTCATCATAAGAAGTCACTGTGGTATGGACGTTTGAAACACACATATAATCGCCAGACAAATCCTTAATATTCTTGTCCGTGAAATCCAGCAACCAGTCCATATTGATTGCCGCAATATTTACACCCAGGATGTTACAAACTGGGATTTCTTTCTTATTCACCTTATGCTGATATTCACAATTCATTTGCTTCCATCCTTACCAACATTTTTTTCTAAAATTGCTCTATATAAAATCTTCCGGTGCGTTTCTGTACCGAAAGCCTTTTTTCCTTAAAATCAACCTTTTCCCTCAACTAATCTTCATAGGATAGACCCAAGTACATTCTGCTTTTTTATTCTCAACAATGAAGTGATTTGGATACAGACCACAGCAAAATACCTCCACCGCTTCTCCGTACCCATCTATCGCAAAACCCTTGATTTCACTACATTTTCAGTCCCAACTACCTTTATCGCCATCTGCACCCCTCTATCCAAAATGCAGAAAATCAGCTTTTTACCCTTGCGTCTGACTCGCTCATTTCGTGTTAAAATAGGTGCGAATTTCTAATCACCCACTGCATTTCGTGTTAAAATGATGTTATCAGACTTCACTATATGTATATCCAAAACGCTGATTTTTGCCTTGGTTTGGTAGTTTTTCATGGGTGTGGACATGATTTTTCCTGCCATTTTAAGCCACTAATTTTACAGGATAGACATTTGAGACACATATGTAGTCTCCTTTTATTTCCGAAATATTTTTTTCGAGATAGTCTACCAACCACTCCATATTAATCGCCGCAATATTAACGCCCATAATATTGCAAGTTGGAATGCGTTTTTTATCAACCTTTCTCTTATACTCCATTTCTCGCACCTTTTCCTCTTTTTCTACTTATATGGTAAGGCTCATATTGAGCCAAGCAATCTATATCAAACAGTGTGTTTATCATCCATAGCGGATGGCTATCACACTGTAGTTATCATTTTTCTCACAGTGGTCATCATCCGACCACCACTGAATCTTTTATGTGGACCTGTCATTGGCTACTCACTCATTTCGCTTCAACTGAAACTTTATGGTAGACACCTTCATACCAGCTCACCAACAAAGTGTTAAGTCTTATTGTCATAACTCGCAGTCGCACTTCTCCATTTTTCAAAGTGCTGACCCTTATTGTCATAACCTGTTCGCCAGCTCACTTTGTTAAAACTGTACAAGTTCATATTTTCCTCTTGTTGCAACATGAACAATCATCTACCACTCACTACCTCTAATTCCCCAGAAAAATGCAGTTATGATGTCCATCTCTCGTCTGCAATAAATTTATTCGGAAAATAGATTTTGAGCTTTTCAACGCTTTCAACCTCCGCCTCTAATTCTTCGGAAAAATGAAGGTATCATGTCCGTCCCTTGCTCTGCAATAAAACAGGCTCGCAGTAAGGGTATTTTGCATGAGTTTTATACGCCACCGTAGACCATCATGCCGCCACTGAAAGTTTGAGGTAGACATTATCAGAACCCACAACTACAACAAAAATCCGCATACAAAACATGCGGCCTTTGCATCCAATATTTCTCTCAAACGGTACGTGCCTTCTCATACTCATCCATATGTATCCTTTCGCCTCCACATTCTCTTATATACCATACATCTTCACGTTTATGCCATAAACACACAGCATAAACCAATTCCTCAATCCCTACCATACAAATCCCTCGTATAAACCCGCTCCCTCACATCATCCAGAGCCCGGTCATACCGATTTGCAATAATAGCATCACTCATATCTTTAAACTTCTTCAGGTCATTCACAACCACACTGCCAAAGAACCTCTCTCCGTCTTTCAGCGTCGGTTCATACACGATCACAGTAGCGCCTTTCGCCTTCACACGCTTCATAACGCCCTGAATGCTGCTCTGCCTGAAATTATCGCTGTTGCTCTTCATAGTCAAGCGGTAAACACCGATCACAACATTCTTTTCCTGATCTTTATTCCATTCGTTTTCTTCCCCATAACCATAATAACCGGCCAGGCGGAGAACACGGTCTGCAATAAAATCTTTCCTTGTCCGGTTGCTCTCCACAATAGCAGACATCATGTTCTGAGGCACATTCGCATAGTTCGCCAGAAGCTGTTTGGTATCTTTGGGCAGACAGTAACCCCCATAGCCAAAACTCGGATTATTGTAATGACTGCCAATACGGGGATCAAGACAAACCCCCTCTATAATCTGCTTGGTATCCAGTCCTTTACTCTCTGCATAAGTATCCAGCTCATTGAAATACGCCACACGCAGAGCAAGATAAGTATTGGCAAACAGCTTAACAGCCTCCGCTTCTGTAAAGCCCATATACAAGGTATCAATGTCTTCTTTTATTGCGCCTTCCTGAAGCAGGCCTGTGAACTCATGTGCAGCATGAACCAGATGTTCATCTTCCATATCTGTACCAACGATAATTCTGCTTGGATACAGATTGTCATACAGAGCCTTGGATTCTCTTAAAAACTCCGGGCTGAACAGAATGTTGCTGCAGTGAAATTTCTCCCGGACAGACTTGGTATAGCCAACCGGAATCGTTGACTTGATCACCATGGTCGCATCCGGATTTACTTCCATTACCAGTTTAATTACGTCTTCCACTGCCGCTGTATTAAAATTCTGGGTAACGGAATCATAGTTGGTAGGTGCCGCAATCACGACAAAATCCGCTTTTTTGTAGGCAGATTTCGCATCCAGGGTTGCGGTCAGATCGAGATCTTTTTCCGCAAGGTATTTTTCGATGTATTCATCCTGGATGGGGGATTTCCTGTTGTTGATCAGTTCCACTTTCTCCGGAACAATATCTACAGCATATACTTTATGATTCTGAGAAAGGAGTGTCGCAATTGACAGACCCACATAGCCGGTACCTGCAACTGCTATTGTATAATTCTTCATCTAATGTCACCTCATATATTGGTCAGGCCAAAATAAATCAGACAGATATCTGTACTACTCATTTGGTTAAGTAATCCTTCTACATTATACCCATCAAACTCAAACAGTCAAGTCCAACATTCGACATCAACAACTTCCATCCCTCTTAATAACCGCCAACACAGTCTTAAAAAGTATCTTTATATCCAACCCAATATTCCACTCCGAAATATACTCCGTATCCAGCCTCACGATCTCCTCAAAATCCGTAATATCACTCCTACCACTAACCTGCCACATCCCGGTAATTCCCGGCTTAATGGCAATCCTTGCTCTGTGATGCAGCTCATACTGCTCCAGCTCATCCGGCAAAATCGGTCTGGTACCCACCAGACTCATGGACCCGTTCAGTACATTCCAGAACTGCGGGAACTCATCCAAAGAAGTCTTCCGGATAAATTCACCAATACCAGTCTTCTTCCGTCCATCCGGGAGAACTTTATTACCAATAACACGAGGATCAAAGTCAATCTTAAACATACGGCCGTCGCTCATCTTATTCTGGGACATCAGCTCCGCTTTTCTTGCCTCAGCATCCATATACATGCTGCGGAACTTGTACATCTTGAAAGGCTTTCCGTTTTTACCGATTCTGGTCTGGGAGAAGAAGATAGGCCCCGGGGAACTGATGTAGATCGCAGGTCCCACAAAAATAAAGATGATCCCTGTTAACAGACAACCGACAAGGCCACCGGCAATATCCAGAAGTCTCTTGACCATAGCCTGACGGTCTGTGGTGTAGTTCATACTTGTGGTGATCACTGTGTAATCGCCGATTCTTTCCACGAACTGTTTCTGTCCAGAAGTTTTACGGATTCTGGCAAGGTTGACGTGGACTACAATTCCCATCTCCAGAAGCTCTTCGTACAGTTTCTGTGGATAATGATAATCCTCACTTACATTGATCAGGACTTCATCTACCCAGTGCTGGCAGATAAAAGCAGAGGCGTTCTTAACCGATGCCACTACCGGGATTCCGGATATCTCATTTCCGCTCATGTCACCATCTGTAATAATAATCCCATTAATGTCATAGCGGTTATAATTGTGTTTGCGGACAGACTCCACCACAGATTCCGCGATATCTGAAGAAGTTACAATATAAAGAGAATGTTCTCCTCTTTCTGCCATTATATGTACGAGATGTTTTTTCCAGAAGATTCTGGCTGCATAGGATAAAACACCAAAGATAATACCGGTAAGATACAGGACTGCCCTTGAAAAATGTCTTCCGCTGTCTACCGTAAACAGATACAGGCCTGCTGCAAGCTCCACTACAATGATCTGCTTGACCAGGATATTGAGTTCACGGTAATAGCCTCTTCTGAGGACTCCTGTGTAGATTTCGAACACCATGATCACGATGAGATTGGTACCGAGAATGAACACCAGCGCATTGCGGTAAGTTTCATTGCTGATAAAATTGATATAATCGTGAATTCGAATATAATATGCGAATATATATGCTAAAAACAGGCATATGAGATCCAGTAATATAAAATCCTTATGTTTATACCACCCATGAGATTTCTTTTCGTACATCTTTTTTCTCTTTCCTCCAAATATGTGTTGTTTCTATCTATCCGGATTTGATGTAACCTGCGCTGTCATTGTGTTGTTTTGTGTCTTTTTACATCGAAATATGGACATTTTGTTTCTATTTTATCATACCATCTGTTGTTGGATGTGTCAATGACGTAAGGTGTCTGTTTTTTACAGAATATGCCATTTAGCATTTTTCCGATTCTTCGGTTATTTCAGAATATTTCCTGCAGCAGCCTGAAACATGACACTACATAAGCTTCTGTTGATTGATTTTAACATTTATCTACTATATAATATAATTCACCGACATTTTACAACGGAGGTACATATACGATGATAGATTATTTACAACGCACCCAGGATCTCGATAACCTCATTACCGTAATTCACAATCTGTCGCAGATGAAAACCGGTTCCACTTTTGCCATAAACGGTCAGTGGGGATGTGGGAAAACATTTCTTCTGAATCTTCTTGAAGAGAAATTAAAGGCTAATTGCGAAGATACTTCCGAAGAATCCCGTTATTTTATTGTCCGCTATGACTGCTGGAAGAACAATTTTTACGCAGAACCTATTATCCCTATGCTGTCTTCTGTTATTGAGGCTCTTGATTTGGAATCTGCCAATGTTACAGATGGTATTCTTGACACAATTAAAGAAACTGCTTCGGAATATATTGGTACACTGCTTAAGAATAGACTTGGCTTTAATCCAATCAACATTGTAGATAATCTTGATAAACATATTCAGAAGCGACAGGAAGCTACCTTTGCCTTCGATAATATATTTGCTCTGAAAAAGGCGTTGAACAGCGTGCGTGATGCGTTGGCGGAGCTTGCGGAAAACAAAACAATTCTTTTCATTGTCGATGAATTGGATCGTTGTCTTCCGGAATACAGCATCCGTGTTCTGGAAAATATCCATCATATTTTTTCCGGCATTGATAATTTTATCACGCTTCTGGCCATTGATCGGAATGAACTGACTCAGGTGATTAAAACTGCTTATGGGACGGATATTGATACTTCTGCTTATCTGAAAAAGATTATTGATTTTTATGTACAGCTTGATTTTGGTAAGCCTGCTTCTGATTACTGGGATAAATATTCTGATTTTTCCAGCCGCTTTTTTGGTTCAGATATTTCAATAAACTGGTGTTATAATGTAATTCCGACACTTATGGCAAATCTGGATATTCGTACCCAGGAAAAAATATGGAAGAAGGCGGAGCTTATTCATAATATGATTACCGATAATGTTTTGGATTGTTCTTGTCTTGTTTATGAGTTGGTGGTTTTGATTCAGGATTATTGTGCTTCACAATCTGCACAGGCTAAATCAAATTTTCGGAGCATTTTGGATAAGCTGCTAGACGACTACATTAAACCTTTAAAGAAGTCCTATTACGATGGAGAAGCTTATCACAAATTAGGAGATCATCCCATCGCCAGAATAATCTGGTATCAGAAAGGATGGGCCTTATCTCAGAATCCCGTTTTGGCTCCCAGAGACTTAGATTCCACTATCCGTGTACCATATATATGCTCTTACGCAAAATCCATAAAAGAAGCGGATGAACTGATGCGGAAGTTTACTCAACTTTCCAGGGTTATTGAATGAAGGCTGTAACAAGCAAAACTCTCTTTCTTGAATTTCAATGTTTCAAAAGTATATTGTAAAGAAAAACTGCATATGATATAATGCCAATAGGCGAAAAGAAATAGCAAGTCCATATGGACAAAAAGTGAAGTCCCTAGTAGTGCGAATACCGGGGACTTCTTCATGCTTCTCTGAGAATCGTATTGGCATCTTTACCATACGTCTCATCCGCAGCCTCCCAAACTCCACAATCCTTCAACACCACAACCGACTCTCTCTTCACCGAATTAATCACCTCCGGCGCATGTGTGCTTACAATAAACTGTACTTTCGGAAAAATTTCCATTAAATCCTTTAAAATACGTTTCTGCCAGGTGGGATGTAAATGAAGGTCCACTTCATCAATCAAAACAATTCCTTCTGTCTCTGTTAATACATTATCTAACAACTGCGGATTCAGAAGAGCCATTCTGTACGCAATATCGGCAATCAGACTTATGGTACATCTGTATCCGTCACTGAGCAGAGAAACAGGAATCCGGATATGTTTCTTATCTTTGTCATAATAAATAACATCAAGATCCCCGGTATCCGGATTATACTGTACTTTCACATCAGAAAATCCCGTAATCGATGCAAACACCTTTTCCAATGCAGTTCTTACCGCTGTAAATTCCGGAATTTCCTGTTTTCTCTGAAATTCCTGTAGTGTCATTTTCTGAAACCATTTCATCATCAGTTTGTCATTGGCAGCGCCATCCAGACTGTCAATATATCCGTTACTTCTGTTATTCTTTTCGAAAGTATCACCCTTTTTCTCCTTATGCTGAGCCCAGAGCCGCCCTGTTCCGTAATAGGAAATAATCGGAAGCTTTAATTCTCTGTCTCCGCTTCTCATTCTCTCCTGATAGGACTCCGCTACCAGAGTTAACGGCTTTGCCGATGCAAGTCCTCCTCTGCCTTTTGCGGAATTCAGGTTTCTGGTCCAGGTAATTTCTTTTCCATCAACATCACCAATTGCCGTTATTTCAACAGGAAACTGTGGCTGCACATCTACATTACTTCCCAGATCAAAACACTTATAGTGTGCATCGCCTTTTTTTATTCCATAATTTGTCAGACCATCCATTGCAGATGTCAGTGTTCCTGCCGCAATAGTGGCAGCATCCAGCACTGTTGATTTTCCTGCGCCATTCCCTCCTACAATTACAGTAAGTCGGTTGTTAAAATTAACAGTCAGGTCGGAAAAACATCTGAAATTATGAAGAACCAAGGATTTTAAAAACATATATGCCTCCTGCTATTTTCCTATTATTAATAATAAAACAGATTGCACAGCAGGTCCTGTACTTTTGGGTCTGCGGGCAGCACGAAGGGATACTGATTGTTTATCTGTGTCAATGTTTCTTTTTTCAGTTTCGGGATTTCCTGTTCACTGTATGTAGCATTTTTCAGGAATGTATTGCAGAAACTGTCTTTATAAAAACTCCGGATTGTGATCAGTATTTTCCATCCGTGATCCAGAAACTGCTGGAGAATGTCTCCGAATACTTCCGGATATTTTGCAGTGCAGTATTTTTCTGCGGAATCGATGATGCATAGTCTGTGTTCTTCGTTTTTGTATAGTCCGAATAAATCCTGCAAGCCGTAATTTCCATCATAGAGAAACAGATTTTCTTCTTTTACGTCCAGATCGGATGCGGAAAACATTAGTGTGATTTTCTCTTTCTGGTTTTTCTCTGCTTCAAGAAAGTCCTTTACTGTGGCTGATTTTCCGGCGCCTGCTGCCCCGTGGATGATCATTACCTGGGTGTCTGATTCCTGGAAGTCTGTGAGTTTCTGGTAATCCTGGGAGATTTTTACCTCTTTTTCGTTATATTGGATTGTGGAATGGATGTGTTTCAGAATGGAGTTTTTGTGATTTATGAGGTTTTCGTGAAACCGGTCAATTCCGTCTTTTGCATTGAAATACATATTTTTTACGTATTTCAGTTCTTCTTCTGCCAGCATTTTTTCTATGTGGCTCTGGCCTCTCCACTGGATTTCGATTCCTAAATCAGCTCCGTATTTTTCAATGTGCAGCTGATATTCTGGTTTATCTTTGTCTTTGGCACTGCTGGCGGAGAATTCTTTATTGATATAGAAAATTATCCGGTCAATTCCGGCATATTTGTTCTTGGCCCCTTTGATTGCGTCTTTCAGGTCCTGTTCTTTGGATGACATCTGCGTTCCTGCGTCATAGTATTTGGCCTGGAATCCGACTTTATGGCCATCGGCTGTGTTGGCAGGCTGTGTTTCGATGTAGGGTTGGTTGTAGTATCGGAAGATTCCGTAGGTCTGTTTGAATTCATAGCAGAATAGGATGTAGGCGAGGCCTTCGAATGCGGGGCGGGGATCTGTGGAAAATTTGTATTCGAATGCTTTCCAGTCGACGGGTCTGTTCATATATTTTACTTCCATCTCCTTTGTTCAATATCACTTTTCATAAACAACCGATACCGCTGACCTTCCTTCACAGCAGTAAGCTTCCCTCTTCTTACAAGGTCGTCGATATTCTGCTTGGAGCATCCCAGTTCTTCTGCTGCTTGGGCGGAATCTATAATATGGTCGCTTATCATGCTCTGAAGTTCGCTACTGGTAAGTGGAATCTTTTTCCCTGCTTTATGAAGCGTTTCTCTTGGGATGCACAGGCTTTCGCTTTCTCCCCAGCAGATTCCGTAGCCTCCTGTTTCTACTTTGACTGAACGGAAGATTTTTTCATTGTTTAATACTGGTGCAAAGTGTCTGTCTGAGCCGACCAGATCTTCTAATTTACATTTCCGGACGGAGTCATCGTAAAAGGATATCAACAATGTGTAATTTTTCAGTGGGAATACATCTTTTACTTTTATGGTATTTCTTTTTTTGATATAGTCCGGGAGATCTTTTTCGGCAACGGGTGTCAGATAATAATAGTCCTGTGCACAGCGGCCGTCGGTCATAGCAAGGAGTTTGAACTCGTCATAGCTGTCCAGGCCATTGTCTTTCAGGATTCTTCCGAGATTTTGCCGATCCTGAGGGATAATCCTCTGCTGAACCCAGATTTTACTCCAGTATGCATTTATGGTCTTTTCGCCGCGTTTCAGGCGGGAGGAAAGAATCAGGGGTGTTTCCCAGATGTCTGCATCGTCCGGGAGTTCTATATAAAATCGCTTGTCTTTTTCATAATAGATGAGATAGGCGAGATTTTTTCTTGTTTTGTCTTCTTCATTTCTGATTACAAAAATTTTCATAGTATAACCACCTTTTCCAGATCATGTTCCAGATTTTTTCCTGTAAATACCGGGGAATAATGCCATCTAGTCCTTCCAATAATATTGCTTTATGTTTTTCCTGTAAGGGATGCAGCTGAGGCATTTTCTCCCGGGGAATCAGCTGCAGGTTTTGCTGTGCATAATAGGAGCCAACAAAACATTGTACCGGCCTGTCCTGCATAATATCAAATTTTTCGACTGCTTCTTCTGTATGACAACTGAACAGCAACGATAAGCCATGGTCGAAAATTGGTGCCAGACGCAGCGTTTTTTCTTCGGAATTGCGTAATACCTCGATATTTGCCCCGTGTCTGTCACGATTTAAAATAAGGAAATCAACCACCAGCATTTCATATACATATTTTTCCCATCCATTGCGTATACAGAATTCCATTGGTGTTTCATGAGCCAGATGTTCTGCTTCATAGAATGTATCCAGTGCTGCTTTGTTTTCTCCTATTTTCTTGAAATCTTCGGACATGCATAAGTACGTATCTATATTTTTATCATTTACGGTTATTTCTGCATGAATCAAATCGTAATGAAGGTGCTCTATTCCCAGAATATTCAGAAGTCTGTCTGTAATTAGTTCATTTACACATTCGTGTCCTATTATTCCATTTATACCATCATAATTAGATAACTTATAGTATTTCTTTGGTTTTTGTAAGTCGTCTGTTGCTTTCAGAAAAGAACCTGCTGTTCCGGATGAGGATCGGATCTGTGACCATTGAAGATATTTCAGGTCTTGTTTTTCGTGAATGATACGGGTACTCATGCATAACCTCCTTTTTGTTTTATTATATGATTTTACTTGTTTTACGTCAAGTTTTTATCGTTATCCTCTCATGGAAAAGTTTACAAGATTTTACACTGGGAACTTTTTATCTGAACGCTTTTATAAGTATCTTTTTCATTGAAGATGGTGTATTGAAACCTGTAAATATTCGTGAAAAAATACCTTCTCCAATATGTTGCTTTTTCCCTTCTTTACTTTCAAGCTCTAGGCCTCTTTTATTTAAGCTAAATATTCCACTTTTCCCTTTAAATTATGAATTTATTCGGGCAGTTTCCTTCTCCGTTAACCATCTCCATTTTATCCCATCTTCTTCAAACGATTTCAGCCACTTCTCTATATCTATTGTCATTTTAATAATCTTTTTTCCCTGAATGAGTTCTAAAATATATTTATCCTGAAATGGTTGCAGAAACACCGGAAAGCCTAAAGGATCATATATGCTTCGCCGATAATCCACTATAGGCATCTTTATTTCTAGTGTGTTAACCCATATATCAAATGCAATACTCGGAAATTTATCAATTTCATATACGCCAAGTAGCAGACAATCATCTATAACAGAAATTGCATAACCTTTCTTGTCGCATTCCTGCAATAATTTATTGATTATTTCTTGGAATGTTTCTAATTCTATTTCATTTTTATCAATTTTTACAGATAATCCTGTAAAGAGATCTGTTCCCACTCCTTCATTTATTGTTTTTGATACTTCAAGTCCTCTACCTATTTGTTTTATTTCCCTTACAAATTGTTCTCTTGTTTTTTTATCCATATTTTCCAATGTTGTTTTCAAATAATATGGACAATCTATCTCTTTAAGTGTATCTATTATCTGGAATATTTCCCCATTTTTCTTTCCTTCTTTTAATTCAATTATCTGGATACCTTTTTGCAGACTAAGATTGACAACATCTCCAACCTGCACAAAAGAAGTTAAATCACTAATCAACACAAATCCTGTCGGATTTTCTTCCAAATATTTATCTATATAACGAAGTTCCGATTCCAGATTGGAGTCAGTAATATCTATCAATTCATGACCTTGATAAAGTCTTCTCATAACTGTAAGATCATATTTTAAAATTTGCCAGGCAATCGAATCCATCGCTTTACGTACAACCATTTCCTGATATTTAATTTTATCCAATAATTCATTTAACTTTTTTATACTATCAGAATTCCTATTTCTTCTCGCCTGTTTTAAATCACTTTTTATTTGTTTTTGTTCTTTCAAAATTTTCTGCAGCATAAAAATTGAATTCTTTTGTGTCATAAAAAAACCTTTATGAACCTGAAGCATAAATTCTTCCCATTCAGCAGAATCCGTCAACAATTTATTTGGATTTTTTTCACGGCAATGTTCTATTCCATATGAACGCACACCATTTAATAAAATTTTCACTTCCCTGTAAAAAGCAGTATCTTTCATACTTAATTTTCCTCCGATGCAGTAAATAGTTCATAATCAATTCACATTCGAGGTAAACTATATCTTTAACTTTTTGGTAAAGAAATTTTCTAGTTTCCAGAATATATGATATACTCTTTCTGTTGTTACTATCGTCTTTACATTACGATGCCTTCACCACCCTACAATCCTTCTTATAACAAGCAATCCCATACTTAATAATCGACCGCATGCCATCGTCCTCCAATTTTGCAGCATATTTCCGCTCCTCGATCTGCCGCAACGCTTCTGTGCAGGCATCCTTCATTTTTCCATTTTCGGCATACTTTACCTCAATGACAATGCCGGTCCGGCTTTCTGGTATTTCTATCAGAATGTCACTGTAGCCGGTGCCGGATTCTGCGTTTGACCGGATGATCCAGTTATCTTTGTATCCGAGAAGTCCTAAAAGCATTCCGTGATAAAAGTTTTCTTTCTTCGCAGTGGCTGTATCACGGATGCTTATTGTATTCCACAGATAGTTTCCAAAAAGCTCTTCTATTTTTTCCGGATTCTGTTCTGAAAAAGCATTACAAAACTGATTCAGGGTGTCGCCATCCTGCCTTGAGGTCTGCCGGAACCACTCTCTGATCTGCTTTATGAAGAGATTTTTTACTTCCAGATTGGGGATCTTCAGACGGAACTGATTTTCTGCTGTTTTTCCTTTCTGAGTCAGATAGCCGGTGGTAAAAAGCACACTCCACAGATTCTCGATGCTGCTGTCCAGCTCATTATATGTCAGTTCCTGGTGGATTTCCTTTGTTACAGTCTCTCCTGCGATCAGTCTTTCGATGTCGTTTTTTGTCTGACTGTCTGCTCTGTTGATAAATCTTCGTACAATTGCGTTTCCACTGGTATTGGACCAGTAATCTTCCGGTTTGGCGTTGGGATCTGCATATAATTTTTTGCAGTAACAGATTACGTCCCACGGGCAGTATACTTCTGTGTTTCCAAACTGATAACCGTCGTACCATTCTTTGACTTCTGTATAGTGTCCGGATAAATCGTAATAATTTAACATATCCTGTACTTCTGTATCGGTAAAGCCAAAGTATTCGTCGTACTGCACATCCAGTACCGATAATACTTCAAAATTGTTCAGGCCTGTAAATATACTTTCCTTGGCAATTCTCAGACAGCCAGTTAATACGGCAAAGTAAAGATTCGAATTTGTTTTTAATACATTACCAAACATGTTTCGGATCAGAGATACCATTTCCTCATAGTAGCCATTCTGAAAAGCTTTATCCAGGGGTACATCGTATTCATCAATCAGAAGAATGACTTTTTTTCCATAATGTCTGCAAAGTAAGGAAGATAAGGTTAACAGTGATTTTTCCATTGCTGAGTATGACATTTGAAAATCACCGGTGTCAGAAACCATTGTCAGGGCTTTATACATTTTTTTATCTGTTTCTGATAACTCAGGGCTTTTTTCCAGAAAAGAAAATCTTAAGGCTTCTGCACCGATCGCATATTTCATTGCCGCACAGGCGCTCTCAAAGTTCATTCCTTCAACGTTCTTTAAACTGATGGAAATTACGGGAAAATGTCCCATATATTTTTCGCAGAATTCTCTGTCTTCGGAGATCTTCAGGCCTTCAAATATTTTGGGATCTGTCCCGATTTCAAAAAAGGTCTGAAGCATATTCATGTTCAGAGTTTTTCCAAAACGCCGTGGGCGGGTGATAAGGTTTACTTCGCTCCAGTTTTGGATTAGACTGTGAATCATTTCTGTTTTATCGACATAATAGAAGTTGTTTTTGATTATTTTTTCGAAATTATCTATTCCTACTGGAAGTTTCTTTTTTTCTGGCATTGAAGCACCTCCCAAAACAAAAAATGGTTTCACGATATCATTATTTACTATAAATATGATATCATGAAACCTTTTTCACGTAAAGTTATACTCCCTGACGAAGAAACTCTCCGTCTTCTCCAAGAAAATATGACAGGGATTCGACATTGTCATTTTTATAAATTGTAACATACGAATATCGGTTATATTCATCTACCAGTTCATTCCAGCCATTTACCAGTGCCCGAATATGCATAGCGCCTTTTTGGGTTCCTGCAATGGAAAAGTAGCTGTCCCGGTATTTTTCTTTTCCAAGAGCCCGTTTTTCGTAGGAAATCATCGCATCGAATCCGCTGCTGATAAGTTCCCGGATAAGCTCATTATCTCCTTTAATTCTTATAAGTAAATCACAGATCGCAAGACTGCAGTAATACATCCGGATGCCGGGGTATGGATGATCATATGATTCTATATCTTTTTCCTGATAATTCGAGAAATCTCTGTTGGAGTTTTTTGCAAAGACATCGAAGCATAAATAAAAAGATAAAAACAAAAGATCAAAGGTTGCACTTAATACCTTTCTGTCTTCTTTCCAATATCCAAGTGTAATGGCCGTATTCAGCATTGCGGCATAATAATCTGC
>NZ_WQQE01000050.1:0-100237 GCF_018785655.1 Blautia sp. MCC269 | reverse complement strand
TGAATTTGCCAGAACATGTCCATGGACAATATGTCCGAATTCATGGGCAATGATAAAATTCAGCATGGACTGATACAGCTCTTTTTTATAACTGTCTTCTTTTTCTTCTGACAGGTGAAATACTTTTCTGAAATTTTTATTACCGATGAATTCTTCGACTTCTTTCCAGAAAGCGACACAGAGTCCTATTGTCAGTACTATGTAGTTTTTTCCTTCGTATTTCTTTGCAAATGCATTTACTCTGATGTCATTTACGATCCAGACGGAGACCTGCATTTTTTCAAATACGTCTTCGGATACCCATGTCTTGATTCCTGGTCTCATTTCGGATAGCAGTGGGTTGGTGATTTCTGCTATGGAGTAGAAATCCGGGATGTATTCTAGAAGTTCGATTTCGGCTTTGTTTATTTTAATTTTCTCCATTACTCTTTTTTTATCTCCATTAAACTTTTCGTAATTTAAAAGTTATCTTTTTATTAACAACTATTTCTGAATCTACATTATTTCCTAGTCAATATTTTCTATCTTAGTTCTAATGTATTCTTGTCCTTCACTGGACAATTCATAAAAAACGCAATTTTCACATTGAATTCCATTAACCAATCCAGCATTCTCAAGAGCCTTTAACGTATCTGCAACTGAACTTTTTGAAATACCCAGTTCTGTTAGATCTTTATATCTTGCATGCAAATGTTTATATAAAAATTCCATGATATCTCTAGCATCTTTATGTTGAGCTTCTATAAATTTTGTATTTACCTTTACCTTTTTATTAATAGCAAGATTTTGGTAAATTTTATTAAAAATATTATATTGATCTACTATTTTCGCTGAAAGAAGCAGAATCTGATCAGCAGATTTATTCAATTCCTTTGTCATTTCTATTCTTAATTTACGTTGTTCTTCTAACAATTGTTTCATTTTTTCCAAATTATTTTCTTCATATGCCATTAAATACGAATCTGAAATGGAAATCAATAAATCTCGAAATAAATCTTCTATAGCTCCATCCACAACTACTTTATTTCTGTTATTTTGGTTAACGCATTCTTTTAATTCTGCAATATAATATTCCATTTCTTTCATCTTGCCACCTCATTCTCCATAAAACTTATAGAAATCCTCATATTATATAGTTGTCTTAGCTCATTTCTCATTCCTCCAATTACTACTCAGTTTACTACATTTCATTACAAATTTCATTCTATTTTCATCGACAAATTTCGACTCTACCCATACCAAAGGTTTCCACTTTCGGAATTTTCCAGAAATTTTTCAACATAAAAAACGCCCCAGATTCATCATAACTCTGAGACGTTTTCCACATTTGCTTTTATTTAGCTCTATCTTTCTTTACAATATCGCCCGCACAACCCTAGGCTTGCATCCAGCCTTCTCCAGTGCCGCAACAATCTGATTCTTATGATCTGTTCCGAATGCTTCCATGGTGATTCGAAGTTCTACGGCTGCGTTTCGGTTGGTGCTTACGAACTGGTTGTGATCCAGCTTGATGACGTTGCCCTGGTTCTCGGCGATGACGCTGGCTACTCTTACGAGTTCGCCTGGCTTGTCCGGGATGAGGACGGAGACGGTGAAGATTCGGTCTCTCTGGATGAGGCCGTGCTGTACAACAGAGGACATGGTGATTACGTCCATGTTTCCACCGCTTAAGATGGAGACGATCTTCTTTTTCTTCACATCCAGGTGGCGGAGAGCTGCTACGGTAAGGAGACCGGAGTTCTCTACGATCATCTTGTGGTTCTCTACCATATCCAGGAAAGCTACGATCAGTTCGTCATCATCGATGGTGATGATATCGTCCAGGTTCTCCTGGATGTACGGGAAGATATTTTTTCCAGGGGTCTGTACTGCGGTACCGTCGGCGATGGTGTTTACGTGAGGAAGGGTTACGACCTCACCTTTTTCCAGGGATGCCTTCATGCAGGCTGCTCCTGCAGGCTCCACGCCGATGACCTTGATATGTGGGTTGAGGAGTTTTGCAAGGGTGGAAACACCGGTTGCAAGTCCGCCGCCGCCGATTGGGACGAGGATATAATCTACCAGCGGAAGTTCCTGTACGATTTCCATGGCGATGGTTCCCTGTCCGGTTGCTACTGCCGGGTCATCAAACGGATGAATGAAGGTGTAACCTTTTTCTTCTGCAAGTGCAAGTGCGTGTGCACAGGCCTCATCGTATACGTCACCGTGAAGGATAACTTCTGCGCCATAGCTCTTGGTACGCTCTACCTTGATCAGTGGTGTGGTGGTCGGCATAACGATGACTGCTTTTACTCCGTATTTATGTGCGGCATAGGCAACACCCTGTGCGTGGTTTCCTGCGGATGCGGTAATCAGGCCTTTATTTCTCTCTTCATCGGAAAGTGTGCTGATCTTATAGTATGCGCCACGTACTTTGTAGGCACCGGTGCGCTGCATGTTCTCCGGTTTCAGATAAACCTTGTTTCCTGTCATATCTGAGAAATAACTGCTGTATATCAGCTTTGTTTCCTGTGTCACTTCTTTTACTTTGGCTGCCGCTTCTTCAAAGCTCTCTAATGTAAGCATTTGTATTTAGCTCCTTTCTTCTACGTCAAAGAGGGCGTTTACAAATGCGTCTGCGTCGAATTTCTGCAGGTCATCGATGCTCTCGCCTACTCCGATGTATTTTACTGGTATGTCAAGCTCGGACTGGATCGCTACGGCGATTCCACCTTTGGCTGTACCATCAAGTTTGGTAAGAATGATTCCGGTAACATTGGCTACCTCTGCAAACTGTCTTGCCTGAGAAAGTGCGTTCTGGCCGGTGGTTCCGTCAAGGACTACCAGGGTTTCCAGATAAGCTTCCGGGTACTCACGTTCCAGGATACGGTATATTTTGCGAAGCTCCTCCATCAGGTTCTTCTTATTGTGAAGTCTTCCTGCTGTATCGCAGATCAGCACATCTGCGTTTCTGGCCTTGGCTGCTGCCACCGCATCATAGACAACCGATGCCGGGTCTGCACCGTCCTGTCCGCCGATGATCTCAACACCTGCACGGTTGGCCCACTGTGTCAGCTGTTCTCCTGCTGCCGCACGGAACGTATCTGCTGCACCAAGGATCACCTTCTTTCCCTGATCCTTCAGTTTACCGGCCAGTTTGCCTACGGAGGTAGTCTTACCGACTCCGTTGACACCGATTACCAGGATTACGGATTTCCGGTTCTCGAATTCATATTCTGTGCTCTCCACCTGCATCTGCTTCTTGATGCTGTCGATCAGAAGCTGCTTGCACTGGGAAGGCTCCTTGATATGCTGCTCGGCCACCTGTTCCTTCAGATGTTCCAGAATGGAGGTGGTTGCGTTGATGCCGATGTCTCCCATAATCAGAATTTCTTCCAGCTCTTCATAAAAATCATCATCAATACTGGAAAATCCGCTGAAAATGGAATCAAATCCGGCAACGATATTGTCTCGCGTTTTGGTAAGGCCGCTTACCAGACGTTTAAAAAATCCTTTTTTTTCTTCTGCCATACTTGTTTCATCCCCTCTGTTACCGGGTAAGCTGGTTCTCAACTAGGTCTACAGATACCAGCGTGGATACCCCTTTTTCCTGCATGGTAATTCCATAAAGCCGGTCTGCGGCATTCATGGTACCACGTCTATGTGTTATTATAATAAATTGTGTGTTCTTCGTCAACTTCTGTAAATAACCTGCAAAACGGCCTACGTTGGAGTCATCCAGAGCTGCCTCGATCTCATCCAGAAGACAGAACGGTGATGGTTTCAGGTTCTGGATGGCAAAAAGAAGGGCAATGGCTGTCAGTGCCTTCTCTCCACCGGAAAGCTGCATCATGTTCTGGAGTTTTTTTCCGGGCGGCTGGGAAATAATTTTGATTCCTGCCTCCAGAATGTCCTCGTCTTCCGCAAGTTCCAGAGTTCCCCGGCCTCCGCCGAACAACTCTTTAAAGGCTTTGTCGAATTCTTTTTGGATTTCTCCGAATTTTTCGGTGAACTGTTTCCGCATTCCCTCATCCAGCTCCTGAATGATCTGTTCCAGCGTTTTTTCCGCTTCCAGAAGATCGTTGTACTGGCCACTTAGGAAGGTATGACGTTCCAGAAGTTCTTTGTAATCTTCAATGGCATTGACATTGACAGAACCAAGGGAGCGGATCTCTTCTTTTAGCTTGTGGATCTGCTGTTTCATCACATGGCGGTCACTGAATTCTTCTTTTCGGTACTGCAGCGCATTATTCGGGGTGATCTCGTATTCCTCCCACATGTAGGAAATACGGGCTTCCCGGTTTTCTTCGATCTTTTCTGCCTGAGTTTTCAGACGGAAACATTCTTTGTCCAGAAGGCTGATCTGATTGGATAATTCATCCCGTTTTTCAAAGAACTCTTTATGGCTCTTTGTGCTTTCTTCTTTTTCCTGCTGCAGTTTTTCAAGCTGTTTCTGGGAAGCTTCTTCTTTTGCGGCAAAACTTTCGATCTCAGCCTGGACATTTTTGATCGTTTTTCTTTTTTCTGCAGTTTCCTGGCTGCCTTTTTCCAGGGAATCCAGAATTTCTTCTTTTTCTTTTAAAAGAACATCGATCTCTTCTTTCAGACGTTTCAGGTTCTCCTTTATGAAGCTTTCCTTCTGCTGGGATGCGGATGCATCCAGACGGATCTTTTCCAGAGTTTCCAGGGTTTGTGCCTCATCTTTTTTCCAGTCTTCCAGTTCCTTCTGTCGGGTTTCGATGAAGGTTTCCAGTTCTTCCTCGTCCTTTTTGGAAGTTTCCAGTTCCTGGGTGATCTGGGCGTTATCTGCCTGCATTTCTCTTGTCTGGCGGCGGATTTCTTCCTCTTCCCGCTGGATTCTCACATAACCGCCCCGGATTTCTTCTGCTTTTTTCTCCAGCTGCTCGATGTTCATTCTGGCTGTATTCTGCCCGATAGACTGCTCCTGGAATTTCTGCTGCAGGGAATTTACGGTATCCCGCATTTCATTTCGTTTCCTGCGGTTATCCTCCATGGACTGACGGATTTCGTTGTACCTGGCCGCCAGTTCTTTTACTTTCTTTTCCAGTTCTTCGATCTCACGGCGGCGGCCAAGAAGGTTGCTGTTGTTCTTAAAAGCACCACCGGTCATGGAACCGCCCGGGCTTAAGGACTCTCCCTCCAGAGTTACCATCCGGATACTGTGGCGGTATTTTCTGGCAATGGCAATGGCGTGGTCAATATTGTCCACAACCAGTACTTTTCCAAGAAGATAACCGATCAGTCCTGCGTATTCTTTGTCTGCACTTACCAGACCACTTGCAAGACCGATGGCTCCCTCTTCATTTAAGGCTCCCCTCTGGGCGAATTCGCCTCTCTGGGAAATACTGTTTAAGGGAAGGAAGGTAGCACGTCCGTACCGGTTTTTCTTCAGGAATTCGATCATCTCCTTGGCTGTCTGCTCATTGTCTGTGACAATGTTCTGGATGCTTCCGCCAAGTGCTGTCTCAATGGCGATCTCGTAGTTTTTTTCCACATGGATGATATCTGCCACAACACCGCGGATGCCCGGTACATGGTCTTTCTGCTCCATGACACGGCGGATACTGTTTCCGTAACCGTCGTAACGTTCCGTGATATTCTTTAAAGATTCCAGACGGGAAGCCTCTCTGTGGTAGGCTCTCTGGCTTTCTTCCAGCTCGGTATTCTGCTGTTTCAGGGTTTCCTGGATGGCTTTGATCTCTTTTGTGAGGTGGCTTCCCTCTTCCTGGATGGCCAAAATGGCTTCGGTGATGGTATCGTACTCTTTTTTTGCCCGGCTGATGGCTGACTGCTGTTCTTCTTCCTGTGTTTTCAGGGAAAGCATTCTCTGGCTGATTCCGGCTTTCCGGATATCCAGCTGTTCCATCATGGCATCAAAACGCTGGGCCTTACCTTTGGTGTTTGCACGGGAGTTGAGGATTTCGATAATTTCGTTTTTTCCATCTTCTACTGCCTGGGTACATTCTTCAATGTTGCTCTGGATGTTATCCAGCTTTTCCTGCTCGTCGGAGAGCTCTTTGCTGATCTCGCGGAGCTTTGCCTGCAGGTCTGCTCTCTGCTCTTCCAGTTCCTCTTTGTCTGCGGATTTTTTCTCCGTGTCTTCCTGGATAGCCAGAAGACGGCTGCGGTAATGGCTGTCGTTCTGCTCGCCTGCAAGGATCTGTTCATGAAGGACATTGATCTCACCAGAAAGCTGCTGCTTACGGATGGCACGGTCCCGGCTTTCTTCCCGGAGAGTGTCCATACGCTGATTTAGCTCTTCCAGAGATTTTTCCAGGCGCTCATACTCCTCTTTTGTGCGGCTGTGGGCGTCTTTTGCCTCCTGTAACTGGTTTTCCGCGATTCTGGTCTTTTCTTCCAGCTCTTTGATCAGATTGCCGGTGTGTTCATATTCCAGAAGGAACATGTTCACATCCAGCTCTTTCAGACTTTCTCTTTTTGCCAGATAGATCTTTGCAGTTTCAGACTGACGTTCCAGAGGTTCCAGCTGTTTGGTCAGCTCGCTTAAAATATCAGTGACACGGACCAGGTTCTGCTGTTCTTCTTCCAGTTTTTTCAGAGTGGTGTTTTTTCGTCTTTTGAACTTGACGATTCCTGCTGCCTCGTCAAAAAGCTCTCGGCGGTCTTCCGGCTTGCCACTTAAGATCTTGTCAATCTGGCCCTGGCCGATGATGGAGTAGCCTTCTTTTCCGATGCCGGTATCATAAAACATCTCATTGATGTCTTTCAGACGGCAGGAACTTCCGTTGATGCGGTATTCGCTTTCTCCGGAGCGGTACAGCCTTCTGGTTACGGTTACTTCCTCAAAATCCACCGGAAGTTTGTGGTCACTGTTGTCCAGAGTGATGGCCACCGATGCAAAGCTTAAGGGCTTTCTGAGTTCTGTTCCGGAAAAAATAACGTCCTGCATATTTCCGCCTCGCAACTGCTTGGCACTCTGCTCTCCCAGAACCCAGCGGACTGCATCGCCGACGTTGCTTTTTCCACTGCCGTTTGGACCTACAATGCCAGTGATTCCGTTATGAAATTCAAAATTGATTTTCTGTGCAAAGGATTTGAATCCCTGCACCTCTATATTTTTCAGATACATTGGACACCTGCTGTTTATTTGATCCTACGGATCGCCTCAAGGGCTGCGGCCTGCTCTGCCGCTTTCTTGGTATGGCCGGTTCCGGTTCCCATACTTTCTCCGTTGATCAGGGCTTCTACCGTAAAGCTCTTGCTGTGATCCGGTCCTTCTTCTTTCAGAAGACGGTATTCCACCGGATGGTTTCCGCCCTCCTGTACCATCTCCTGCAGTACAGTCTTGCTGTCATAAAAAATTCTCTTGTCTTCCAGATCATTGAGGATAAATTTCAGGACAAATGTCTGGGCCGGTTCAAAACCGCCGTCCAGATACATGGCTCCAATGAGGGATTCCAGCGCATCGGATACGATGGAGTCACGTTTCCGGCCACCCATCATTTCCTCGCCTCTTCCAAGAAGAATGAACTCCGGAAGGCCGAATTCTCTTGCACAGTAGGCAAGGCTCTTTTCGCATACCATGCTGGCACGCTTTTTAGTAAGTTCTCCCTCCTGGTTGTTGCGGAATTTTTTGTACAGAAAGTCACTGCTGATCAGTTCCAGCACTGCGTCACCCAGGAATTCCAGACGCTCGTTGCAGCCAAGTTTTCCAAGATGTTTCTCATTGGCATAGGAGCTGTGTGTCATTGCCTGTTCCAGCAAAGATTTTGCGGTAAACTGATATCCGATGGTCTGTTCCAGTTTTTTTAAATTATTTTCCATTTCTTTTTCCCTTCGTTGCGCGGCGAAGAGTCTCCACTGCATCGGAAATGGTTACAATCTCTTCTGCATCCTCTGCATCTATGTGGATATCGTAGGTTTCTTCCAGATCAATAAGCATCTGGAAAAAATCCAGGGAATCCATGCCCAAGTCATCCACAAAGGTCGTTTTTTCCGTAAGGGGATCTACGGTTCTTCCCAGAGTTTTTTCTATGATTGTTTTCAGTATTTCCAGTTCCACGACTGTTCGCCTCCTGTTCTGTCTGTAATAATTTCTGTTCTGTTTTATTTTTCTTCGGCTTTTGCTTCTGCCTGTGCTTTCTGTTCGGCCGCAATGAATTCTTCGATCTTTTCGTTGATCTTTTCTTCCTTAAACTGCTCGCACTGGAAGATGGCATGACGGATTTCCACGCTCTTTGCGCTTCCATGGCTCTTTACTACCAGGCCTTTCAGTCCAAGAAGCGGAGCTCCGCCGTATTCGCTGGCGTCAAAGGCTTTCAGGGTTTCCTTGAGGGCCGGTTTCACCATCAGGGCTCCTACTTTGCTTCTAAGGCTTGTCATCATGCCTTTTTTGATCATGGATACCATGGTTGCTCCCACGCCTTCATAAAGCTTGAGGATCACATTTCCCACAAATGCTTCGCAGACAACCACATCTGCGTATCCTGCCGGGATATCCCTTGCCTCAATGCTTCCGATGAAATTAATATCTTTGCATGCTTTTAAGAGAGGGAAAGTGGCTTTAACCAGGGCATTGCCTTTTTCTTCCTCTGCACCGTTATTTACGATGGCTACTCTTGGTTTCCTAACTCCCACTACGTTCTCCATATAAATGGAACCCATCTGTGCAAACTGTACCAGATGGTTCGGTCTGGCATCTACGTTGGCGCCGCAGTCGATTAGAAGGGAAACTCCTTTGGCTGTCGGGATCAGCGGGGCAAGAGGCGGTCTCTGGATGCCTTTGATCCTGCCTACAATCACCTGTCCGCCTACCAGAACTGCTCCGGTGCTTCCGGATGATACGAAGGCATCTGCCTCCTGTTTTTTTACAAGATTTAAGCCTACTACAATGGAGGAATCTTTCTTTTTCTGGATCGCCATTACCGGAGGCTCTGCGGTCTCGATCACCTGGGAAGCGTGTACCACACGGATTCTGTCTTTCGGGTAATCCTGGTATTTCTGAAGTTCTGCCTTTATCACATCTTCCTGTCCTGTGAGGATAACCTGAATGTTATGTTTCTCTTTTACGGCTTCTACGGCTGCCTTCACCGGCTCTACCGGGGCATTGTCACCGCCCATTGCGTCTACAACGACTTTTACCATTTCTGACATATGTTGTCCTTTCTCTGTCCGAAAACCTTTTCGGAATGCATATGGTACACTGTAGTGAAAATCCTCAGACCCAGCGGTACAAGGATTTTCACTGCAGAGTACCAAAACAAATGTACCGTTACTTATGATACTAAAATTCTGCCCGGGAAGTCAATACGTTTCGCGCAAACCCTGAAAATAAAACAGTTGAAAACAGAGAGCTTATAGCGGTATTCCCCGAAATGCTATAAGCTCTCTGCTGATATATCTTATTCTTTCTGCGCCTCGATCTGTTCCGCAAGGTCGTTTAAATACACCCAACGATCCATTTTTTCATCCAGCTTCTGCTGGGTTTCCTGCTGTTCTTCGGAAAGTTCCCGGAGTTTTCCGGCGTTGGTGGCATTGACTGCCATTTCTTTGTCGATCTGTTCCAGACGTTCCTCCAGTGCCGCAATGTCATCATCGATGGTTTCAAATTCTTTCTGTTCTTTATAGGTAAATTTCAGCTTCTGTTTCCGGTTCTGTTTCCAGGTATCTGCTGAGGATTTCTTTTTTTCCGGTTCCGGCATCTCGTCCTGGCTGCTGCCTGCCATATCCGAACGTGTTTCCAGTGTCTGGCCTTTTCTGGCTTTCGCTTCCAGATAATCGGTGTATCCCCCTTCATACTGTACCAGCTGTCCATCCCCCTCAAATGCCATAATGCGGTTTACCACATTGTCAAGGAAATAACGGTCATGAGATACGGTAATCACAATACCGGAAAAAGAATCCAGATAATCTTCCAGGATAGTCATAGTAGGGATATCCAGATCATTTCCTGGCTCATCCAGGAGCAGGACGTTCGGTGCCTCCATCAGGACTTTCAGAAGGTACAGTCTTCTCTTCTCTCCTCCGGAAAGTTTTTCTACAGGTGTGTACTGCATGGCCGGGTCAAAAAGAAATCTCTCCAGCATCTGGGAAGCGGTGATTCTTCCTTCTTTCGTCGGAACATATTCTGCCACTTCGCGAATATAATCGATCACTCGCTGTCTTCCATCCATATCCGGAACGTTCTGGGCGAGATATCCGATGCGGATGGTTTCGCCGATCTGAATTTCTCCGGAATCCGGAGCAACCAGTCCTTCTACCATCTTAAGGAGGGTGGATTTTCCACAGCCGTTGGGGCCGATGATTCCAAGGCGCTGATCTCTTAGAACAATATAATCAAAATCATTGATCAGAAGGCGGCCTTCTATGGATTTACTCACGTGATGGAACTCTACGGTCTTTTTACCCATACGGGTTTCCACGGAGTCCATCTCTATATTCTGATCTTTTACCGGAGTTTTTCCTGCTTTCAGTGCTTCCAGACGGTCAAGCCTTGCCCTCTGCTTGGTACTTCTGGCACGGCAGCCTCTCGCCGCCCATTCCAGTTCCATTCGAAGGACACTGCGGCGTTTACGGTCGCTGGCAAGCTCCATCTCTTCTCTCTGGGCTTTCAATTCCAGAAACCTGGAGTAATCTCCTGCGTAGGAATATAATTTTCCGTGGCTGATCTCCAGGATACGGTTGGCCACACGGTCCAGGAAGTATCGGTCATGGGTAACCATGATCACAGTTCCACGAAAATTCCGAAGAAAGTCTTCCAGCCAGGTAACCATCTCCCCGTCCAGGTGGTTGGTAGGCTCATCCAGGATCAGGATGTCTGCCGGATTTAAAAGCATTCTGGCCAGTGCCACTCTCTTTTTTTCACCGCCGGAAAGATTATCCATATTGCTGTTCTGGTCTGTAATTCCAAGCGTGTTCAGCATACGGCGTGCCTCGCTCTCCGTACTCCAGTCTTTCTGCCATTTGCCCTCTGCCACATAGTCCAGAATGGTCATATGCTGTGGAAATTCCGGAGTCTGGGGAAGCCAGCTGATACGAATTCCGTTCTGGGTGATCACCTGGCCTTCATCCGGTTCTTCTTCTCCTGCAATGACCCGGAGCAGGGTGGTTTTTCCTGTTCCGTTGACACCGATGATTCCGATCTTTTCTCCCTGATCAATGCCGCAGGAAATATCGTCAAAAATTACCTTGTCTCCAAAAATCTTGTGGATATGTTCTATATTAAGAATGTTCATGTGTGTTTCTCCATTTTCTTTTTTCGTAAGTTCCTGCAGATAAAGATATCCGCATTGGCTTTTTCACTCTACAACGAATAATAACGAATTTCCTGCTTTCCGTCAAGAAGCATGTATTTTGGGAACGGGGAAAACGGCTGCGTTTCATGCTCTGAAATACAGCCGTTGTTGTAAGGGTTTTTTTAAGGGTTTTGTCTGGATTTTTGTTGACAGTTTCTCATGTCGCCAGTTTTCTTTTTTACTTTCCGTATATCTACCGCCTTTCTTTTTGGATGACATCATTGTAAAAAATTTCCCGGCAAATGACAACCAACCTGTGACAAAATGACGTTTTCCATGATATCTTGCACTCTTTTTCCAGAATTTACTAATGATTTTGAGAGAATATGAGATCTTACGACATTTCTCTACAAAATCTCCCCCGTAAAACTTATGTAAAATCGTAAACTGCCTCTGGACATTCCTAAAAGTTATGCTATACTACCTTTACACTTATTTCTCCGGAGGTTACAGATTTTGAATATTGCTATTATTGATGACATTGCATCGGACGCAGAACAGCTGAAACGTATTATTACTTCTTATTTTGAAAACAGACAGATTCCCACGGAAATCCGGTACTTTTCCAGTGCGGAGGCTTTCTTTGACGATTACCGGCCCGGAAATTTCCAGATCCTGTTTCTGGATATCTATATGGATGGCATTACCGGCATGGAAGCAGCCAGAAGAATCCGAAATCAGTCTGATGACTGCATTCTTGTTTTTGTGACTACCAGCAGTGAATTTGCGGTGGAAAGCTACGACGTAAATGCCGCCTACTATCTTCTGAAACCTTTTCAGCCGGAAAAGCTGTGTCAGATTCTGGATTCTTTTCGTCTGAAAGAGGCTCTTCATGCACGATATATCGAAATTATTTCTGACCGTGTTCCTGTGCGTGTGCCGCTGCACAGCATTCTGTATGCAGATACATTCCGCAATGCCGTCTGCCTGCATACAGATGCCGGCCCGCTGCGTTCTTACCTTACATTCCATAAATTTGAGGAGCAGATCCGTGACTGCCACAATTTTCTCTCCTGTTACCGTGGATGTATGGTAAATATGGACCGCATCCAGGAAGCCACCGACGACGGATTCCTTCTGGATAACGGAGAAACTGTCCAGATCCGGAAACGTGGTTCTGCCGCTATCCGAAAAGCTTATCTTCAGTATCTTTTTTCGTCAGGCGAAGGAAAATCTCTGCCTTAAAAATCCCATTATGGTCCTGAAAGTCTGCAAGACCACCATAACGTGCCGCAATCTCCGAGATGGATGCGGTTCCGATTCCCTGTCCGGAATGTTTTCCGGAGAAAATTCCGTCCCTGCCTCTTCGAAGAGAACCTGTACAACTATTTTCTTCTTCGATCAGCAGTTTATTATTTCTGGCCCGGATCTGTACCCGGATAAATCTTGGGCTGCCATCCGGGCACCTTTCGGCTGCCTCAACTGCGTTTTCCAGCAGATTTCCAAAAAGCCGGCAGAAGTCTGTATCTTCGATTCCTGTATTCTCCGGTGCCTCCACCTGGCACTGAAAAGAGATTCTTTTTTCCCGGCAGATCTCCTCATAATAATGAAGAATTGCATCGGTTACCTGATTTTTACAGTAGGTCTGATATGTAAGCCTCTCCTGAAACTCCCTTGTATACCGGCAAAGATACGTCTGCATTTCCTCATACTGTTTCTGTTCCAGAAGGGCAGCCAGCACCCGGAGATGTTGCCGCATATCATGACGGACACGGCTGGTTTCATCCATCTGCGCTTTCAGTTTTTCGTAATGTTTTTTCTGAGCAAGCAGACGCAGTTCTGTCTGTTTGCTGTATATCTCATAGGTGAGACGGATTTTGTACGCTTCTGAAAGATCTCTCCACAGCACGCAGGCAAACGCAATGGCCAGTACCATCCCTCCGGTCTCCGGAAACCGGCCTCCGATGATAGGTTCGTAAAGAGGCCAGATCCGATCTGCTGCAAGGGAACAGGCGTAAACCGTTGTTCCCACCAGAACAATTTTCCCATATCCGCAGTCAGTTTCCCCGAAAGTATTTACCAGCATATAAAACGCCGCAACCCATTTGACAGCTTCGCTGATCCAGGATGCTTCATAGAAAATTCCTGCTGAGGGAAGAATATCCACAAAAATTTCCAGAAGAAAAGCTGCCACAATCCAGACATCAATCATAAGAGACAGATATGTCCTGGTGCGGATATGTACTGTAAGCACTCCAAACATGACGCAAATACAAAATGCCATGGCAAATCCGCTCCCAAGTACCCGCAATCCTCTCTGCATATTGATCTGAACCGGGGACCCGAACACCGGAATATACTGAATTCCGGATTTGACATGGTTTTTGTCTGCCACTGCTATGACAATTTCCGCCATTTCAGATCCCTGAAATGTAAAAACACGGTTCATAATCTGCTCTTTATAAGTTTTTTCATCCGGATCTCCCACTTCTCCTGCCAGTTCTCCGTTGATATAAATCCGGTATGCGGAAAAGACCTTCTTAAGAGAAAGGGCCCATGTCTGTTCTTTTTTCGGCAGAATCAGAATCATCCGATAGGTTCCGCAGCCATAGGGAGAGGCATTTTTGTCACCCAGTTCCATTCCTCCGTATTCTCCAATGGAAATATACCGGCTGTAATATCCGGTGTTTTCTTTCAGCATATCTGGAGTAAGAAGTTTCCCCGGAAAATACTGCCATTCTCTGACCAGATAATGCAGTTTCCCCGCTGCTTTTTCCTCATCCAGACAGAGAATTCCCTGAATGGGCTCCTCTCCTCTGGCCGTATATTCATTGTTCATGCGGTACATCAGAAAAAATGCCGTCATGGATAAAATCACTGTAATTCCGAAAATAAGAGTCCACAGCTTATTTTTCTTCTCTATGGCTGCCACCCCGCTTTCCGGATCGGTTTCGGATTCCCACCGTCAGGGCTGTGATTGCTGCCATTGCCGTTTTTATGGCGTACCTCATGCAGATCCCCATAACAATCACTCCAAGTACTGATAAAATCCCATATCTTATTGTTTTTCGCAGATTGTGCATGTGATTCATCCCCTTTTGTGCTGTTTTAAATATCCATCTATATGCGTCCAGAATACCGCTTTTTCTCTTTTCAGGCAATGAAATCAATTCGTAATAAATCGACATTTTTCGAGAAAAACAAAGGTGCCAATCACTGCTATCACGCAGAATCAGCACCCTTTTTATATGGTTATTTCTTTTTTTGTATACCGGGAAAACGCCGGAAATAGTAAATGACAAACAGCACCGCAGTAATTACCCAGGACACCGGATAGCTGAGCATAATGCTGTTAATTCCGGGATGGGATTTTACAAAGGCAAACAGCCAGATAATCCGGATCATGCAGACGCCTCCGCATGTCAGAATCATGGGGATCAGAACTCTTCCGGCACCACGCAGGGCGCCGGACAGAATTCCGATCACAACATAAAGCGCATACGATGGGATCAGGAACCGGATCATATGGACTCCAATTTTCACCACTGTCTGATCTGTGGTAAATAGGCGGTAAATTGGTCCCGCAAACAGAACAATTGCACCACTTACAATAAATGCGGTAATATATGCCATTGCCATACAGACACGGACGCTTTTTCGCATGCGGTGGTATTTTCCGGCACCGTAGTTCTGTCCCACAAAGGTGGTAATTGAGATAGCAAAGGCATTGCAGACCATCCAGAATACCGCGTCAATTTTTCCCAGGGTTCCCCAGGCTGCCACGGTATCCGTTCCCAGCTCATTGACAAAAATCTGAATAGTAAGATTGGCAATGTTGTACATCACAGATTCCAGTCCTGCTGGAAGTCCAATCCTTAAAACTGCTCCAAGAGACCGGAGATCAAAACGGATCTCATGGAAATCCAGACGGTAAATATCTTCTGCCCGCATCAAAAACCAGGTTACAAGAATGGCACTGACTGCCTGACAGCTGACTGTTGCAAGTGCAACGCCAAGAACTCCCATATGGAAGATTACAACAAACACAACATCCAGAAGAATATTCAAAAGGCAGGTGATGATCAGCACATAAAGGGGTCTTTTGGAGTCTCCTACTGCTCTTAAGATACTGGATACCATGTTGTAAACCAGATTGAAAAAAGTTCCCGCAAAATAGATATGCAGGTACAGTACAGAATCCGGAATTACTTCTGCCGGTGTTTTCATCAGGTGAAGGATCGGCTCTGCCAGGATAAATCCTGCTGTTCCCACAATTATGCTGGCTGCCAGACAGAAAATCATGGATGTGTGAAGCGCTTTTTTGAGATTTTTGTGGTCTTTTGCGCCGTAGAACTGTGAAATCACCACAGACGCACCAGAACATAGGCCCACAAAAAATCCTACAATCAGATTCACAATCATGCTGGACGAACCACCGACTGCAGCCAGCGCTTCTTTTCCCACAAAACGGCCTACCACAACCGTATCGGCGGTATTATAAATCTGCTGGAACAGAGTTCCAAACAAGATCGGAAAAAAGAAAAACAGAAGCTGTTTCCAGATCACGCCCTCTGTGATCTGGTTTACGGCGGTATTTTTCTGATTTTTGTTCTCTTTCATATTTTTATTTCCCCTCAGAGTATAAAAAAAGCCGGTATACTTATCTCAGCATACCAGACTCTTTTCTGCATCATATATTGACTGTCTAATTAAAATTAGTCCTCAACTTTGATGATTTCCTTCTTATTGTAGCTTCCGCAAGCTTTGCAAACTCTGTGTGGCATCATAAGTGCTCCACATTTGCTACATTTAACAAGGTTCATAGCGCTCATTTTCCAGTTCGCTCTTCTCTTGTCACGTCTAGCTTTGGAAGATTTGTTCTTAGGACAAATGGACATAGGTTACACCTCCTTAAATTTACTGAATATATCACTGATAGCTGCCATGCGGGGATCCTTAGGCTCCTCCTTGCATCCGCAGGGACCTTCGTTCAGGTTCTTCCCGCAGCGGCTGCAGATACCTTTACAGTCTTCTTTACATAAGACCTTCAAAGGCCAGCATATCAATACCTCAAGATAGACCAACCGGTCCACATCCAGGTTCATACCTGTGAGATAGCTGCTTTCATCCAGATCATTGACACGTTCTTCGTCAGAAAGCTTCATGTCGAGCTTCTTCTTAAATTCCAGCGGTATCTCTACGGCTACTGTCTCAAGACAGCGGTCACAAGGGATTCCCACTGTAATCTTACCGGTTCCTGTAAGTTCAAGAACCTTATCACCGGTATTGGTGATTGTAAGCTCTACCGGTTCTTTCGCAAGTACCGGAAAACTTCCCATCTGAAAATCAATCTTCTCCAGTTCAGGAACAACTGACTCCTGGATCGTCTTGCCATCACAGGAAGAAATGTCTAATAAATGAATCTGCATAAGTCTCTCCTATCCACACTCAATCCATTATACATATGGTCTTGTGATTTGTCAACGTTATTTTCGGGAAAATATTACATTTTTTTAATTTTTTGTTACTGTTGGCTTAATCGGAAATTCAGGGGCAAATTTCGGGGGTGGACTGTTACCTGTCCGCCCCCGAATGTATACTGCTGGTTCGCAGTAATATTCTGCCTGATTTCCGGCTATGCCCGAACGGTTTTATACCATCTGTGTCAGTACTGAAGCGGCTGATTATACCAGTGCTACAGTCTCACGGCAGATTGCAAGTTCCTCGTTTGTCGGGATAACTGCAACTTTAACTTTGGAATCTGGTGTGGAGATTACGATCTCCTCGCCACGATGTCCGTTTTCGTCTTTGTCAAGTGTTACGCCAAGGTATCCAAGATAGCTTACAACTTTCTCACGTACCGGGATTGCGTTCTCACCGATACCTGCTGTGAAGACGATCGCGTCAACACCGTTCATTGCTGCAACATATCCGCCTACGAATTTAGCGATGCCGTAGCAGAGAACATCGATTGCGTTTGCTGCATCTTCGTTTCCACCCTCAGCTGCCTCGTTAAGGTCACGGAAGTCACTGGAAAGTCCGCCGGAAAGTCCAAGAAGACCGGATTTCTTGTTGAGTACGTTCATAACGCCCTCGATGTCAAGGTTCTCTTTCTTAGCGATGAACTCCATGATAGCCGGGTCGATGTTACCGGAACGTGTTCCCATAACAACACCTTCCAGTGGTGTAAGACCCATTGTGGTGTCTACACATTTTCCGTTTACAACAGCGCTGATGGAAGATCCGTTTCCAAGGTGGCAAACGATAACTTTGGAGTTGTCTTTGTCAAGGCCGAGGAACTCAACAGCTCTCTTGGATACGAAGCTGTGGGATGTTCCATGGAAACCGTATCTTCTTACTTTATATTTCTTGTAGAATTCAAGCGGAAGTCCGTAGAGATATGCTTTTGCAGGCATTGTCTGATGGAAAGCGGTATCAAATACACCTACCTGCGGTACACCTGGCATAAGCTCTGCACATACACGAATACCGATCAGGTTTGCCGGGTTGTGAAGCGGTGCAAGGTCGTTGCACTCTTCTACTGCTTTGATCATCTCATCTGTGATCACTGCGGAAGAAGCGAATTTCTCGCCGCCGTGTACGACACGGTGTCCGATTGCGTTAACTTCTTTCAGGCTTCCGATTGCGCCTGTCTTGTCATTGGTAAGTGCATCCAGTACCATCTGGATTGCCTCTTTATGTGTTGGCATAGCTGCCTCTGTGATCTCTTTGTCACATCCGGCTTTCTGATATACCAGTCTTCCGTCGATACCAATTCTCTCGCAGAGACCTTTTGCAAGGACATTCTCTGTCTCGGAATCGATTAACTGATATTTTAATGAAGAACTTCCACAGTTGATAACCAATACGTTCATGATTTTACTCTCCTGATTATTTATAATTATTTATCCTCTGCCTGGCACTGTACTGCTGTGATTGCTACAACACCTACGATATCGTCTGCAGAGCATCCACGGGACAGGTCGTTTACAGGTTTCGCAATACCCTGTGTAACAGGTCCGTATGCTTCAGCTTTACCAAGACGCTGAGCAAGTTTGTATCCGATGTTACCTGCATCAAGGTCTGGGAATACCAGTACGTTCGCTTTACCAGCTACTTCGCTTCCTGGTGCTTTGGATGCGCCTACGCTTGGAACGATAGCTGCATCAAGCTGGAACTCTCCGTCAAGTTTAAGCTCCGGATGCTCCTCTTTTGCGATTCTGGTAGCCTCTACGACTTTATCTACGTCAGGATGTTTTGCACTTCCCTTGGTGGAGTGGGAAAGCATAGCTACGATTGGCTCCTCCTGAACAAGAAGTTTGAAGGACTCAGCGGAAGATGCTGCGATTGCGGAAAGTTCATCCGGTGTCGGGTTCTGGTTCAGACCGGAATCAGCAAATACGAATGCACCGTTTGCGCCATACTCGCAATCCGGAACTACAATCAGGAAGAATGCGGATACAAGCTTGGTTCCCGGTTTTGTCTTCAGGATCTGAAGGCATGGACGAAGTGTATCTGCTGTAGAGTGGCATGCACCGGATACCATACCGTCTGCATCACCCATCTTAACCATCATTACGCCATAGTATGGGTACTGAGTATGAAGGATCTCTTTCGCTTTTTCAGGTGTCATTCCTTTTTTTGCTCTCAGTTCTACGAATTTATCAATGTATGCCTGAGTTCTGTCGGATGTCTCCGGATCTACGATCTGTGCGCCGGAAATATCAAAGCCGCCCTCTGCAGCTTTCTTGTTGATCTCTTCCTCATTACCGATGAGGATGATTTTGGCAACTCCCTCTTTCAGAATCTTGTCAGTTGCCTCAAGAGTTCTCATATCCTCTGTCTCTGGCAGTACAATTGTTTTTACGCTTTCTTTTGCTCTTTTCTTAAGCAGTTCAACAAATCCCATGATTAAATGGCTCCTTTCTTGATGTAACAAAAACGCTAGTGTCTGTTCGGGCACTACACTGTGTTTATTATACCCCCTTACACTTTGTATTTCAAGCTTTTCATTGTCAGAAAATGGATGTGTGGCGTATTTTTTGAGATGCAATTTACGAGCCTGGATGCAAAGCAGATTATGTATGGCTTAACTTTTTGTGATGCTTATGTTAGAATAGCTTCATTATGGAAAAACGCAGTGCCGGACAGGTATATGCGGCCCATATCCTGGTAATGCTTTGCGTAGAATTTAACTTTTCAGAAATGGCAGGTTTTTATATGAAAGTTGTTGGAATTATTGCAGAATACAATCCTTTTCACAGGGGGCATGAATATCAGATCCGTTATGCCAAGGAAACTCTTGGTGCTGATTATGTAATCGTCGCCACAAGCGGGGATTTTGTACAGAGAGGAGCTCCTGCTCTCATGCCAAAACATCTCCGGGCAGAGATGGCTCTTCTTGGCGGTGCCGATCTCGTCCTGGAACTTCCCGTCCAGGTTTCCACTGCCAGTGCGGAGGGCTTTGCCGCAGGCGGCGTAAGCCTTCTGGACGGACTTGGGATTGTGGATGAACTTTGTTTTGGCAGTGAATGCGGCGATACGGAGATCCTTATGGAAACAGCCCGCATTCTTGTGGCGGAGCCTCCTGTATACAGAGATTTTCTCCAGAAAAATCTCCGTGAAGGAATGAGTTTTCCCCTGGCAAGAAGCCGTGCGCTGACAAGTTATGTTACAAAATCTGCCATCTCTGATGTGTCTTTCGGTGACGGACATTTTATTTTTCCGGAGCAGATGGATTCCATCCTTTCTTCCCCAAACAATATCCTTGGCATTGAGTACTGCAAAGCCCTGCTGTGCCAGAACAGCTCCATCCGCCCCCATGCACTTCTCCGAAAGGGAAGCGGATATCACGACTCAGATCTCTCGGATATTTCCGGAGATTTTTTCCCGTCTGCTTCCGGTATCCGGAAACTTCTTTCCACCGAAAGGGATGCCATGGCTTTTTCCCGTTTTATTCCGGCTGCAGCATTTCCGGTCTTTTCCTCTGCACTGGAAAAGAAATGCTGGCTTCTGGAAACAGCTCTGGATCTTCCTCTTCATTATAAACTTCTTCTGGAAACGGAAGAAAGTTTACATCAGTATCCGGATCTTTCCGATGCTCTGATCCGCCGGATTTTAAAATACCTGAACCAGTATGAAAGTTTTTCCCAGTTTGCGGATCTTCTGAAAACCAGAGATATTACACGGTCTGCCATCTGCCGCGGTCTTGTCCGGATCTTTCTGGATCTGAAAGAAAAAGCACCCGGACATATTCCCTATGCCCGGGTGCTTGGTTTCCGAAAAGACAGTGCACCGCTTCTTGGTCAGATTAAGAAAAGCACTTCCATCCCTATGCTTACCAAAGCTGCAGATGCCTCTTCCATCCTTAATAAAGACGGATTAGGGATTTTTAATCAAACCTGCGAAGCTTCAAATCTTTATGAAATGCTTCTCTGCCGGAAAACAGGTCAGCCTTTTGTTCATGAATTCCAGAAACCACCGCGGATTATTTTGTAACCGTAACGGTAATCTCGCTTTTTCCAATGGCTTCCACTGCTTCCCGGATTTTCTCCGGCGGAAGCACCAGTGCGAAACGTACGTAGCCTTCCCCGTGTGGTCCGAAACTTGCTCCCGGTGTTACGATAACGCCTGCTTTTTCCATCAGTTCCATACAGAAAGCCATACTGTCCGTGCGGCCGCCGGGGATCTTTGCCCAGACGAACATGGTGCCTTTTCCATTTGGAAGTTCCCAGCCAATGTCACGAAGTCCCTGGCAAAGTGCATCTCTTCTCTCCTGGTACATCTGGCACTGTTCTTTTACGCTGTCCAGCGGTCCCTCAAGTGCGGCAATAGCTGCTTTCTGAAGTGGCAGGAACATACCGAAATCGATCTGGCTTCTCAGCTTGCGAAGTGCTGCGATCACGTCAGGCCGGCCTACCAGGAAGCTGAGCCTTGCGCCGGTAACATTAAAGGATTTGGAAAGACTGAAGAACTCTACGCCGATCTCTTTTGCTCCTGGTGTTGCAAGAAAGCTTCCGCCAAATGCTCCGTCAAAAATAATATCGCTGTATGCATTATCATGAATAATAAGAATATCATATTTTTTCGCAAATTCCACGATTTCTTCGTAAAGTCCCGGTGTAGCAATGCTTCCTACCGGATTGGACGGAAGGGATACCACCATGTATTTAGCCTTCTTCGCCACTTCTTCCGGGATTCCCTTTACATAGGGGAGAAAGTCATGTTCCGCAACCAGTGGATAGTAATACGGAACTGCTCCGGCCATCAGGCTTCCTGCTGCAAATACCGGATAGCACGGGTCCGGAAGAAGGACGGTTTCTCCCTCGTCACAGAGAGCCATGCCAAGATGTCCCATTCCTTCCTGGCTTCCATAAACGGTCATTACCATATCCGGTGTCAGTTCCACGTCAAAACGTTTTTTATAATAAGTACAGACTGCTTCCAGAAGCTCCGGCAGATCCCGGAGGCTGTACTTCCAGTTGTTGTCATCCATGGCCGCTTCCGCTACGGCTTTTTTGATGTATTCCGGAGTTTTAAAATCCGGGGTTCCCACACTCATGTTATAGATCTTCATGCCCTGAGCTTCCAGCTCCATGCGCCGGTTGTTCAAAGCAGCAAAAATTTCATCGCCAAATCGGTCCAGTCTTTTTGAAAACTGCATATCATTCGTCCCTCTTCCATAATAAAGTCAAAGTGATGGTTCTTCTATTTATCATTCATTATTCCGACAGAAGAATACGGTCATTATCCAGTGCTTTTCCAGCTCCTGTCTTAAACTTCTCAAGGAGACCGTCCACGGTCATGTTCTTCTTCTCTTCTCCTCCAATATCCAGTACGATATTACCAGAATCCATCATCAGGATACGGTTTCCAAGATCAATTGCAGACTGCATGTTGTGCGTGATCATTAAACAGGTCAGCTGATGTTCTTCCACAATCCGTTTTGTGAGATTCAGAACTTTCTCAGCAGTTCCCGGGTCAAGCGCTGCGGTATGCTCGTCCAGAAGAAGTAATTTCGGCGGATTCATCGTTGCCATCAGAAGTGTCAAGGCCTGTCTCTGTCCGCCGGAAAGAAGTCCTACCGGATGACTCATCCGCTCTTCCAGGCCAATGTCCAGTTTCTTCAGTTCTTCACGGAAACGTTCTTTTTCCTGTCGGGTTGTATGAGAAAGCCATCCGCCTTTGCCAGCTGCAAGTGCAAGATTCTCTTCGATTGTCATGCCCGGCGCAGTTCCACGCATCGGATCCTGATAAAGACGGCCGATTTCTTTTGCACGTGCATGCTGTGGCATAAATGTAATGTCTCTGCCGTCCAGCTCGATCGCTCCTGCATCTGTGAGAAAATCACCACAGATTGCGTTGAAAAGTGTTGATTTTCCCGCACCATTGGAACCGATGATCGTAGCAAAGTCGCCTTTTTTCAGTTCCAGGGAAAGATCTTCGATTGCCTTTTTTTCGTTTACAGTTCCCGGATTAAATGTTTTTGAAATATGGCTGATTTTTAACATGGATCATCTGCCTCCTTTTGTATGAGTCATTCTTCTTCGGATCTGCGGCCACTGTTTCTTAAGATACGGACCGGAAATTGCAAGAACAACGATCACAGAAGATACCAGTTTCAGCATAAACGCCGGCATATTGAAACGAAGTGCAATGGTGTACACAAGGCGGAAGATAAAGGAACCAAGCACCATTCCTACCGCCCTTACAAAAATTCCTCCATGACCAAGAAGAGTACCTCCGATCAGCAGAGATGCCAGTGCGATGGTGACCATACCCTGTCCGATGTTGATATCTACGGATTTCTGTGACTGGGACAGAAGGCATCCGGAAAGTGCGGTAAATGCATTTGCCACACAAAGGCCAATCACAGTTGTAAAGACCGGATTGATGGAGGAAGATTTTACCATATCGGAATTATTTCCGGTTGCCCGGATTGCAAGACCAAGTCTTGTTCTCAGGAAAAATACCAGAAATACGATCACAAGGATCACTGCGATGGCTGCAATGATAATATCTTCTCTGCCTTTTAAAGGTGTACCTGCAAGTGCATCCTTCATCATGGTAAATACCGTGGTTGTCCGGTTCATATTAATGAGGGAAGATCCTCCCATGACCGCAATATTTACGGAATATAAGGCCGTATTTACAATGATACCTGCAAGCAGGCTGTCTACTCCCAGCTTTGTCTGCAGTATGGCAGTTACAAATCCCGATGTAACACCTGCTGCCATAGCTGCCACAATGGACAGAAACGGATGTCCGCTTACAGCTACTACAGCTCCTACAGCGGCTCCGAAAGTAAAGCAGCCGTCTGTAGAAAGGTCGCAGACATTCAGCATGGAATAACTAAGGAACAGGGCAAGAACTGTCAGGGAACAGATCAGTCCAAGCTTCAGGGCAGTCTCCCCGAGGGAGAGCATAGTTGCAATCGTCACAGTGATTTCCTCCAATTGGATTTATTTTGTTTCTACTTCGTCGAAGCTTTCTGCAGTTGTGATCTCATTTACCTGTGTACAGAGAGGCTCAAATGCTTTCTTTACGGTATCAAAATCAAGGCCCAGTTCTTTACAGGTTTCTGTATTAACTGTTGCAGTACCATTATCGAATGTTTCCACAGCGGTTTTGGCCGGATCTGCGTTATCCACCAGGATATCTGCGATCATATCGGCTGTTTTCTGTCCAAGGTTTGCATAATCAACGCCATATCCTACAAAGGCACCATTTAATGCAAAGGAGTCAGCACCTGTGTAGTGTGGAATTCCTGCCTCAATAAATTTCTCATAAATAGAAAGTTCTGCTGTCATGATGGTGTTATCAGTAGGTGTAAATACTGCATCCACACCATCTGCGATCAGTGCATCTGCCGCAAGCTGAACTTCATCGGTAGTGGTTCCGGTACGTTCTACATATTCGATTCCCTGCTCATCCAGGTAATCTTTTGCTTCCTGGATTGCTGTTGTGGAGGAATCCTGTCCTACATCATAAAGAAGACCGATTTTCTTTACATCCGGGTTCTGCGCCTGGATCAGTTTCATGATAGAAGAAGTATCCAGGTAATCACTGGTTCCTGTAATATTTGCGCCAGGTGCATCCAGAGAATCTACAAGGCCGGAGCCAACCGGATCCGATACTGCGGAGAAAACAACCGGTGTATCACTTCCCTCTGTAGCAGACTGCATACGCATTGCCACCGGTGTAGCCACACCTACCATCAGGTCAACGTTATCTGCCTGGAAATCGGAGATGATCTGTTCCATAACGCTGGCATCTGCATTGCAGTTATCATAAGATACATCAAATGTGATGCCTTTTTCTTTGCCGATCTCTTCCAGACGGGACTGGATATTGTCTACGATCTGGTTCAGGGAAGCATCATCTACATAATTGCAGATACCTACTTTAAAATCCTCTGCCATAACCGGGCTGGCCACCATCATACTTGTTGCTGCTACTGCTGCTGCGATTACTAACATTCTTTTTTTCATAATTTTGTTCTCCCTTCTTATTTCCGCTTATGATTACTTTTTGTACACCCTGCGGCCTGCTTTTCCGGAACAACTTTTTATGCAACAGAATCTCTTTTTTCCTGTAACACAAAAACCGTCTCAAGCTTATATTATGCTTGAGACGGTAATAAAAGTTCTTTATTATCGCGGTACCACTCAAATTGACGAATCGTCCACTTTCCGGTGTACTAACATACACTCCTCATTGATAACGGGTTCGGTTCCCGTCGGCGCCTACTGTACAGATAAATAGTTCGGGCCGCCCTCGAAAGTCCATTCAACATCTGGTCCCCTGCGGATTCCCACCATCACCGCTCTCTGTGAAGCTTCCTGAAATGTTTACTTCTCTTTCTCACTGGTTTGTTTTTTAAGTTGTGTTTACTTTAGCACATCAACGTGAGTCTGTCAACCCCGAAATGAAATTAATTTCAGAATTAATTTTTAAAACTGTGAATCGGTGCCGGAATTCTTCCGCCTCTCTGTACAAATGCATCGCAGGAGAAGGAATTTACAGGCATGATCGGAGCATAACCAAGAAGGCCTCCGAATTCAACAGTCTCGCCTACACCTTTGCCGATTACCGGAATCAGACGTACTGCGGTTGTCTTCTGGTTTACCATACCGATGGCAGACTCATCGGCAATGATACCTGCCAGTGTGGTAGCTTTGGTATCTCCCGGAACTGCGATCATATCCAGTCCAACAGAGCATACGCAGGTCATGGCTTCCAGTTTCTCCAGCGTAAGCGCTCCCTCATTTACCGCATCGATCATTCCCTGATCCTCGCTGACCGGAATAAAGGCACCGCTTAATCCGCCCACAGCTGCTGCTGCCATAACGCCGCCTTTTTTTACCTGGTCATTGAGAAGCGCAAGTGCTGCAGTTGTTCCAGGTGCACCGGCTCTCTCAAGACCGATTTCCTCCAGAATCTCTGCTACGGAATCACCGATGGCCGGTGTTGGTGCAAGGGAAAGATCCACAATACCAAACGGCACATCCAGACGTTTGGATGCCTCACGTGCAACCAGCTGTCCCACTCGTGTTACCTTAAATGCGGTACGCTTGATCATCTCGCAGAGAGTTCCGAAATCTTCTCCGCGAACCTGCTCCAGGGCTTTCTTGACAACACCAGGGCCGCTGACACCTACATTGATGATGCAGTCAGCCTCTGTAACACCGTGGAAAGCACCTGCCATAAACGGGTTGTCATCCGGTGCGTTGCAGAATACCACAAGTTTGGCACAGCCAAGGGAATCCTGCTCTTTGGTTGCCTCTGCGGTTGCAAGGACGATCTCGCCCATCAGTTTTACGGCATCCATGTTAATACCGGTCTTGGTGGAACCAACGTTTACAGAACTGCAGACACGCTCTGTCTCTGCCATTGCCTGCGGGATGGAGCGGATGAGAAGTTCCTCTGCCGGAGTCATTCCCTTGCTTACCAGTGCGGAATATCCGCCGATAAAGTTCACTCCAACTTCCTTGGCACATTTATCCAGTGTTCTTGCGATGGTCACAAAATCTTCCGGTTTCTTACATGCGGCTCCACCAACCAGAGCGATCGGTGTTACGGAAATTCGTTTATTTACAACCGGGATTCCGTACTCGGTTGCAATCTCATCACCGGTAGCTACCAGGTTTCTGGCTTTTGTGGTGATCTTCTCATATATTTTCTGATTCAGTGCATCCAGGTCAGGATCGATACAGTCTAAAAGGCTGATACCCATGGTAATGGTACGCACATCCAGATTCTCCTGTTCGATCATTTTATTTGTCTCGTTTACTTCAAAAATATTGATCATTTTATTTTCTCCCTGATGATTGGTATAATGCGGATAAAAGCATCCGCTTCGCTACTTGCTCATAATCAAACAACAGTATATCCGTTATTTAATTATACTCGATGCATCATGTTAAAAATATCTTCATGCTGGCAGTGGATCACTACGCCGATCTCTTTGCCAAGATTCTCAAGCTCTTTTGCAAGTGTGCCGCCGTCTTTTTCACATTTTGCTGTGTCTGCGATCATCATCATGTTGAAGTACCCCTGAACGATGGTCTGAGAAATATCCAGAATATTAACCTGATTCTCTGCAAGGTATGTACAAACCTTTGCGATAATTCCTACTGTGTCATTTCCTACTACTGTGATAATTGTCTTCTTCATCGTTTTTTCCTTTCTACACTGTGATTATTTCTGATATGTGATCCCTCTTCGCTACCTGGATCTTAAAATCCCTGGAACGGTACGGGTTGTCACCAAGTGTCACCTCCGAGCACACAGTCTCGTAGGCAAGTTCTTCATAGTTGTTTTCTCTGCTTAAATGGCCGAGAAAAACCGCCTTCAAATTATCATGAAGGATCCTACAAAGCAGGCGGCCTGCATTCTCATTGGAGAGATGGCCTCTGTCTCCTAAGATTCTCTGTTTCAGATAATAAGGGTATTTTCCAACCTGGAGCATGCGGATGTCGTGGTTGGCTTCCAGAAGCACCGCATCCAGATTCTCCAGATTTTTTACAATGTAATCGTTATATTTTCCAAGGTCTGTGGCAATACCCACAGAATGTTCTCCGCATTCCAGGCGGTAACCTACCGGCTGTGCCGCATCGTGAGGAATGGTAAAAGGATTTACTGTCAGATCTTTAATCTCAAACGGCTCATCTTCCCGGATCTCGTGGATCAGCCCCTCCGGCATTTTTCCAAGGGATTTCATCCGAAGCATGGCGTCTGCAGTCCCGCCTGTGGTGTAGATGGGAATTCCGTATTTTCTGGAAATCACTCCCAGGCCCTTGATATGGTCGGAATGTTCATGGGTGATCAGGATTCCGTCCACGTCTTTCCCGGTAAGATCCAGGGAATTCAGGCCTTTTTCGATGCTCTTCCCGCTGATCCCCACATCTACCAGGACATGTGCCTCCTCAGAGCCCACATAGATACAGTTGCCACTGCTTCCGCTGGCAATACTACAAAGTCTCATTTCTCTCTATCCCTTCTCTGATCTGTCTCCGGGTATCCGAAAGATCTCCATTGTTTTCGATTACATAATCCGTATGTTCTCTGAAAACCTGGTCGGATACCTGGTTTCGGATAATGCCAAGAGATTTCTCCCTGGAATAGCCGCGGCTTTCCATCAGGCGCTGGATCCGGATCTCTTCTTCTGTATACACATACCAGACTTCATCACAGAATTCCTGATAATTTTCTTCCAGAAAAAGGGCAGCCTCCACAACGCAGATTCCTCTTCCCGCTTCCTTCTGTTCTCCAAGAAGACGGAGGATTCTCTGTTTTACGGCCGGATGAATGATCCCGTTTAATTTCAAAAGCATATCCTTATCTGTGAATACTACATCAGAAATCCTTCTCCGGTCAATAGTTTTATCTTTTTTTATGATTTCTTTTCCAAACAATGCGATCACCGCATCGTAACATTCTTCTCCCGGTTCCATCAAAATATGGCCAAGCTGGTCTGCCTGAATCACATATGCCTGAAACTCTTCTTCCAGGATTCCAAGTACTGTACTTTTTCCGGCGCCTACTCCGCCGGTTACTCCGATCACTCTCATTTATTTCGCCTCATACCAGCTGTCGCCCTGATGCATATCCACGTCAAGTTCCACTGCAAGATCTGCGGCTCCCTTCATCTCTTCTTCCAGAATGCGGGAAACGATCTCGATTTCTTCCTTCTTTGTCTCGATCAGAAGCTCATCGTGTACCTGAAGCACCAGTCTTGAGCACAGGCCTTCTTTTTTCATTCGTTCATAAACATGGTTCATGGCGATCTTGATGATGTCCGCCGCTGTTCCCTGGATCGGGGAATTCATAGCCACACGCTCGCCGAAAGAACGCTGCATGAAATTGCTGGATTTCAGTTCCGGCACCGGTCTTCTTCTGCCAAACATAGTCGTTACGTAACCGTGTTCTTTTCCGTCTTTTACCAGACCATCCAGAAATCCCTTGATCTTCGGGTAAGTTTCGAAATATTTTTCGATGTAGGCTGCTGCCTCTTTTCTGGTAATACTTAAATCCTGGCTCAGTCCGAAAGAACTGATTCCATACACGATTCCGAAGTTTACAGCCTTGGCATTTCGTCTCTGAAGCGGTGTCACCTCATCAAGGGGCACATGGAATACCTGAGATGCGGTAAGGCGGTGAATATCCTCTGCTTCCCGGTAAGCCTGGATCAGTTTTTCATCCCCGGACATATGAGCCAGCACACGAAGCTCGATCTGGGAATAATCTGCATCCAGAAATACAAATCCCTCCTCCGGCACAAAAACCTTACGAATCAGTCTTCCCAGCTCCATACGTACCGGAATATTCTGAAGATTCGGATCTGTGCTGCTGATACGTCCGGTTGCAGTGATGGTCTGGTTAAAAGTGGAGTGAATTCGTCCATCTTTTCTGATCACATTTCCAAGCCCGTCTGCATAAGTGGATTTCAGTTTGGTCAACTGACGATACTCCAGAATATCTTTTACAATGGCATGATCCGGCGCCAGTTTATCCAGGATATCCGCTGCTGTGGAGTAACCGGTCTTGGTCTTCTTTCCGCCGGGAAGTCCCATTTTTTCAAAAAGAATCACGCCCAGCTGTTTCGGGGAATTGATATTAAATTCCTCCCCTGCTTCCTGCCAGATGGTTTTTTCCAGCTCCTGGATACGGACTTTGAGTTTTTCGCCGTAACTTTTAAGTTCTTCCCCTTTAACGGAAATTCCCCATTTTTCCATGGAATCCAGAGTAAAGACAAGAGGAAGTTCGATCTCATCATAAACCTTACGCATGCCTGTTTCGTCCAGTTTTTCAAGGAGAACACCCCGGGCCATGCATGGCACAAACGCCTGATAGCAGGCATAGTTTCCAAGACCCTCCATCTCTTCTTCCCAGGCTTTTTTCAGGGAAGTTTTCCCAAGAAGGTCTTCTTTTGCCGGGAGCATCATGCCGTCCAGATATTCTCTGGCGATATCGTCATGGGTATAGGCAGACTTCAGAGGATTCAGAAGATACGCCGCAACCCCTGCGTCAAAAACTTTCTCCGGATTTTCCAGAGGAACATGTTTAAGTACTGCTTTGATGTCCATGGCACAGAGCAGCGTTCTGTCCGCCAGGGTTTTCAGCTTTCCGCAAAGGTAGTCTCCGGTAAGAAGTCCTCCCACCGGAATCTGATAGATTTCTTTTTCATCTAGGACCAGTCCCACGGTATACACCTGATCCGGGTCTGCAAGAACAGAAATACCCACCTGCTCCTTCCTGGCTGCTTTCTCAAACAGGGCCTCCACGCCGGAAAGATCATTGCAGGTAAAAAATTCCAGTTCCATGGAGGAATCCGCTGCCGTAACCGGGTCAAAACGGTTCAACATATTCTTAAATTCCAGTCGTTTGCACAGTTCATAAGCTTCCGGAGTATAGGGATTCTCCACTTTCGCTTTTTCGTAGGAGAATTCCAGGGGACTGTCTGTGTTGATAGTTGCGAGTTCTTTGGAAAGCTGTGCCATATCATAATGTTCACGGAGAGATTCTTTTGCCTTATTGGGCTTTACTTCTTCCAGATGTTCATGGGCATTCTCAATGGAACCGAACTGCACGATCATCTTGGTTGCGGTTTTTTCTCCAACGCCCGGAATTCCCGGGATATTATCGGAACTGTCCCCCATCAGAGCTTTCAGTTCTATGATCTGTGGCGGCGTTACCTGATATTTCTCAATCACTTCCGCGGTATGATAATCCTCAATGGTGGTCTTCCCCCGGACAGTCTTCGGCAGCCGGATCAGTACCTTATCTGTGGCAAGCTGAAGAAGATCCCGGTCTCCGGAAAGAATGGTCACATCCATGCCTTTCGCTTCACTTCTTCTGGCAACCGTTCCAAGAAGATCGTCTGCCTCATAGCCTTCCATAAACATCATGTTGATCCCCATGGCAGAAAGCATCTCCTTGATCAGCGGAACCTGTTCCCGAAGCTCCTCCGGCATAGGTTTCCGGGTGCCTTTATAAGCTTCATAGCGCTTATGTCGGAATGTCGGTGCACTCAGGTCAAAAGCAACGGTAAGGTACTCCGGTTTCTCTTCCTCCATGATCCTGAACATAATGTTCAGAAATCCATATACCGCTCCTGTATGGCGTCCTTCTGCATTGGTAAGATCCGGAAGTCCATAAAACGCCCGGTTCAGAATGCTGTGTCCGTCAATCAGTAATATTTTTTCACTCAAAATCAAATTCCCTCCTTCAGTTCCAGAATCACGAAAATGAGAAAGATCACCAGTGCTGCGATCAGAACGCAGAAAGCTGCTGCCGCAATTGCTCTGCGGATTTTTCTTCTGCGGATATATCTCCTGGATTTCCGGATATCCTCCTCCAGAAGTTCCTTAAAGTCCAGAACGGAATCCTCCTGTTTCTCATCCAGCTGCTGCATGGCTTTATGCACAATGAAATATGTGGCAAGCTCATCGTAGCAGGAGGAACAGTTCTCTATATGTTCCAGAAAATCCTCCAGATCATTTAACGGCAGCGTATGATTGATATACTTGTTAACCATTCCCTCTGCAATACGACAATTCATATTTTTCCCTCTCTTTGCTGCTTCGTAACGTTAATGCTATCATTATAGCGAATTAAACGGTGAATGACAAGGGCGGTTTCCTGTGGTATACTTGAAGTATCCCGGGCAGTTCCCTTACAAAGCATCTGCCCGGGTCAAAAATCCGAACAGGGAGGATCCATATTATGAAATCTATCGCAATTGTTACAGACAGTAACTGCGGCATGTCACCTGCCCAGGCAAACGAACTTGGCATCTACATGCTCCCAATGCCATTTTTTATAGATGATAAAGAATATCTGGAAGACATTGACATGAACCAGGCACAGTTTTTCCAGCACCTCGAACAGAATCCCAGTTGCAGGGTTTCCACCTCACAGCCCACACCGGAATCGGTCACTACCCTCTGGGACAAACTTCTCAAAGACTATGACGAGATCGTACATATTCCCATGTCCAGCGGCCTTTCCAGTTCCATGCAGACTGCCCACATGCTTGCAGAAGATTACGACGGCCATGTACGTGTGGTAAACAACCAGAGAATCTCCGGAACTTTACGCTACTCTGCCATCGAAGCCATCCAGCAGGCCAAAAACGGCCTCTCCGCCGATGAGATCGGAACCTGGCTGGAAGAAACCCGTTTCGACTCCAGCATCTACATCACCGTGGCAACCCTGAAATACCTGAAACAGGGTGGACGCATCACCCCTGCAGCTGCAGCCATCGGAACCATGCTTCGCCTGAAACCGGTTCTGCAGATTCAGGGCGAAAAACTGGACGCCTTCTCCAAAGCCCGCACCATGACCCAGGCCAAAAACACCATGACCAAAGCCATCAAAGATGATATTGCAAACCGCTTCGGAGAAAAGATCAACCTGGATATCATCCACTCCCACAATCTGGAAGCAGCTGAGGAATTCCGAAAAGAAGTCCTCACCAGCTTCCCGAGCATCGGTGAAGTCAATATCTTTCCACTGTCATTAAGCGTCTCCTGCCACATCGGCCCGGGAAGCCTGGCTCTCACCTGTTCTAAGGTACATCCGGAAATCTGGTAAACAATCTGAACAATTTATATTTTTACAACAAAAGCGGAGCCCCAGGGCCCCGCTTTCTTCTTACTGCCTTGTTTCATTTTCCTGAATTTCTTCAATCTCATCCGGTTTTTCATTCAGAATCTTCATAAACTCCTCACCAGTAATTGTTTCATGCTCATACAGATACTTGGCAATCTCATGAAGCTTTCCGATATTATCCGTCAGGATCTTCGTAGCCTTCTCATGCTCCCGTCTCACAAGCTCCACAACCTTCTTATCCAGAAGCGTCTGCGTCTCAAAAGAACAAGTCAGGCTGGCATCTCCTCCAAGATACTGGTTGCTTACATTTTCCATGGCAACCATATCAAAATCATCACTCATACCATACCGACTGATCATCGCCCTGGCAATCTTGGTCGCCTGCTCAATATCATTGGATGCACCAGTGGTAATGGAATGGAAAATCAACTCCTCTGCTGCACGGCCACCTGTAAAAGTAGCGATCTTATTCTCAAGTTCTTCCTTGGACATCAGGAAATGTTCCTGCTCATCTACCTGCATGGTATAACCCAGCGCACCGGAAGTACGCGGAATGATCGTAATCTTATGGACCGGTGCAGAATCTGTCTGCTTGGCAGCAACCAGTGCATGTCCAACCTCATGATAGGAAACGATCAGTTTCTCCTTGTTGGAAAGCACACGGTTCTTCTTCTGATATCCGGCAATAACAACTTCAATACTTTCTTCAAAATCCGCCTGTGTGGCAAATTTCCGTCCGTCACGGACTGCACGGAGAGCCGCCTCATTGACAATGTTGGCAAGTTCTGCACCGGAAGCCCCAACTGCAGCCTTGGCGATCTCGTCAAAACGGACACTGTCTGCAATCTTGATCTTCTTGGCATGGACTTTCAGGATCTCCTCACGTCCCTGCAGATCCGGAAGCTCAACCGGGATCCTTCTGTCAAAACGTCCCGGACGAAGAAGTGCCGGATCAAGGGAATCCGGTCTGTTGGTAGCCGCCAGGATCACAACACCCTTGGAGCCGTCAAAACCGTCCATCTCCGTCAAAAGCTGGTTCAGTGTCTGCTCACGCTCATCGTTTCCGCCGCCCATTCCGGAGCCGTCACGTTTCTTGCCGATGGTATCGATCTCATCAATAAATACGATACATGGTGCCTTCTCATTGGCCTGTTTAAAAAGATCACGGACCTTGGCAGCACCCATACCCACAAACATCTCCACAAATTCCGAACCGGAAATTGAGAAAAACGGAACCTCCGCCTCACCGGCAACTGCCTTGGCAAGAAGAGTTTTACCGGTTCCGGGAGGGCCTACAAGAAGGGCACCCTTCGGCATGGAAGCACCGATTTCTCTGTATTTCTCCGGATTATGAAGGAAATCTACAATTTCCGTCAAAAGCTCCTTGGCTTCATCCTCACCGGCAACATCTGAAAATTTGATTCCCGTAGAGGATTTCACATAAACCTTGGCATTGCTTTTGCCAAAGGACATCATTCCTCCCGGTCCTCCGTTTCCCATGGAACTCATCATCTTCTTGCTGAGCCAGCGTCCCAGGAGAATAAAAATTGCGATCGGGAGTACATATCCCAGGATCAGAGATAAAAGCAGGGACTGTCTCTGAGGTGCAGTACCCTCTATACTTACGCCCGCATCGTAAAGATGGGATACAAGATCCTGATCCTCTACAGATACCGTCTTACAATAGACATCATTTCCATCTACCTTCATCGTATAATAGATATAATCAGAATTAATAGTTGCTTCATATACTTTTCCTCTGTCTACAGCTTTCAGGAAGGTGGTGTAATCGGTCTCTTTTACACTTCTCTCAGAAAGAGCAGGAAGAGCAAAAACATTCAGCAGAACAATAATTACGACCGCAATAATGTAATATACATACAGCGGCCGCTTCTCTGGTTTTTTTGAATTCAGATTCATGCAGTCTCCTCCGTTATCTTATAGTATATTGCTATATCCACAGTGCTATATCAGGTGGTACAGCCTTGTAGTACACTCTACCACTTTTTTCAGTCAATTTCAAGGATGCCTCATCCGATTTCATAAACTTTTTAGAATTAAAAATATTTCCAAATAATACCTTTATTCTGAAAAAATCCTTGCAAGCCACCTGATACTGTGCTATTATAATAAATGGTTATGCCGCTGTGGCGGAATTGGCAGACGCACTTGACTCAAAATCAAGCGGAGCGATCCGTGCCGGTTCGAGTCCGGCCAGCGGCACTATCGTATAAGACCTGACGGAGAGATCTGTCAGGTCTTTGTCATATAATACAAAAAATCACGAAAGGAACAAAAACAATGGAAAAAGACAAAAGCTTTTTAGGTACAGAACCTGTGGGAAAGCTGCTTCTGCGTCTCGCACTTCCCACAGTAGCCGCACAGCTCATTAACATGCTCTACAACATTGTAGACCGTATCTACATTGGCCACATTCCCGGAAATGGTGCTCTTGCTCTTACCGGTGTAGGCGTCTGTATGCCACTTATTATGGTAGTATCCGCGTTTGCCGCCCTTGTTGGAAATGGCGGCGCTCCCAGAGCCAGCATCTTTATGGGAAAAAATGAAACAGAAAAAGCCGAACAGACCCTTGGAAACTGTTTTTCCATGCAGATCATCATCTCCCTGATCCTGACTACTATCCTGCTTCTCGGAAACCGCAGTTTTCTTCTTGCCTTCGGCGCCAGCGCAAACACCATTGACTATGCGGTAGGCTACATGAATATCTATGCAACAGGAACCATCTTTGTACAGCTGACCCTTGGTATGAATAATTTCATCACTGCCCAGGGCTTCGCAAAAACAGGAATGCTCTCCGTACTAATCGGTGCGGTTTCCAATATTATCCTGGACCCGGTTTTTATTTTCGGGTTCCACATGGGTGTCCGGGGCGCTGCTCTGGCAACAGTAATCTCCCAGGCATTTTCCTGTATCTGGGTGCTCGCTTTCCTCTTTGGAAAAAAGACCTTCCTGCGGCTTCGAAAAAGCACCATGAAACTGAAAGCCGAAATTCTTCTGCCCTGTATGGCCCTTGGCTCTTCTCTCTTTGTCATGCAGCTCAGTGAAAGCATTATCTCTGTCTGCTACAACTCCTCACTCTTAAAATACGGCGGGGATGTTGCCGTAGGAGCCATGACCATCCTCACCAGCGTCATGCAGTTTGCCATGCTTCCTCTTCAGGGACTTGGTCAGGGTGCACAGCCTATCATCAGCTACAACTATGGTGCACGTAACGAAAAGCGTGTACGTTCTACATTTAAGCTTCTTGTAAAAACAAGTGTTTCTTATTCCGTGATCCTGTGGCTGATCATTATGATCTTCCCGCAGATCTTTGCCGGAATGTTTACTTCGGACAGTACATTACTTGCTTTCACAAAGACAGCTCTCCGGATCTATATGGCAGTTGTGTTTATCTTTGGTATCCAGATTGCCTGCCAGATGACCTTTATCTCCCTTGGCAGAGCCAAGGATTCCATCATTGTGGCTATTGTCCGGAAATTTGTGCTGGTCATCCCGCTGATCTATATCCTGCCCAATATTTTCCGTGCTGATCAAACAAATGCAGTTTATATGGCTGAGCCGGTTGCAGATATCCTGGCTGTTACCTTCACTGCCATCCTGTTTTTCTTTGAGTTTAAAAAAGCCATGGCAGAAATCTCCGGCAGCAAGACGCAGTAACCCTGCATTTGACCCTGCCAGCGATCTTACAGTTCTTACCAGACGCTTAAATATAAAACAGCCTTCCTGCATCATTACCAAGATGCATGGAAGGCTATTTCTATATCTTTCTGCTATTTTATTTCAGTTCGTCTTCATCCTGAAGAAGTTTTTCAAAAACAGGGAAGCAGTCAAATGTTGCAAAATAATCTCTTGGTGTCTCGGCACGGCGGATCATCTCAAAGCTGCCATCCTCATGAAGAAGGATCTCTGCAGATTTCAGTTTACCATTGTAGTTATAGCCCATTGCAAAACCATGAGCGCCTGCATCGTGGATCACAAGGAGATCTCCCATGTCGATCTTCGGAAGCATACGGTCAATGGCAAATTTATCATTGTTTTCGCAGAGGGAACCTGTCACATCATATTTATGGTCACATGGCTCGTTCTCCTTACCCATAACGGTAATATGATGGTAAGCACCATACATCGCCGGACGCATCAGGTTTACCGCGCAGGCATCTACACCGATGTACTCTTTGTGTGTATGTTTCTCGTGGATGGCTTTTGTAACAAGGCAGCCATACGGTCCCATCATGAAACGTCCAAGTTCTGTGTAGATTGCAACATCGCCCATTCCTTCCGGAACAAGAACTTCTTCGTAAACCTTGCGGACACCCTCACCGATCACACGGATATCGTTCGGCTCCTGATCCGGTTTGTAAGGAATTCCGATTCCACCGGAAAGGTTGATAAATTTAATGTGTGCGCCTGTCTCTTTCTGAAGTTTTACAGCAAGCTCGAACATAACCTTCGCAAGCATTGGATAGTAATCGTTGGTTACTGTATTGCTGGCAAGGAATGCATGAATTCCGAATTCTTTGGCACCTTTGGATTTCAGGATGCGGAATGCATCAAAGATCTGCTCGGTAGTCATTCCGTATTTGGCATCTCCAGGATTATCCATGATACCGTTGCTGATCTTGAATACTCCGCCTGGATTGTAACGGCAGCTGATCACTTCCGGAATTTTTCCGAGAGCTCTCTCTACGCTCTCAATATGTGTGATATCATCAAGGTTGATGATTCCACCAATCTCATCTGCATATTTGAACTCTTTCTCCGGTGTATCGTTGGAAGAGAACATGATATCGCCTTTTTTGCAGCCTACTGCCTTTGCCATCATAAGCTCTGTTGCAGAAGAGCAGTCACAGCCACAGCCATACTCCTGCAGAATGTTGATCAGATACGGGTTCGGGGTTGCTTTTACCGCAAAAAACTCCTTGAATCCTTTATTCCATGCGAAAGCTTCTTTCAGGGCTTTTGCATTCTCACGGATTCCCTTCTCATCATAGAGATGGAAAGGGGTCGGGTATTTCTCGGTAATCTCGTTGAGTTTTTCAAGTGTCACAAATGGTACTTTTTTCATAATAACTGCATCTCCTGTTTTCCGACCGCGGTTCCATATGAACCCCCGGTCTTATTCTGCCTCGATCACGTGCATCATATTTGTCACTGCACCATGACCGTTTGTCATGTTGGTCGCAGGGTCTCCTGCTGTAAATACAACAAGGTCTCCTTTATGGATCAGATGACGGCTGCGGACAACATTCATAGCCTGAGACATGATATGGTCCGTGGTATCTCTCTGATATCCTTTCAGAGGTGTTACACCCCAGATCAGCTGAAGTTTGTGCTGGATGGTTGAGTTCGGTGTAATGGCATAGATCGGAACCTTCGGGCGGAAATTGGAAATCAGTCTGGCTGTATTTCCACTCATGGTCGGTGTCACGATGGCATTTGCCTTCAGATTCTTCGCAGTGCGGACTGTTGCAAGTGCAACTGCACTGGAGATCTTCTCTCTTCCATCCATGGAACGATGTTCAATAAATACCTTATAATCCAGATGCGGTTCTGTCATCTCTGCGATCTCCGCCATCATCTGAAGAGCATCAACCGGATATTTACCAGCTGCTGTCTCACCGGAAAGCATGATCGCATCGGTTCCATCGTAGATCGCATTGGCAACGTCCGCTACCTCCGCACGTGTCGGGCGGGGATTACGGATCATGGAATCCAGCATCTGTGTTGCTGTGATAACCGGTGTATAATGTTCATTACATTTACGGATGATCTCTTTCTGGATGTGCGGCACCTGGCTTGCAGGAATCTCCACGCCAAGATCTCCTCTGGCAACCATGATACCATCCGATGCTTCAATGATGGAATCAATGTTCTCAACACCTTCTGCATTCTCAATCTTCGCAATAATACCGATGTCCTTTCCACCGTTATCATTCAGAAGTTTACGGATCTCACGGATCACCTCTGCGGAACGGACGAAAGATGCCGCAATGAAATCAAATTTCTGCTCGATACCAAAAAGGATATCGTTCTTATCCTGCTCTGTGATACCCGGAAGATTTACTTTTACGTAAGGAACATTTACGCCTTTTTTCTCTCCCAGCTCACCACCGTTTAAGATATCACAGATGATATCGGTTCCTTTGATCGCCTTAACTTCCAGCTCGATCAGACCATCATCAATAAGAATCTTGTTTCCCGGTTTCACGTCTTTATAAAGTGTCTCATATGTGATGGCAACTTTTTTGTCATCACCTTCAAAATCACCGATTCCAAGTACAAACTGGTTTCCTGACTCCAGTTTTACCTTCTGTCCGTCCTTTAAAAGTCTGGTACGGATTTCCGGTCCCTTTGTATCAAGAAGCATCGCGATCGGCATATCCAGCTCCTCACGAAGCTCTTTGATCATGTCCACACGGCCCTTCTGCTCCTCGTGGTCTCCGTGAGAAAAGTTGAATCTGGCAATATCCATTCCATTCTCCATAAGAGACTTCAGAGTTTCTCTGTTGTTGCTGGCAGGTCCAAGTGTACAGATGATCTTTGTTCTTTTCATAATTGAATATCCTCCCTCTTTTTTTACGTTTTACTGTACGTGTTTGTGCGTAAATAAATGATCCTGGCAATATTCATAATTTCCCTTGCACTTTGAGCAGAAGCGGAACTCCAGATTTGGATCATCCTTTTCGGTACGTCCGCAGATCGCGCATTTATGCTTGGCAATTCCATCTGGTCCATAGCCCGTTCTGGTCGGAGCCATGGCCTTCTTAAACTGCTGTCTCCTGTGAATCTCCTTCGGATTGTAACGGTTCATATCCCGCGTACTGAAATAAAAGATCACAAAATTCAAAAGTGATGCTACAATCGGCACAACGCCTACCCAAAGTCCAACTCTAAGATATGATACGATATCCCACGCAATAAACAGTCCATATACAAATGCCATCCATTTCATCTTGATGGGGATCACAAACATAAGCAGCAGCTGAAGATCCGGATATGTGACTGCATAGGCAAGGAAAATGGAAAGACTGATATAATATGTGGTAAAAATGCCACCGCCAAGAGAATAGGTAATCCCATTCATCATCACATAGCCACCTGTAAATACATACAGAAGCACTGCCGCGATCACAGTAAATAAAAGTCCTGAAAAAATATACAATGTATACCGGAAAGTCCCCCAGGTACGTTCCAGAGAAGTACCAATCGGATAATAGAAGAAAAAGATTGCGAGAAGGAACATCACAAGATTACCGGTTCCTCCCACACTGGACGGCGGATAAATCACCCATGTCACCAGTCTCCAGATCTGTCCTTTCATGACCATGGACATATCAAGACTCAGCATATCCAAAACTCCCGGAGCAAACATGGCCAGAAAATATCCCAGCACATAACATCCGATGATGTAAACGGTCAGATTGGGTATTCCGAATCTTCCAAACTTACGTTCTAGTTTGTCGATAAATTTCATTAAAATCTCCTTTCAGAAAACTTTTGAAAATCAGAAAAACCGCTTCTTGGAAAGAATGATCGCTGCCACAACACTGATTGCCACAGAAAACAGGATAATGATCAGAAAGCCCCATGGACTCTGTGATAACGGCATACCGGAACCGGCCACGTTCATTCCGTAAGCACTGAACACGATAGTCGGAATGCTCATAACAATGGTAATAATCGCCAGTACTTTCATGACAATATTCATATTATTGGAGATAATAGACGCAAAAGCATCCATGGTTCCGTTCAGGATTCCACTGTACACATTTGCCATTTCGATCGCCTGTTTGTTCTCAGTGATGACATCTTCCAGAAGATCCGTATCTTCCGGATATTTTTTGATACTGTCTATCTTCAGAAGCTTCTCCAGCACAACCTCGTTGGACCGGAGGGATGTGATAAAGTAAGTCAGGGATTTCTGCAGTTCCAGAAGCTCAATCAGCTCCTCATTTCTTGTGGAAAGATGCAATTTTTCTTCCACCTGCTCACTTTTCTTGTCGATGATACGCAGATAACGCAGATACATACTTGCATTTCTGTAAAGGATCTGGAAAATAAAACGGGTCTTCATATAGGTAAAAAAGCTCCGGACTCTTCCTTCCATAAATCTGGTCAGAACCGGTGTGTCCTCCAGACAGATGGTAAAGATCATAGACCCTGTCACAATGATACCAAGCGGTATGGTTCCATACCAGTCCTTGTCATTACGTTCCTCGATCATAGGAACGTCAACCAGGATCAGTGTATAATTATCCTCAACTTCGATACGTGACCGTTCTTCCTCATCCAAAGGGGATCGTAAATCGTCAACCTCTATATCAAACTTCTCGGAAAATTCAAAAATCTCTGTTGCCGTCGGATTCGTCAGCGCAATCCAGCAGCCGTCCTCCGGTTCCTGTATCTGGTGGATGGCTCCGTCTATTGTCTTGTAAATCCTTACCACGATTCCCACTTCCCTTCTTTTGCTTTTCTTTTGCCAGGGCAAAATTCATTTTTATTATAAATAGTCAAAATAGCTTTGTCAATTCATACATTTTCTTTTTAAAAAAGCTTTTAAATGATTTCACAGGATCTTTACATAAAAATTCATTCTGTTTTCCACGTTCTTTACATTTTTTCCGGCTTCCTATATAATGATTCCAGAATTCCAACGAAAGGAAGTTATACAAATGAGTCAGTCATCATTCGGAAAAAAATTCGTAGTTACTACCTGGGGAGAATCTCATGGCAAGGCTATCGGTGCAGTTCTCGACGGCTGCCCCGCAGGTCTTTCTCTCTGCGAGGAAGATATCCAGGTTTTTCTTGACCGGAGGAAACCCGGCCAGAGCCGCTACACAACTGCCCGTAAAGAAGGGGATCTGGTTGAAATCCTTTCCGGAGTTTTTGAAGGAAAAACTACCGGCACACCGATTTCTCTTCTGATCCGCAATACCGACCAGCGTTCCCGGGATTACGGAAATATTGCATACTCCTACCGCCCCGGTCATGCAGACTTTACCTTTGACCAGAAATACGGTTTCCGCGATTACCGTGGAGGCGGACGTTCTTCCGGAAGGGAAACCGCCGGACGTGTGGCAGCCGGTGCCATTGCCATCAAGCTTTTAAATGAACTTGGCATTACGTTTACCACCTACGCAAAATCCATCGGTCCTGTGGAAATCCAGTCTTTCTCAGAAGAAGAAATCCGAAACAATGCCCTCTGCATGCCAGATGCCGACGCGGCAGAAAAAGCATCCGCCTATCTCGAACAGTGTCTCAACAGCCAGGACAGTGCAGGCGGTGTTATTGAATGCCGGATCAAAAATGTTCCTGCTGGTCTGGGTGATACGGTTTTTGACAAGCTGGATGCCACTCTTGCTCATGCGATCATGTCCATCGGTGCTGTAAAAGCTGTTGAGATCGGTGACGGTATTAATGTGACACGTCTTACCGGTTCCGAAGACAACGACGGTTTTGTCCAGAAAGACGGCATCATTTCCAAGACCTCCAACCATGCAGGCGGTATCATGGGCGGTATGAGTGACGGCAGTGACATTATCCTCCGTGCCCATATCAAACCAACACCATCGATCAGCCAGCCCCAGTCCACCGTAACCAGCTCCGGCGAAAATCTGGAGCTTGAGATCAAAGGACGCCATGATCCTGTTATTGTTCCACGTGCCGTAGTTGTTGTGGAAGCCATGGCAGCTCTCACAATCACCGATGCACTTTTTGCCAATATGAGCGCACGCATGGACCGCATCCACGAATTCTATCGCAGATAAAACCGCCCTTATTCCTGAAAGATCCGTGGATTCATCCGTAATGCCAAATGCTTTTCCAGCAAAAAACAGACTCAGGGAATCTTATTGCTTATCCCTGAGTCTGTTTTTGTATCCGGATATCTGGCCGTTGCAGTCATTTACCGAAAAGAATCATTTGCAGATGCCATCCACATCTCCCGGCACCGGCCAGATATGGATGCTGTTCGGTGTTTCGATCTTTCTTGGCTTCTCATTCATCATAATAATATTTTTTTCGTAATCTACTGTAAAAACAGTAATACTGTTACTTCCATGATTTGCAATGGCAATATGTTTGTTATCCGGGAAGATCATAAGATCTTTCGGATAATCACCACTGATCGGAAGAGTAAATTTCTTGGTCAGAAGGCCGGTTTCCTGGTCTACCGCATACATGGTTACTGTGTTCTCACCTGCAGTTGTGCAGAAAAGATATTTGCCATCCGCAGAAAGAGACATACCTGATGCTGCGTTGTGAATCGCATCATTGGCATCTTCTTTTCCAAGAGTGGTAATACTCTGGAGCAGCTGAAACTCCGGGTTCTTGCCGCTTCCGTCATAGCTGTATACCTTAACCTCATTGCTGAGCTCAAAAAGAAGATATGCAAATCTTCCGTCATCACTGAAACGGATAATACGAGGGCCGCTCTCTCTCGGGCAGCGAAGAATATCCACAAGTTCCAGCTTATCTTTCTTCTTGTTGATCCTGTAAATTTTCACCTGATCAATGCCATTATCTACCGCACAGAGATATTTGTTATCCGGTGTAGGGCGGACACAGTTTACATGTGGACGGAAGTTACGTTCTGCCACACTTCCAAGTCCTTTATGGAAAACACCGTCCATAACGCTTCCCAGACGTCCGTCTTTATGGGTATGTACAACCGTTACCTTGCCATCATGGTAACCTGCTACATAAAGATATCTTCCGTCTACATCTGTTGCAAGATAACAGCCTCGCATTCCGTTAATATCTACGCTGTTAATACGGGAAAGATCTCCATTTTCATCTCTCTCGAATACAGCCACACCTTCATCCTCGATGGAGTACAGATATTTACCGTTTTTGGAAACTGCCAGATGAGATGCATTGCTGACCTCTACCTCACTGCGCTCTGTCAGTGTTCCGTTCTCTACATCTACATCGTATACCTGAATTCCCTTACTGGTTCCATGGGTATATGTTCCCACGTAAGCCACGTACTTCTTTTTTCCCATAAGCTCTGGCCTCCTGCTTTCACATTCATTACGTATTTTTGTGTTTATTTTATCACAAAGTTTTTTGAAGAACAAGTTACCATCCTACTATCTTTGTGTAAATTCCTGTGCAAAATCATTTTTTTGCGGAAATTACAGATCTCCCAGGGCGCCTCTCATTGCTTCCAGAGTTTCATCAATCACTTCATCTGTGTGTGCTGTGGAAAGGAACATTGCCTCAAACTGGGACGGCGCAAGATGGATGCCACGTTTCAGCATTCCCTTGAAATATTTTGCAAAAAGATCCAGGTTGGAGGTTTTTGCGGAAACATAATCTTTTACTTCCTGATCTGTGAAGAAGATACTTGCCAGGGAAGAATCATAATTTACCTGATATGGAAGACCTTTTTCCTCCACGATTGTCTTCAGTCCGCCGTAAAGTTTCTCGCCTTTTACTGCCAGCTCTTTATAGATCTCCTGATGCTCATAGAGATATTTCAGCTGTGTGAATCCTGCTGCCATGGCAACCGGATTTCCACTTAAGGTACCTGCCTGGTATACAGGACCACACGGTGAGATCAGATCCATGATCTCTTTGCGGCCGCCATATGCACCTACCGGCATTCCTGCGCCGATGATTTTTCCATAGGTGACAAGATCCGGGCGAATGCCAAAATACTCTGCGGCTCCGCCAAAGGCAAGACGGAATCCTGTGATTACCTCATCAAAGATCAGCAGACAATTGTGCTCATCGCAAAGCTCACGAAGCCGCTTTAAGAAGCCTGGCTTCGGAGGGACCACACCCATGTTTGCTCCTACTGCTTCCACGATCACTGCTGCCACATTTCCCTCTTCCTGTTTGAGAAGCGCTTCCACGCTGGCCGCATCATTGTAGGTTGCAGTCATGGTATCCTGTGTGCAGCCCTTGGGAACACCGGCGCTGTCCGGAATACCGCTTGCCATGACACCGGAACCGGCACTTACCAGAAGGCAGTCACTGTGTCCGTGGTAGCAGCCTGCAAATTTGATGATCTTGTCTTTTCCGGTGAAACCTCTTGCCGCACGGATGGCACTCATAACAGCCTCTGTTCCGGAGTTTACCATACGAATCATATCTACATGCGGAATATGCTCACAGATAAATTCTGCAATCTCCACTTCAATTTCCGTAGCGCATCCAAAGCTCAGGCCATTTTCACAGGCTTTGATCACGCTTTCACGGATCTCCGGGAAATTATGTCCCAGGATCATCGGGCCCCAGGAATCAATATAATCCACATAGCGGTTTCCATCCACATCATAGATGTAACATTTATCTGCTTTTTCAATAAAACGAGGTGCCTCACCGATAGCTCCATAAGATCTTACCGGGCTGTTTACGCCTCCCGGTATTCTTTTTACCGCACGCTCAAATAACTGTTCTGATTTTGTCATCAGCCGATTCTCCCTTCATCCATAAGTCTTGCCAGAAGTTCTGCATAGTAGGTAAGATAGATCTGTGCGCCGGAACGGAATGCTCCGGTAGCCATCTCGCCTACGATTCTTTCCTCATCAATCCAGCCATTTGCGGCTGCAGCTTTTACCATGGCATATTCACCACTGACACTGTATGCTGCAACTGGTACATTGGTGGCTTCCTTTACCTGCCAGATCATATCCTGATATGCAAGAGCCGGTTTTACCATGATGATGTCTGCGCCTTCCTCAACATCTGTAAGGGCTTCTTTCAGGCCTTCTCTGCTGTTGTGCGGGTCCATCTGGTAACTCTTTCTGTCACCAAAAGACGGAGCAGAATCAGCCGCTTCACGGAACGGGCCATAAAATGCGGAAGCATATTTTACCGCATAGGACATAATCGGAGTTGTATAATGTCCGGCTTTATCCAGGCACTCCCTGATTGCTGCAACACGGCCATCCATCATATCGGAAGGTGCTACCATATCCGCTCCTGCCTCTACGTGGGAAAGTGCTGTTTTTGCAAGAAGATCCAGTGTTTTGTCATTGTCCACATCATGGCCGCAGAGAACGCCACAGTGTCCATGGGAAGTGTACTCACACATGCATACATCTGTTACATAATAAAGTTCCGGGAATTTCTCTTTTGCAATGCGAAGAGCTCTCTGAACAATTCCCTCCGAATCATAGGCACCGCTGCCCACTTCATCCTTATGGTCAGGAATACCAAAAAACATTACACTGCCAACACCGGCTTTGGAAAGCTGCTCCAGTTTATAGGGAAGACGGTCCAGGCTGTAACGGTACTGCCCGGTCATGGACGGAATTTCTTCCTCCTTATTCTCTCCTTCCATTACAAACATAGGATACATAAGAGAAGATTTATCCATTCTTGTCTCTCGTACCATCTTACGAAGGTTTTCGCTGCCTCTTAATCTTCTTGGTCTTTTTGTCAGTTCCATGATCATTCGCTCCTTTTCATATCCTCCACCAGCTTGACAAGACTGTCAATGGTGGCTTTTTCTGACATATATGCTTTCATTCCAAAGCTCTCAGCTGCCGCCTTCGTCTGTCTGCCGATGCAGGCCGCCTTAACCTTTGAATAATCCAGTCCTTTTGTTCCCTCCACAAAACCTTTCACAGTGGAGGCACTTGTAAATACTGCACAGCTGATCTGTCCTGTCTCAAATTCCTTTTTCTCATCAATGAGCTGGCTCTTTTCGTAAAGAGTCTGATAAGTTGGAATATCCTCAACCTCAGCCCCTGCCTGTGCAAGAAATTCCGTAAGCTTTTCGTTACCTTTTTCCGCCCGCGGGATGAGAATTTTTTCTCCGCCGGAAAGGATCTCTGAAAGTTCCTTTCCAAGGGTATCCCCGTCATATACAGACGGCACAAAATCTGCCAGAAGGCCTCTTTCTTTCAGAGCCTTTTTTGTTCCCTCACCGATCACTGCCAGACGGATGCTTCCCATAGCACGGATATCTTTTCCATGACGGACAAGTTCCTCAAAGAATACTCTTACTCCTGTAGGGCTGGTAAATACAAGCCACTGATAGGTTTCAAGCTGATCCATTGCCTGATAAAGGCGGCTCTGGTCTTCCATAGGAACCGTACGGATCGCTGGAAGTTCCAGAACCTCCGCTCCTTTTTCACGAAGCTTGTCCGCAGTTCTGGAAACCAGTTCTTTTGGCCTCGTGACAAGAACTTTCCAGCCTGCAAGAGGCAGTTCTTCATACCAGCCAAATTTTTCTGCCAGTGTACATACCTTACCTACTACTATGATCGCCGGTGTCTCAATTCCCTGGCGCTTTACCTCTTCTTCCAGGGTGGAAACTGTAGCCACGATCCGCTTCTGGCCAGCTGTCGTTCCTTTCTGCAGGATTGCCGCAGGCATATCTTTTTCCATACCTGCATTTATAAGACCGGCACAGATATCCGGAAGTGCGGAAACGCCCATCAGAAATACCAGCGTTCCCTTTGTATCAACAAGTGCACGGAAATCAATGTCATATTCTTCTCCGGCTCTCTTATGTCCTGTGATGATGTGGACTGAGGAACAGAAATCCCTGTGTGTTACCGGAACCCCGTTATATGCCGGTACTGCAATGGAAGAAGTAACTCCCGGAACCACCTCATAAGGGATCCCATTCTCCCGAAGAAGCTCCAGCTCCTCTCCTCCTCTTCCAAAGAGGAATGGATCTCCGCCTTTCAGGCGTACCACACGAAGCCCCTTCTGTGCCTCCTCAAGAAGTATCTGATTGATATTTTCCTGACGCATGATATGGTGACTGGCACGTTTGCCTACATTGATCAGCCTGGCATTTTCCGGGATTCTTGACAGAACTCCCTGACCTACCAGACTGTCATAAACGACCACATCTGCCTGTTCCAGCACTTTGAGGCCTTTTAATGTAAAAAGGCCGATATCGCCAGGACCCGCTCCTACCAGCCATACTTTTCCTGTTTTCATCTGTTTTCTCCTTTTTTTCGAAGAGTTTCTGCCAGTTCCCTGCCTAAGCTTTCCGCATCTGCCTTATTACCACGCAGTGTTCCGGTTACATAGGAACCGTCTTTTTCATTATAATAAAGTCCTCTGAGATAAAGTTCATCCCCGGAAATTTCCCCGTGGGCAGCTACCGGAGAAGAACAGCCTCCATCCAGAAGCTTTACAAAGGCACGCTCCGCACTTCCCACGGCCCAGGCTTCTTCATCACAGTAACCGTTCAGGAAACTGTAGTCCTCGCCTTTTCGTCCCTGTACCGCAAGGATTCCCTGACCTGCTGCCGGAATGATCTCATCTGCTGTAAAATACCGGTTGATCCTGGATTCCAGTCCAAGTCTCTTAAGCCCGGCCGCTGCCAGGATCAGAGCACTGTACTGACCCTCATCCAGTTTCCGGAGTCTTGTCTGAAGATTTCCACGGATACTTTTGACCTCCATATCCGGATACAGTTTCTTAAGCTGAAGTGTACGTCTCAGACTGGAACATCCAAGAGGTTTGCTTTTATCCAGTTTGGAAACTCCCTCCGGAAGTACCAGAACATCTCTTGGATCTTCTCTTCTGGAAAAAGCCAGAAGGGGAAGTTCTTCCGGAACTTCCATAGGCATATCTTTGAGGCTGTGTACGGAAAGAATACTCCTTCCGTCCATCAGTGCTTTATCCAGTTCCTTCACAAAAAGGCCCTTTCCACCAACCTTATCCAGGGTGCGGTCCAGAATGATATCCCCGGTAGTTTTCATGGTAAGAATCTCCACTTCCATTTCCGGATTTTTTTCTTTTATATAATCACGAACCATTTCACTCTGGAGTACCGCAAGTTTACTCTCCCTGCTGCCAATTATAATCTTACTTTTCTTCGTCTTCATCATCCTGCTCCTTCAGTACCTTTTCCAGCGTTTTCTGAATTTCTTCCCTGACACGCTTTGCCTTTTTGTGGTCAAGACCGCTGGCTGTAACTCCTACTACCATTTCATCTCTCATATAGATACCCGGAAAATAAAAATCACAGGATTCACGGTCGGAGGCTACATTTACATAAATGCCCTCCTCCCTACAGACACGGTGGATCTCATCATTTAATTTCCAGTCATTGGTGGCCGCAATCACCATGTAGGCACAGGCAAAATCAGAACGCTTTACAGGGCGGATATGTAAATTTACGGTCCCGGCTTTTCCAAGATCCATAAGTTCCTGTGTAACTTTTGTTGCCACGACTGTGATATTCCTTGTAAATTTCAGAAGTGTTTTTACCCGTCTGGTGGCGATATTACCGCCGCCTGCCACAACAATATTCTTGTCTGACAGATCAATAAACATGGGGAAATACGGTTTATTCTTCATAAAGTTTCTCCAGTCCTTCCACACATTCCAGAAAAACATCCTGGTTCAGGCTGTCACGAAGTCCGAAGATCAGCTTGTTCACAACCTTTCCGGCTGCCGTATCCACTGCTTTTTTCAGATTCTCCCTGTCTGAATCTTCCATGGGAGTTTTCCGGAATATTTTTTCAATTCTTAAGTTCAGATCTTCCACTGCATCGGCTTTGATTTCCTGAATACGTGGAATAATATCACGGCCATCCAGCCACTGGGAAAATTCTTCCATCTGCTCTTTTACAATTTTTCCTGCTGCTTCCAGATTATCAGCAAGTTCCTTCGGCGTTTCACTGGTACGGAAGCTGTCCATATCATAAAGTGTGATATTTTCTTTCTTTCGGATCTCCGGATCAATATCTCTCGGGACTGCCAGATCAATAAGAATCATTGGCCGTTCCACCCGTACATCCTCAAACAGCTCTTCCGTCAGTGTATAGTTGGGACTTGCCGTCGCACTGACAACCAGATCACATTCCGGCAGATAGTCCATTCTTTCCCCATAGTTGATTCTGCTGCATCCAACCGGAATGTTTACCACTCCGCTTCTGTACTGACGGATTGTAACCGTCACATCCGCACCGGCCTCCCTGAGTGTCTGTGCTGCCATTTTTCCCATTTCACCGTTTCCGATTACCATACAGACTTTATTTCTTACATGGTATCCGCCCTCCTCAAGAAAGCGGATTGCCTGATGGATCACAGAAGGATTTCCGTGGGAAAAAGGAACCTCTGTCTTGATCTTCTTTCCTGCAGTTACAGCCATCCGGAACAGCACCTCCAGAACGCTGTCTGTAGTAAACTCTTCCCTTGCAAAACTCAACGCGTCTTTTACCTGGGTAAGGATCTGGTCCTCTCCCAGAATCTGAGATTTCAGTCCGCTTGTGAGATAAAAAAGATGCTCTACAGCCTCCTCATTTTCTCGGCTGATAAAGTATTTTCGGTATTCTTCCCCTTCAATTCCTTTCAGCCTGCAAAGCCACTGATAGAGTTCCGGTTTTTCATCTTCTTCCGTGCTTACCCAGAGTTCCAGCCGGTTGCAGGTTGACAGAATAATACACCCACAGATCCCCGGCTCTTTTTTCAGCTTAAGCAGTGCCTCACCGGTATTCTTCCTGGTGAAGGCAAAAAGAGCTCTGATATCCACAGGTGCCATATTATGGTCAATTCCAAGCATGAATATACTCATGTCTTTCGTTCTCCTTTGTTTCCAGGTGGTTTCATCCACCAACGATATGTCAAGCGAATATTCGCAATTATATAACTGTATTCCCGTACATTTCTCATATGTCCGCAGTCTTCTATAATGATAAACATTTCCGCCCGGAAAGTCAACTACGATTGACAATCCTGTACCCTCCTTTTATAATAACTTCAGGTAGAAAATGCGGAAAATATATTTCAGGATGGAGGAAATCCCTGTATGAATGCAGCTTCAAAAAAAGCAATCCTCATAGTCAGTTTTGGTACAAGCTATGAGAACACCCGTAAACGGACCATCGACGCCATCGAACGTGATATCGCCGATGCGTTTCCTGTCTGTCCGGCCTATCGTGCCTGGACAAGCAAGATGATCATTGCCAAATTAAAAAAACGTGACGGAATCATTATACACACAGTAAAAGAAGCTATGGAACAAATGCTTCTCGATGGAATTACTGATGTGATCGTACAGCCTACTCATGTAATCAACGGAATTGAAAACGACCAGATGAAAGCAGACGCCCTTTCTTTCCGTGACCGTTTTTCAAGTATTGTTTTCGGAAATCCCCTTCTTACCACAGAAGAAGATAACCAGGCCGTTGTCCAGGCTGTTGCCGGTGAGTTTCAGGATATGGACCAGGAAACAGCCCTTGTTCTCATGGGACACGGAACCGAGCATTACGCAAATTCTGTTTATGCTGCCCTGGATTACCGTTTTAAAGATATGGGCCATAAAAATATCTTTCTCGGGACCGTTGAGGCTTATCCTGCCCTGGATTCTCTTCTCCGGGCTGCGGACAGCTTTCAGCCAAAAAAGATTGTTCTTGCTCCTTTTATGATCGTGGCAGGCGATCATGCACAGAACGATCTGGCCGGTGAAGGTTCGGATTCCTGGATGAACCGCCTCTCCTCGGAAGGGTATGAGGTAACTCCCGTACTGAAAGGTCTTGGCGAATATCCGAAAATCCGCCAGATTCTCGTAGATCATGTACAGCAGGCCATGGACGCTTCGATCTGATTCGAACAGAATATCTTTTTCATATCCATCATAAAAAAACTGCACCGGGATCCATCTCAGGATCTTCCGGTGCAGCTTTTTTATTTTTATGAAATTACTGGAAATTTTGAAAATTTCTGTTATTTATGCCATCAGCTCATCCAGTCTTGCTTTGACAGCAAGGATAAATTCTTTACTGTTCAGTACCTGTACATCTTTCAGGGAAGTGATCAGTGCAAGGTCTTTTGTCATCTTTCCATTCTCGATAGTATCCAGTGTTGCTTTTTCCAGTTTTCCCGCAAAGTCAGCAAGTGCTTCATTTCCGTCCAGCTCGCCTCTCTTGCGGAGTGCTCCTGTCCATGCGAAGATTGTTGCCACAGAGTTTGTGGAGGTTTCTTTTCCCTCAAGATGACGGTAATAATGTCTCTGAACCGTTCCGTGAGCAGCCTCATACTCGAAATATCCTTTCGGAGATACCAGTACGGAAGTCATCATTGCAAGAGAACCAAATGCAGAAGAAACCATATCACTCATAACATCTCCATCGTAATTTTTGCATGCCCAGATAAATCCGCCATCTGCTTTCATAACACGGGCTACGATATCATCGATCAGGCTGTAGAAGTAAGTCAGGCCGGCTTCTTCGAATTTATCTTTAAACTCTGCCTCAAAGATCTGCTGGAAAATCTCTTTAAATCTTCCATCATATGTCTTGGAAATCGTATCCTTGCTTCCGAACCATACATCCTGCTTGGTATCCAGTGCATAATTAAAGCAGCTTCTTGCAAAACTCTTTACGGAATCGTCCAAGTTGTGCATGCCACGGAGAACACCTGCTCCGTCAAAATGCTGAATCAGTTCCTTACGTTCTTCTCCGTCCTCGCTCTTAAATACAAGATATGCATCTCCTGGTTTATCAATATAAAATTCTGTATTTTTATAGATGTCACCATATGCGTGACGTGCAAGTGTGATCGGTTTTACCCAGTTCTTTACACATGGCTCAATTCCTTTTACCACAATCGGAGCACGGAATACGGTTCCGTCCAGGATGGCACGGATCGTTCCATTCGGACTCTTGTACATTTTTTTCAGATCATACTCTTCCATTCTGGCTGCATTGGGTGTGATGGTGGCACATTTTACTGCAACTCCGTATTTCTTGGTTGCTTCTGCCGCATCAATTGTCACCTGATCGTCTGTCTCGTTTCTGTGTTCAAGGCCAAGATCATAATACTCTGTATTCAGTTCCAGATATGGTGTGAGAAGTTCGTCTTTGATGATCTGCCACAGGATACGTGTCATCTCGTCTCCATCCATCTCAACTAAAGGTGTCTGCATTTTGATTTTTTCCATATTATTTTCTCCTTTTGAGGTTTATTCTCCTGTCCGGATTCCAGGTGCTCTTTCCTTTAGAATCTTTCTTTGGCACTTTTACTGTACATTGTACTCATATTTTTCATTTCCGTCAACGCTTTTATGCTTTACCACACTATGTTTATAAGAATTGTATAATAATTTAGTTTTTTATTAATTTTTCACAGTTAAATTTACCCCATCCCTGCTGATTTCTGGGAAGTCCCATATCATCCGTGCTTTCTCTTAACAACATCTTCACTTCCACGTTGGAAAGCTGCGGCTCTTTTTCCAGAAGACAGGCAATTCCTCCAGATACCAGCGGAGTTGACATGGAAGTTCCGCTCTTTATCCGGTACGTATAGGGAAGCCCCGGTGCACAGGAAGTCACACGATTTCCCGGAGCTACCAGATCCGGCTTGCATACACACTCAAAGGTAGGTCCTCTTCCGGAAACTGCCTTGTTTCCCTGCAGCATATCACTGGAACCTACGGTAATAATCTTCCGGCTGCTTCCCGGTGCTGTTACTGTGCCGTCCCCAGGCCCCTGGTTTCCGGCGGCTGCCACTACTATGAAACCTTTATCCCACAGTTGTTCCACACCTGCAAGAAGATCCGTCTGTTCATTTGCGCTGCGCGAAGTTGTTCCTACCGAAATATTGACAATGCGGATATTATAAATTTTCCCAAAATCTTCAATCCACTGAAAAGCCCGAAGTACATCTTCCCGGCTGCCATTTCCGAAACGGTCTAGAACTTTAAGCGCAACAATGCCACATCCTGGAGCTGCCCCTTTATATCTGCCCTGGGATGCCGTGCCGTCCCCGCCCAAAATCCCGCTGACATGGGTTCCATGTCCGTTATCATCATAGGGGCCTGATTTTCCTTCTGTAAAATCACAGAATGCCAAAATACGCCTGCCAAAATCTATATGTGGAAAAATCCCGGTATCCAGCACTGCCACACCGATGCCTTTTCCGGTATATTTTCTTCTATACATAAACAAAAATCTCCTGCCGGACAGATGATTTCTCTTTAGTTTATTCCGGTTACAGTCCAATGGCAACTGAAAACCGTTAAAATATCTTTGTGCTTTTTTTCATAGAATGTATAAAATCCAGTATTTTCTCCAATGCTTAACATATCTGAAAAATAAAGGAGGTTTTTCTATGCTTCTCTTTTTTCTTGTATTCTTTGGAATTCAGATATTTATTCTTTTCTGCTGTGCTGCGGCAGGTAACGATGCTGCTTCCCAGGAACTTTCCGACCAGGAACAGCTTCAGTTTATTGCGGAATGGAAAAAACAGCATCAGAAAAAGGACGTCTGCTGAAGAACGTCCTTTTTCACTGCAAAGAGGATATTCGCATTCCGCCTCGCTACATGCTCATGAACAAAATTGCTTCGTAATTTTGTTCATATGATAATACAAACCAGGCCGCCTTTGCTGTCGTTTACGATCTTCTGCATGGTATCCTGGAGTTTTACCTGGCTTTCTTCGCTGATCATGGCCAGTTTGTTCTTGATCCCATCCTCTACCAGCTGCTGGATGGATTTTCCGAAAATATTGGTCTCCCAGATGCTTTCTCCCCGGTCCGGGCTTTCCTTGATATACTTTATCAGATCTTCTGCCTGCTGCTCTGTGCCGACAATGGGGGCGATCTCCGTTTCGATCCCTGCCCGTATCATATGGATGGAAGGGCTTTTTGACCGGATCTTTACTCCGAATTTATTTCCCTGACGGATCACCTCAGGTTCCTCAATAGTGATCTCGGAAAGCTCAGGTACCACAACACCATACCCTGTTCCTTTTACCGCTTCCAGAGCAGCCTGGACTTTTACAAATTGTTCCTTCATTCCGGCCAGTTCTTTCATAGTCTGGATCAGCTCATATTCACTTTCCATGGAGATTCCGCTCATTTCACTGAGCATCTGATAATAATAAATATCTTTTACTGCGATCCGGATACGGACCGTTCCGTCGGAAAGGCTGACCTGCTCAAGAAGTGTGTCTTCCACGTACGGACTTTCCAGATGTACCGATTCTCTGGTTACATCCCGCACATGGGTAAGTCCGGTCATCTTTTCCCGGATCTCCTTTAACAGTGCTGCTTTGACTTCATGTTCCGGAGAAAGCATTTCCACCCACTTCGGAACAAACAGTTCAATCTCACTGACTGGAAACTCATAGAGGATTTTTTCCAGGATTCTGGTCACATCTTCTTTACGGAGCTGTTCACAGTTTACTGCCAGAACGGATACTCCATATTTCTCTTCCAAATTTTTTACGGTTTTTCCGGTTTCCTCGCTGTATGGAGTCTGGGAATTTACCAGAATCAGAAATGGTTTTCCCTGGGCTTTCAGTTCTTTTATGGTCTGTTCCTCTGCCGGGATAAAATTTTCTCTGGGGATCTCCCCGAAGCTTCCGTCTGTTGTGACTACAATTCCGATGGTGGAATGCTGGCTGATCACTTTTTCCGTCCCGATGCGGGCTGCATCATGAAACGGGATCGCTTTTTCCTGCCAGGGAGTTTTAACCATCCGCTCCCTGCCCTCTTCCACATTTCCGGATGCATCTTTTACCAGAAAACCTACACAGTCAATAAGTTTTACCCGGATTTTCTGGTTTTCCCCTATGGATACTTCCACTGCTTCTTTTGGAATAAATTTGGGTTCTACGGTGGTAATCATTTTGCCGGCACCGCTAAGTGGCAGTTCATCCTGAAGCTCCGCTCTTTTTCCCTCGCTGATCGATGGCAGCGCCACCAGCTCCATAAATCTCCGGATAAATGTGGATTTTCCTGTACGGACCGGGCCCACAACCCCTATGTAGATATCTCCGCCCGTCCGCGCCTGGATATCACGGTAAACCTGAAAGTTTTCCATATAAAAAAGCCTCCCTGCATATACTGGCCTGTAAGTTCCGGGAACCGTCTTAAAAAAGACAGTTCCCGCATACCACAGTATATGCCCGGAAGGCTTCTTATATGCTGCTGTTCACCGGGAACAGCAGCTCTTTGTATTCCTCATATCAGTCTTTGATATAGAACTCATTGTGAAGCAGATGATGCTCTTTGCCTTTGAGGAGTCCCTCATAAAGCTCCAGAACCAGTGGGTTCTCATCGGATTTCTTGATGATCATGGTGTTATCTGCATTGTACAGACCTCTTGCTCTGGCAGCCTTGGTTCTGTCACCGGATCTGGTCGGCTGACCTCCACCCATGATACATCCACGGCGGCATGCCATAACCTCGATCAGGTGATAGTTTGCTTCGCCGTTCTTTACACGTTCCATAACGGTTCTTGCATTTGCAAGGCCGCTGGCTACGCATACATTGATATCCATTCCCTTATACGGAACGGTAAATTCCTTGATTCCCTCTTCACCACGGACACCGCACTCTGCGATCTCATGCATGGCTTCCTTGCTGTGATCCGGACTCAGTCTTCGAAGAACTGCCTCGGTAACACCACCGGTAACACCAAAGATAACACCACCGCCGGAACCAAATCCAAATGGCATATCACATGCTTCCGGATCCAGTGTTGCAAAATCAAGACCAAAGTTGTCGATCATGCGGAGAAGCTCTGTGGTTGTGATAACGATATCGGTATCCTGCTCGCCTTCTGTAAAGCTATTTGGCCGGATCGCCTCTGCCTTCTTGGCTGTACATGGCATAATGGAAACCATAACTGTTTTCTTGCCTGCTGCATGCTCCGGATCACGGAAGTATTCCTTGATAACTGCAGACATCATTCCCTGTGGGGAACGGCAGGTGGAGATATTTGGAACGTATTCCTTATACTGATCGGTGATAAATTTCACCCATGCCGGACAGCAGGAAGTCAGGAGTGGAAGGTTCTCGCCTTTTTCCACTCTGTTTAAGAACTCCTTGGTCTCTTCCATAATGGTAAGGTCAGCACTGAAGGTTGTATCATAGACTTCATCAAAGCCCATCTTATGAAGAGCATTTACGATCTTGCCCATTACACTTCTGCCTTTGGCAAGGCCATAATGATCACCAACTGCAACACGGACTGCCGGCGCAATCTGTGCAACCACACGGGTATCCTTATCAGCCAGAGCATCCCATACCTCGTCCATATGTGTACGGATGGAAATAGCTCCTGTCGGGCAGTAAACACGACACTGTCCACAGTTTACACACTGTGTTTCTGTGATCTTCTTGTTAAATGCAGGCATGACCATAGCCTCAGTTCCACGGAACGCAAAACCAAGAGCTCCGATTCCCTGAAGTTCCTCACAGGCACGTACACAGTTACCGCAGAGGATACATTTATTCGGATCACGGATAATGGACGGTGAGCTTTCATCGATCTCATGCTGCTCTCTCGTATTTTCAAAACGGATGTTACGTACACCAAGGCGGTGTGCCAGCTCCTGAAGAATACATTCACCGCTCTTTACACAGGTTGTACAGTCACGGCAATGTGCTGCAAGCAGAAGCTCTACGATCAGTTTACGATATTTCTTGATACGGCCGGAGTTGGTATAGATCACCATTCCATCTCTCGGCTGCTCGGAACAGGATGCAAAAGTCCTGCCTCTGTCATCCTCAACTGTGCAGAGACGACAGGCTCCAAATGTGGAAAGCTCTGAATGGTAGCACAGTGTGGGGATATTGATACCGGCATTCCTGATGACTGTCAGGACATTTTTTTCGTCGGTAAATTCTACTTTTCTTCCGTCAATTGTCATTGTACCCATAAGATATCCTCCCTTCTATGCTTCCACATAAACCGCATCAAAGTTACAGTTATCCTTACAGGAACCGCATTTGATACATACGTCGTTGTTGATTACATGTGGATGCTTGATCTTTCCTGAAATCGCACCTGCCGGACAGTTCTTCGCACACTTGCCACAGCCGATACAGAACTCAGGATTGATATGGAATTGACGGAGCGCCGTGCAGACCTTCGCGCGGCATTTCTTATCTACGATATGCTCTACATATTCGTCACGGAAACGCTTCAGAGTACTGATGACCGGAAGCGGCGCACTCTTACCAAGACCGCACAGAGCCATACTCTGAACCATGTTTGCAAGTTCTTCCAGCTCATCCAGATCGGAAAGCTCACCTTTACCTGCAACGATCTTCTCCAGGATCTCAAGCATACGTTTGGTACCCTCACGGCAAGGAACACATTTACCGCAGCTCTCACGCTGTGTAAAGCTCATGAAGAAACGTGCAACCTCTACCATACAGGTATTCTCATCCATAACAACAAGTCCGCCGGAGCCCATGATGGCATCCAGTTTTTTAACAGAATCAAAATCAAGAGGATGATCGATCTGATCATCGATCAGACATCCGCCGGAAGGACCGCCGATCTGTACACCCTTAAATGCAGCACCACTCTTAAGGCCACCACCGATATCATAAATGATATGACGGAGGCTTGTTCCCATTGGAACCTCGATAAGACCGGTGTTCTCAATGGAACCGGTAAGTGAGAAGGTCTTGGTTCCAGGGCTTCCCTCTGTACCGATGGTGTGGAACCAGTCAGCACCCTGAAGGATGATCTTCGGTACGTTGGCATAAGTCTCTACGTTATTAAGAACCGTAGGTTTGCCCCACAGACCCTGCTCAACAGTTCTCGGAGGTTTTACTCGAGGCATACCTCTGTTACCCTCGATGGATGCAGTCAGGGCAGAACCTTCACCACATACGAACGCTCCGGCACCACGGTTGATATGTAAGTGGAAATTAATACCGGAACCAAGGATATTATCACCAAGAAGGCCATAAGACTCTGCCTGCTCAATGGCCATTCGAAGTCTCTGTACAGAAAGAGGATACTCGGCACGTACATAAATGTAACCGTCTTCTGCGCCTACTGCATAAGCGGCGATCACCATACCCTCGATCATCTTGTAAGGATCACCTTCCATTACGGAACCATCCATGAAAGCTCCCGGGTCACCCTCATCACCATTACATACTACATAGCGTACTTTCTCCGGCTGGCGTGCTACCTGTGACCATTTCTTGCCAGCAGGGAAACCTGCACCACCACGGCCACGGAGACCGGATTTTGTGATCTCATCAATAACGCCCTGCGGGGTCATCTCAAAGAAAGCCTTCGCCATAGCGGAAAATCCACCTACGGAAATATATTCATCAATAGACTCTGCATCGATCTTACCACAGTTCTCAAGAACGATCCTTGTCTGCTGGTTCAGGAACGGAATATCGCTTGGATGTGGACAGGCCTCATCATTATGACGATAGAACAGACGGTCAACCGGCAGTCCGCAGATCACGGTTTTCTCTACGATCTCGCGGCAGTCATCTACCTGAACATGAACATACTGATAATCATATGGCTCAATTCTCATAAGAGGTCCAAGTTCACATAATCCCTGGCATCCGGTCTTAACGATACCTACATGAGGAACATCCTTCTGCATCTCAACCGCAACACCCTCGATACCTTCACAGAGTCTTGACATTTCTTCGTAAATCTTCTGAGCACCGGAAGCGATACATCCGGTACCGGAACAGACGAGAACACGGCAGGTATAGCCATCAAGATTCTTCTTAATCTCAGCCTGTTTGTTTTTCAGATCTTCCATACTGGTTATACTCATACGCTCTCACCTCTCAATTCATTTAAAAGCTCAACAGCCTTCTCAGGAGTCATTTTCGGGTGAACTTCATCATTTACAGTCAGTGTCGGTGCCAGTCCACATGCACCCAGACAGGAAACAGTCTCAACTGTAAAAAGCATATCATCCGTTGTATGTTTCTTATGGGTCAGTCCAAGCTCTTTCAGCATGGCTTCCTTAACAGGCATGGACTTACGTACATGACAGGCAGTACCATCACATACCTTAATAATGTACTTGCCTTTCGGTTCAAAGGAAAAGTTCTCATAGAAAGTGGCTACGCTATACGCCTTCGCTTCTTTTACACCAATCTGTTCCGCAACATAAGTAAGAAGCTCTCCCGGGAGATAACGATACTCAGCCTGGATATCCTGCATGATCGGAATCAGTGATGCAGCTTTCCGACCGTAGTGCTCGATGATCTCATCCGTTTTCTTGTAATACGTCTGGTCTAACATTCGGTTCCCTCCTTGTTTCTCATAGATTTTCCACTTGATCAGCCTGCTCCCATTACAGGTTGATACTCTAACACTTTGTCAGTGCCGCGCGTTTATGCAAACCATTATTTTGCACTATTTTTGTGCTTTTAATTATAACTTATATCGTCATTTTCCACAAGTGCTTTTTTCGGTTTTTTCAGAATATATTGAAAAGTTTACAATGGCTTACTGGTTTTGTGTCTATTTTCTCCAAAAAATGTTCAATTTTTAACAGTTATGATAATAAAGGAACAAATTTACTTTATGTTCCCGGTAAAAAACATTTCCTGTTATTGATTTTATTTCTCATTTACTTTAATATGAAAGAAAAGTGCGTGGAAAACATTTTATTAATCTTATTTTGAAAAGGAGAAACTCTATGCGAAATCTCGACACACCAGTTAAACAGATCCGAAGAAAGATTTTTACAGAAATTGCGAAGATCGGATTTGAATCCACGGACGAATCCCTGATCCACGATATTGAATCCATTCCCTACAACATCGTAGAAGAACGTGCGAAATACCGTGAAAGTATCTACCGCGAAAGAGCTGTTGCAAGCGAACGTGTCCGCCTGGCCATGGGCCTTTCTCTCCGTCCGGAGAACCGCTCTGTCCATCTGACTGACGGCGTAAAAGCCAGCAACATTGATGAGAAATATTACGAGCCACCTCTTATGCAGGTGATCCCATCCGCATGTTCCGCATGCGAATCCAACAAATATGAAGTCAGCAACATGTGCCGTGGCTGTGTTGCCCATCCCTGCATGCTCACCTGCCCCAAAGGAGCCATCTCCATGGTAGACGGCAGATCATTTATCGATCAGGACAAATGCATCCACTGCGGAAGATGCAAAGCAGTCTGTCCTTACGATGCCATCGCCCATAAAGAACGTCCATGTGAACGCGCCTGCGGTGTAAAAGCCATCGAAAGTGATGAACAGGGAAGAGCTTCCATCAACCAGGACAAATGCGTATCCTGTGGTATGTGTATGGTCAGCTGCCCATTCGGAGCCATCTCCGATAAATCCCAGATCTTCCAGCTCTCCCACGCCCTCCGTGAAGGAACTGAGATCATTGCAGAAGTTGCACCTGCTTATATCAATCAGTTCGGCGAAGACGTCACCCCAGGCAAATTCCGCTCCGCCCTTAAACAGCTGGGCTTCTCAAACATTTATGAGGTAGCACTGGGCGCAGACATCGGCTGCATCTCTGAAGCACACCACTACGCAAAAGAAGTAGCCACCGGCAACCTCCCGTTCCTCCTCACCTCCTGCTGTCCATCATGGTCCGTCATGGCAAAGAAATACTTCCCAGCTATGATCGACAACATCTCCCAGGAGCTGACCCCAATGGTAGCAACCGCCCGCATTGTAAAAAAAGAACACCCTAACGCCAAAGTAGTCTTCATCGGACCATGCGCCTCCAAAAAACTGGAAGCTATGCGCCATTCCGTGAGAAGTGACGTAGACTTCGTAATCACCTTCGAAGAACTCTGGGGTCTCTTTGATGCCAAAAACATCACCCCATCCACCTGCGAAGAACTCCCGGAAGAAACCCAGGCCGCAACCGCAGCAGGAAGAGGATACGCCATCGCAGGCGGCGTAGCCGGAGCCATCGAAAACTGCCTGAAAGAATACTACCCCGATGTACCCGTACACATCGAACACGCAGAAAGCCTTGCCGAATGCAAAAAAGTCCTCACACTCGCCAAAGCCGGCAAAATCAAAAACTGCATGATCGAAGGCATGGCCTGCCCAGGAGGCTGCATCGGCGGCGCCGGAACCAACGCCGGCTTCGCCAAAACCTCCAAAGCCCTCAAAAAATACGTAGACACCTCAGAACCCAAGCTTCCCTCACAGGAACTTGAAAACCTGGAACTGAACTAATATATCGAAATATTTTTCCAGATAATTCCCAGAAATATTTTATACGAAACCAAAAACGGAGATGCAACCTTAATTAAACCTCAAGGTTACATCTCCATTTTTATCAACCAGGACAGGGCAAAGCCCGCCTCCGTCCCTCATCCACATCCTACCGTATAGCCAGACAGCCTACCACGGCCAACACACAGGCCCGGAAGGGAGTGAGGTTCTGTCTGCGGACGACTCTGCAGGAGGTGTGCTGGATCTTAGGCGGCGGGACTTCTGCGTTATTTTTCAAAAGTCAGCTGTCTGAGCGGCAAAAGCCGCGAGTTCTGGCTTTTGGAAAATGGTTTTAGCAGAATCCCGGCGCCTTAGAACCAGCCACCGACGAAGCCCGGCCGCGGACAGAACCTCACTCCCTTCCGGGCCGTCCCCTCCGCCACTACTGTCCGCCACTACCTCTCCACCGTCTCCGTACTCTCCGGCCAGACATACTCCTCACCTTTCAGATCCGCCAGAAGGCTTCTCAATTTATACCCATAACTCCTCCCAGCAGCCCATCCACCCCCATAAGGATTCTCCTGAATCCCAAGCCACTCCACATAAGGAGCACTCTCCCGGGCAACATACTGAAAACGATTATCCACACAAGCCTGCACCAATTCCTCCGAAGACGCATAAGCCTTCAAATGCTGCACCTGCGCCCGGATCCCGGTCCTCACATCCGGAAACGAATTCCCGGCAACACCACCCCCGGTAGTCCCAAGCCCGGAAAAATTAAACTGCCCCGCACTGGCATCCCCGCCAAACTGCAGCCATCCAGTCTCAAGCATCGCCTGCTCATAAACAACTTCCCCACGGACACCCTCCGCATCCGCTTCCTCTATCACAATCGTGCAAAACGAATCAATATCCGGTGCACCACCCTCTGTCAGGACATCCGAAGGATATTCCACATTCTGCGCCTCATACTGCGCCACCATATCCTCCACATCCACTGTGGTACACCCCATGATCGTATAATATCCATAAGTATTATCTGTGGAATCATCCACAAAACTATCTACATCACTCTCTCCGGATGACTGCGGCTTCGAGATCTGGCCCTCCATGGAATGATCCACATCCTCTGCCAAAACACCTGCAGGCGTTCCGAACACCAGAACGCCTGCAAGCACCATCATCCGTAAACAAAAACAATTTCGGAATCTGTACATATATAAATAATCAATCCTTTATTACTGCTATTACTGCGCTTTTCTCATTGCAGCTTCAACTACATGACCTACAAGAACAGAAGTTGTAACACTTCCAACTCCGCCAGGAACCGGTGTAATCGCATCAACGATCGGCTCAACTGCCGCATAATCAACATCCCCGCAAAGTTTACCCTCAGCGTTTACATTGATACCAACATCGATGATTGTCTGTCCCTCTCTGACATAGTCAGCCCCAACAACACCAGCACGGCCAGCTGCAACGATAACAATATCAGCCTCTTTTGCAACGGATGGCATATCAACGGTTCTTGTGTGGCAGATGGTAACTGTCGCATTTTTCTTAACAAGCATCATTGCAGCTGGTTTACCAACTACAAGGCTTCTTCCGATCACAACAGCTTTTTTACCTGTGCAGTCGATTCCGTAATGATCCAGGATCTCCATGCATGCCTGTGGTGTACATGGTGGGAATCCGATCTTTTTGCCTGTGAATACACCGGACATGGAAAGATCTGTCATACAGTCAACGTCTTTTTCTGCTGCAAGAGCATTCTCGATCACTGCCTGATCCAGATGTTTCGGAAGCGGACGGAACAGAAGAACGCCGTGGATCTTGTCATCTTTGTTTACTTTATCGATAGTTGCAAGAAGCTCATCCTGGGAAACATCCTCCGGAAGAAGAATCTTCTCACATGCAACCCCAAGAGTCTCGCAACGTTTGGTTGCTCCTCTCTCATAGGAAATATCGCTTGGATTCTCACCAACACGGATAATGCAAAGTGTAGGATTTACACCTTTTGCCTGAAGCTCTGCAACGTTAGCTTTGATCTTCTCGTTAAGAGCTGCTGTTACTTCTTTACCTAATAACTGCTTTGCCATTTGTCTGGTTCCTCCTATTTCAGTCTTCCGAGAACACTGTCAAATGTCTCGTCTGCGATCTTTGTATATTTCTCAAGCATAGCGTCTGCTTTTTTGTTTAATTCCTCTGCATACGCACGATCTGCCATAGACTTTGTATTGATGTATACATTCAGGCTTGCTCCCTTAAGAGCAGCTTTGCAGAATGCAGCACCTACGCCAGCATCACTGATCGCAAGCTTGGAACCTTTTGCGCCGAACTCAACGATAAGTTCAATTGCCTCACAGCATTTCTCCATGATCTCCATCGGAACAGAGCAGGCTTCTTTCAGAGCAGCCTCCATAACGCGGGCTTTCTCTGCTTTTTCTTCCTCTGTCTCTCTTGGCATTCCATAAGCTTTGGAAAGAGGCTCAAATACTTCTGCGTCTCTCTCGATCAGGTGAAGGAAATCTTTCTGAAGCTGATCACATTTCTTTTTCAGCTCCCACATCTCATCCTCAACATCTGCATATTTTTTCTTGCCAACAGTAAGGCTTCCAACCATGTTTCCAAGAGCTGTACCAACCGCACCTACAAGAGCAGAAGCGCCGCCGCCGCCAGGAACCGGTGCCTTGGAGCTTAATACCTCAACAAATTCAGTACATGTACTGGTAGAAAATCCCATAGGACTCTCCTCCTTATATTCTTATTTTAGCACTCTTTAGAGCCCATTGGGGGCTTTATAAAAAGCCCCCTCCGGTTGTTTTTGATCTTATGTTCCGATTAGAAAAGGCCTGTGATCTTACCTGTCTCATCTACATCGATCTTGGTTGCTGCCGGAACTTTCGGGAGACCTGGCATAGTCATGATCTCACCTGTCAGGGCAACGATGAATCCTGCACCTGCAGAAATCTTAAGATTTCTTACAGTGATCTCGAAGTCTTTCGGTGCACCAAGTTTTGTCTGGTCATCTGTTAAACTGTACTGTGTCTTAGCTACACAGATCGGGCAGTTGCCAAATCCAAGAGCTTCCAGCTGTTTTGCCTGTTTCTGGGCATTTGCTGTAAGAACAACTCTCTTACCACCGTAAACTTTCTGTACGATATTATTCAGTTTATCCTCGATGGATCCCTCAAGCTCATAAGCATATGTGAAGTCATTCGGCTCCTCAACAAGACGGATTACTTCCTCAGCAAGTTTCATACCGCCTTCGCCGCCTTTTGCCCATACTTCGGAAAGTGCAACGTTAACGCCAAGCTCTTTACATTTTGCCTCAACCAGGTCAAGCTCTGCCTTGGTATCGGTCGGGAATGCGTTGATGGCAACTACACATGGAAGTTTGTAAACATTCTTGATGTTATCCACATGTTTCAGAAGGTTCGGGATACCTTTCTCAAGAGCCTCAAGGTTCTCGTTGTTAAGATCAGCCTTTGCAACACCACCGTTGTATTTCAGTGCACGAACAGTAGCTACGATAACAACTGCGCTTGGATGCAGGCCTGCCATACGGCACTTGATGTCAAGGAATTTCTCAGCACCAAGGTCAGCACCGAATCCAGCCTCTGTGATGGCATAATCAGCAAGTTTCATAGCCATCTTTGTAGCTGTTACGGAGTTACATCCGTGAGCGATGTTTGCGAATGGTCCGCCGTGAACGATTGCCGGAACATGCTCCAGAGTCTGAACAAGGTTTGGTTTCAGGGCATCTTTCAGAAGTGCTGTCATAGCGCCCTCTGCATGAAGATCACCAGCTGTTACCGGTTTCTGCTCGGAAACTTTACCATAGGTGTATCCGATGATAATTCTGGAAAGTCTTTCCTTCAGATCTTTGATATCACTTGCAAGACAAAGAACTGCCATGATCTCAGATGCAACTGTGATGTCGTATCCATCTTCACGAGGCATACCGTTTGTTCTTCCGCCAAGACCATCTACTACATTACGAAGCTGACGGTCGTTCATGTCCACGCAACGTCTCCATGTGATCTTTCTCGGGTCAATGTTCAGGTCATTACCCTGGAAGATATGGTTGTCGATCATTGCTGCAAGAAGGTTGTTTGCCGCACCGATCGCATGGAAGTCACCGGTAAAGTGAAGGTTGATATCCTCCATCGGAACTACCTGTGCGTAACCGCCGCCTGCTGCACCACCTTTTACACCGAATACCGGTCCAAGGGATGGCTCACGAAGAGCTACCATTACTTTTTTGCCCATTTTCTGCATTGCATCTGCAAGACCAACAGTTGTTGTTGTTTTTCCCTCACCAGCCGGTGTCGGGTTGATCGCTGTTACAAGGATCAGCTTACCATCTTTCTTGTCGCTCTCTTTCAGAAGATTGTAATCGATCTTTGCTTTGTACTTTCCGTACTGCTCCAGATACTTGTCCTCAATACCTGCACTCTCTGCAATCTGGGTAATTGGAAGCATTTCGCACTCCTGTGCAATTTCGATGTCACTTTTAAATCCCATAATGTTACCTCCCTTTAGGTATTTTTACAGTTTTTAATCCCTTAAAACTGCGCTTCTATAAAAACAGGTCCCATCCTGTTCTTAACTAGAGAATGTAAATCTGTAGCAACTGTTCGTTCTGTCAAACAGTTCCATTATCTATGAAAGACATTTCAGAAATGTCTTCAGAGATCCAATAATCACGTCTCCCATAACAGCCATATCCTCGGCCGCAAAGGAAACCGGAAAATTATCGGAAAACAAGATCTGTGAGGATGGCGGAAATTCATCATCACCCTCCCACAGAATCATCTGAATCTGATATCCCGGGAAAATCTCCACCTGATAGGCGATATCGCCATGATCCACCGGAACCGCATGGATATGCTCCATGATCCCTTTAAAATCCTTTAATCTGTTTCCGTACGTAAAAGCCAGACGCTTGATACACCGTCCGTCGAACTGACGGAGATATACCTCGCCCCAGGGCATTTCCCTGTAAGTCTTGTACTTCCCGCTTCCCTGGACAATTGCACCGTTCAGCAGAAAACGGATGGTAAGGATCTTTGCATAGTGCATCTCTTCAAGAGGATAAAATCCCATATCATCTTCTTCGTGAGTTACCTGAAAATCCGGCCAGGAAATATGATAAACCGTTCCCAGAAACTTCAAAGTCAGTTCTTTTTTTTCCTCATCATAAGGAATGGAGAGGCGTCCGGCAATTTCTGCCGGATCCGCCTTCCCAAACTCCTCTGTATAATGTTCCCAGGGCATCCTTTCCTTGCTGTCTTTTTCATAATTCAAGTCATTTATACTAAAAGCCATGTTTTACCTCTGCCATTTTAGTCTGCATTATCTCTTCTGCATTTCTTCCAGAACAGACGGGAACAGAGATGTTTCCGTATGTGGAATAAAGCAGGCACCTACAAACTCATCCATATAAGTCGGAACTGTGGAAAGCTCCAGATATGTCATATTGGACGCCAGCTCGTAAGTCTTTTTCTCTGCCGGCGTGGAATGAAGCATCAGATAAGCACCTGTCAGAGAAGAGTTACCAATGTAATGGAACTTCTCAAGAGGGATATCCGGGAACATTCCGATATGCACTGCATTTGCCATATTGATTCCACTTCCGATTCCACCTGCAACGTATACATCGTCGATCATGGAAACATCGAAATCAAGGGAATTCAACATGGTACGGATTGCTGAGAAAATAGCACCTTTGGCACGGATAAAGTTATCAATATCTACTTCTGTGATCTCTACGTCTTTAACAGAACCTGCTTCATCCTCAAACGCGATCACATAGCTTCCCATACCATAGTGATCGTGACGGACTCTCTTGCCCTCGCGGACAAATTTACCCTTCGGATTGATGATTCCGGTCATAAAGAGTTCACTGATCACATCAATGATACCGGAACCGCAAAGTCCCACCGGTTTGGTTCCAGGGTCACCTACAACCTTGTAAGTCGGCTCCATAGTCTCTTTATCAATGGTACATGCCTCAATGGCACCGTCTGTGGCACGCATACCGCAACTGATGTCTCCACCCTCAAAGGCAGGACCTGCGGAACATGCACAGCTCATCATAAAATCGGAATTACCGAACACCAGCTCTCCGTTTGTACCAAGATCAATAAACAGAGAAAATTCCGGTCTGTTCCAGATCATACTTACCAGTGTACCGGCAGTGATATCTCCACCTACATAGCTTCCGATATTCGGAGCCATGATAATGTGTGCATCCGGGTTGATCTCAATTCCCACATCCGATGCAAACAGAGAATTTGTTTTGAAAAATGCCGGAATATACGGTTCCATACGAAGCGGATCCGCATTAATTCCTGCAAACAGATGATTCATGGTCGTGTTGGAAGCAACACACATCCGGTAGATCTGCTGCTCCGGGAAGTGAATGCTCCTGCACATCTCATGGATCATCGGATTGATAGTCTCTTTGATCACAGCATCCTGCAGTTTTTTCTTTCCACCCGGCTTCTCAGCCTCAATGATACGGTTAATAACATCCGCACCAAAACGGATCTGTCCGTTTCCGGAAGAACTCTTGGCCAGGATCTCTCCTGTTTCCATATTGATCAGAACCGCAGAAACTGTTGTGGTACCAATATCAACAGCAAGTCCGCCGATGATAACATCTTCTTTACCATCAAAAATATCATATACAAACATATCATCCGGTGTTGTGCGGATCACACATTTCACTGAAAACTTGCTGCTTCGAAGTACATCCGGAAGTTTTCTCAGCACTGAATATGGAATTCTGATTCGTTTCAGATTCATATATTTACGCAGTGCACGGGTCAGTCTCTCATTGTCCGGCATGGTATCATCCAGAGATGGTTCCTCCATGTGTACTTCCACAACATCAAGACTGTTTGTAAGTTCTATGCCAGCCGCTTCTACTTCATGCTTGGCATTTTCAAAAATAGCAATTTCTTCTTTTGAGCTTAAGTCAGCCACTTTCATTCGGCTCTTATATGCGGATGCAATATCCGGAACAAGAACCTCCACATCTGCACTGATCTTGCTCATGCAGGCCAGACGCCAGCCGGCACTGTATTCTTCATCTGAAATATGAAGAGTTTTCTTTGAGTCCAGTTCTCCGCCTTTTAACTGTACCCGACATTTTCCACAGGCTCCGTTTCCGGAACATGGTGCATCGATAGCCACATTGGCACCACGAGCAACCTCCAGTAAATTATCCCCCGCATTGGCAAATGCTTCTACCGTACTGCCATTTTCAAAAGCAAACGTTACTTTAAACATTCAGTAACCACCTTTCTCGCCTCGTGAATGTTTTGTCTTCCACCTGTGGCGCTGGGAGTTAGACTAAACTATATCTGTTGAAAAAAGGCCGGAGGCCGAAGCCCCCAGCCTCTTTGGAAAAATCTTCAGTATCCGCTTACGCCGGATTAGATCTCAAGGTAAGAATCTGCGTAAAGTGTGTTACCCTTGAATACGTCACAGGATTTGATTGTCTCCATAAGACGAAGGTCGTTAGGGTTAACGATAGCAGATGTAAGACCATTCATCATAGCCATAGCTACAAGAGCGGAGTCCATGATCGGACGGATATGTTTTGGCATACCATTGCTGTTGTTGGAAAGACCACCTGTGGAGTTCAGGCCCATCTCGGAGAACATCTTGATTGCCTCAAGAACTTCCATCTGTTTGTCCTGCATTCCTTTAACAACCAAGAACAGCGGGTCGAACCAGAGATCCTCTGTATCCATACCAAGGCCAAGACCTCTCTCAAGCATGTTCTGGCAGTGCATCATACGCTCGTCATTGTCTGCTGCAACCATTCCGGAAGAGCAAAGTGCGATACAGATTGCATCATTAGCTGCTGCAAGGTCGATATTGGAAATTCTGTCACCAGCATCTGCAGAGTTTACGATCGGTTTTCCTTTGCTTCTGTTGTATACAGAAATACCAGCCTCGATTGCTTTCTGGTTTGTTGTATCCAGAGCAAGCGGAACGTTGTCAAACTCGGACTGAAGGAGCTGTACTGCCCATTTCATAAGGTCCTCACCATCATTCTCAGCTGGTCCGATGTTTACATCAAGATATGTAGCGCCTGCATCAAGCTGCTGTTTTGCTCTTTTGATGATCGGCTCAGGATCTCTCTCTGTAAACGCTTTGTTTACTGCCGGTGCTGTTGTTGAAAGTCTCTCCCCAATTGTTACAAATTTTGCCATACTCGTGTTCTCCTTTACATGTTTGTAGGATTTGGCTGTGCAGTCGCCGCTGCACAGCCACTTATAACTATCGGCTTTTTCCGCCGTTTAGCTTCTCGTATGCTTATGCATCAAGATCTTTTAAGAATTTCACAAGCTGTACTGCTTCTCTTGGTCCTACGATGATCTCCCATCCAGGAAGCTTAGCCTCAAGGTCTCCCTTAAGAACTGCTACTTTACCAGGAATAACCAGTCTTCTGCATTTAACCTTCGGCTCAACATTCTCTTTGATGTACTCGGAGATGCTGTTTCCGGAGAATTTACCTGCTGCCCAGGATGTCAGAACGGAAAGTCCGCCGGCATCATTGATTACCAGGTTAAGCGGAACACCGGAACGCTCCAGCTCACCAGATACAACGAAATATGTAAGAGCAAAGTCTACTGTTGTTACAACGAGAGAATTCTCGTCTGCTCCGTTCAGAGGATAGATACCCGGCTCTACCTTCATTGGCTTCTGCGGGTCTGTAAATACGTTCTGACGAAGTCCGAACAGCGGAAGTGCCTCAGCATATGTCAGCTGCTCCATAACAACGATGGAACCATATTTCATAGTGAACATGGAAGCAAGTGCTGCCTGTAAATGTTTGTCACCCTTTGCAATCTTAACAAGGTTAACGATGGAAGGATAACCAAATGTTCTGTCCTGATTCTTAAGAGCTGCACGACGAACCTGTACAGTGTTTGCAAAGGTCTCTTTGATGTCAGCTCCTGTTGTATCAAGTACGAGATTCTTGTTACCAAGTTTCTCAAGTGCTGCTGTAGTATCATATAATTCATCAAGATCCTTACCGGATACTCCAAGAACAACGCCTGCGTCAGTAGCAACCTGGCTCATAGCCTCATAGTTGGAAGCATTGGCTCCGTTAAGAACCGGTTTGCCGTCCTTACATACTTCAAGGGCAGCTTTTGCGATTTCAGGATCTGTACAGCCAAGGATCAGAGTTCTTCCAAGGCCTTTTGCCTTCTCTACAAGTGCTGTGAATTTTGCAGCATCTGCATTCTCACCGCAATTTACATATACAAGCTCTACATGCATTCTCTCGCCGATACGATCATAGTCAACGTGCGGGATCTCTGCAAGTTTTGCCTCTACTTCTTCATCGGACATGTCTGTGCAAAGTGCTACAGCATATCTTGTTTTGCTTACGAATGTCTTCTCATGTCTGAAAAGAACAGTCTCTCCACCAAGTGAAAATTCTCCGTCGCCTGTTCCGATTTTAATTGTTTTCATTGGCGGTGCAGTTGCCTCAGAAAGAGAAGCCAGTGCTTCCTCAGACATATGAGGACACTGCTCAATTTTCAGTGCGCCCTGAGCAACTTTCATGGAGAAAGCCATACATGTAGGGCAGCCACATTCCTTACAGTTTTTCTTTGGTGTTAATTTAAAGATCTGAATACCATTCAGTGCCATAACTTTATAATCCTCCTATTTATTACGCGAGTGCTTTGATCAGTTTGGAAATTGTCTTAACAGATTCCGGATGTCTTAAGATAACTGCATCGGAACCAGCTGCAAGGTCTGCTGCTGCTGTCTCAACTTCCATGTCGATTCCACGCTCATCCTGTGGTCCCCACTCAGGCATATCTTTCTCAGAAGCTGTTGCTTCCTTAACGTTCCATGTCTCTGCGGAAACAGGTGTAATAATAGGCATCTGCAGCATGTTATCATTCTGGCCTAAAGCGGCACCTTTGATACGATCCATAGTGGAAACTACGTACTCATATCCATATCCAGCTGCTGCACTACCGATATTCATAACGATCTTCTTTGCATCTACACCAAGCTGTGTAGTAACAACGTTAAGCTGTTTTGCAAGGTTGATATCAACGGCAGACTCAGCACCTACGATCTGATTGTAAGCAAGACCTGCAGCTGCACCGATTGCTTTGTAGTTCTCTTCCTTCTCGGAAAGGATCAGTGCATTTCTGCCCTGAAGAGCCTCTGCAACCTTCGGAAGGAGCTCTGCATCCTTCTCAACGTTCTTACAGCCCTCTACAACAAGTGGACAGTCCACTGCTGCGGCAACTTCTTTTACAACTTCGATCAGCTCATCAATGGATTTGTTGACACCGTTCGGATCGCCACCCTCAAGGATCAGTGCGACAAAGTCAGCACCTTCCATAGCAGCAGCTTTCTGTGCGATCTCACCCATTGTTGTGGCGCCTTCATAGTAAGCTTTGATACCTTCAGATACACCCTCAAGACCCATATCAGAGATCTCTACACCGATTTTCGGGCTGTTCTCTGACTCTGCGTCAAAAGAGTAAAATGGGAATGTACAATCCCCACCAAATGTCACAGTCTTATCTCCGCTTCCGATTGTGACATCATTAATTTTTGCGTTAAACTTTTGTGGTTTCTGATTAAACGGCATTTTGTTAGCCTCCTTAAAAATAATAATTAAAAACTACAGAGCTCTTTATATTATACTACATCATAGGGTCCATTGACAAGGCTGGATGGCCTTTTTCTGTTAAAAATTCCACAAGGGCCTCCGGATCTGTTGCGATTGACTCATCTCCGACCATATCCGTAAAGTTATCAATACCATAAAGCTCTTTTGCAGTCTTGTTGAGACGTTCCGCAACCGTCTCTTTCAGTTCCTTCGGCATCCACACAATACGTTCGATACCGCCTTCTGCTTTCATGAACTTTTTGGAAGAGATGAAATGTTTACCATGTCCCATGAATCCAGGGGTCTGAACACCGCCACCTGTCATGGATGCCATCTCAGGGAAGGTCATTCCAAGAGGTGTCATACCTGCATACTCACGGTTAGCAATAACAACACCATTGGAAAATGGCTCGATACCGCAGATACACTCGAAGCATCCACAGGAAGTCATCGGATCCTGCATGATGGAGTACAGAGTAACATGTTCCAGAGCTCCCTGTGAGAACTTCTGAACTGCCTCATCTACATCCTCATATGATCCAAGATTTTCATCAATTGGACGTTCCTTAGTGATCACCTGGCACGGACCTGCCGGATCCAGCTGATTGGTTGCTTTTGCATCCAGCCATGAAACAGCACCGCAAAGTCCAAGTCTTTCCGGTGTTACCACGCATACATGAGACGGTGAAAATGCCTGGCAGAGAATACAGCTGTAATATACATCGACGGATTCATCTGTCAAACTGTCCAGTCTCTCATCTCGTTTGTCGAATACCGGGATCGCAACCTCATGACGGATTCTTGTACATTCAGCAGGGTCTGTATAGATTGTAACCTGACACTTGTCAACGACAGCATCAAATTCATTCTTAACCTGGCTGTAAAGCACTTCTCCGATGTGTTTGATCCTGAATCCTGCATTAAATGCCTCAATACCGATACGGATACGCTGCATATCACGCTGTCCTGTGTGATATACACCCTCAATGCAGTTAATATAATTATGGAACTTACGCTCAATAACAGGCTCGAAATCAGGCTGCATCTTCTTTCCAGCAACTTCTACAACATAGGCAATGCTGTTTTTGCTGCCAAATTCCATCTCATCCACTTCCGGTCCCACAACTGTGATCTTATGATCTTCCACTTCGCTCATCTCTCTTGTCTGGACAAGCTCTGCACAGTCTACACGGGAACCATCAAATTCAACCTGCATGTCTTTACGACGGATGATCTCACCTTCAAACGCAGATGCAAAAGCAACCGGAATATCGATCTTTGTAATCTTGATCTTGATATTTCTGGCTTCCAGGGAAACTTTGTTGAAATCTGCCACATTGGCGCAGCCGATAAGAGCTCCCGGAACTTCTTCCACATTTTCGTCTTCATTGGTGATAACCGGAAAACCGAGCTTGATCGCTCCGGCACCAGCCGCAAGGATCACATCATCTACAGGTTTAAATGCATTTACAAATGCCGGTACTCGATCCTTGGTGTAAGTAAGAAGACTGGCTGCATCGCCAGGTGTTACATTACCAAAGATCAGTGCTGCACGAAGTGCAACTGATACCACATGGATCACTGATGTAACTTCTTTTCCAAGAGGTACAATCCTTACATTATAGCCCATTTTAAGGCCAAGTTCCTGTGCCTGATCGATAATACCGCCAACCAGAGTTACCAGAATACCCTGCGCCTGATAGCTCTTGATCAGATCCACACCTTCTTTTGCAGTCGGTGCAGAACCGAGAATCACTGCCACGCCGGGAATATCACCTGTTACAAGCGGTACACCCATCTCTCGGATAATGGAGTCTGCCAAATGTCCGTAGCACGGTTCGCTGTAAGGCTCCGCGCCATCCAGATATTTCAAAGCTTCAATAAACTCAGCACACAATGCAGTTGCAACGCCTGACATCAAAGCATCATCCAGCTGTTGTTCTCTCGTCATCAATGTCTTCACAACACCAAGAGCTTCTTTCATCTCTCCCAGTGTTTTCACTTTTACGCCGGTAACTGCATAGTAGCAGGGCAGACAATAGGCTGTATGCGGAAATCCCACTGCCTTATCTGCTCCGTGCTGTGCAATTGCCCCGTCTACTGCCTGTACTGTCAGGCCATAGACAGCATCATTTCCGTTGAAAATTCTGTCAATCAACATATTGCACATCTCCATTTCCTGTTTTTTATTTTATATGATCTGTCATTGACAGTCATATATAAGATTCTTCTCAATATGCTCCGCAATCATATTGATGTTTCGCGCACTACTCACTCGGTAAGGGAAAGAATGCAAGCATTCTTTCCCTGTAGGTATGTCAATCGGATAAAATCATCCGCATTCACCATTTATTTATAGTCAAACAACTGTTTATCTGTTCTTTGATTACATCATTGGATCAAGTCCGAGAGCCGGATGTCCTTTTTCTGTAAGGAATCCTACCAGTGTCTCCGGATCTTCTGCGATTGTCTCATCACCGATCATGTCTGTGAAATTATCGATTCCATAGAGCTCTTTGGCAGTCTTGTTAAGTCTGTCAGCTACGAACTCTTTCAGTTCTTTCGGCATCCATACGATACGCTCGATACCGCCCTCAGCCTTCATGAACTTCTTGGAGGAAATGAAATGTTTACCATGTCCCATGAATCCAGGGGTCTGAACTCCACCACCTGTCATGGATGCCATCTCAGGGAAGGTCATTCCAAGTGGTGTCATGCCTGCGTACTCACGGTTGGCAATAACAACACCGTTGGAGAATGGCTCGATACCGCAGATACACTCGAAGCATCCGCAGGAAGTCATCGGATCCTGCATGATGGAGTACAGTGTAACGTGCTCCAGAGCACCCTGGGAGAATTTCTGAACTGCCTCATCTACATCCTCATAAGAACCAAGGTTCTCATCGATCGGACGCTCTTTTGTGATGATCTGGCATGGTCCGTTCGGATCAAGCTGATGTGTAGCTTTTGCATCCAGCCATGAAACAGCACCGCAAAGTCCAAGTCTCTCTGGTGTTACTACACATACGTGGCTTGGTGCGAATGCCTGGCAGAGGATACAGCTGTAATATACGTCAACAGACTCATCTGTCAGAGTATCAAGACGCTCATCACGTTTGTCAAAGATCGGGATTGCAACCTCATGACGGATTCTTGTACACTCAGCAGGATCTGTATAAATAACAACTTCACATTTATCAACAACTGCATCGAACTCATTCTTAACAGATGCATAAAGAACCTCACCGATATGTTTGATGCGGAATCCTGCATTAAATGCATCAATGCTGATACGGATACGCTGCATATCACGCTGTCCTGTATGGTATACACCCTCGATACAGTTGATGTAGTTATGGAATTTACGCTCGATAACCGGCTCAAAGTCAGCCTGCATATTCTTACCAGCAACTTTAACAACATATGCGATGCTGTTCTTGCTGCCGAATTCCATCTCATCTACTTCCGGTCCAACGACTGTGATCTTGTGGTCTTCGATCTCAGAAGCATCACAGGTATGTACAAGCTCTGCACAGTCTACACGGGAACCATCGAACTCAACCTGCATGTCTTTACGACGGATGATCTCACCCTCGAATGCAGATGCGAAAGCAACCGGAATATCAATATTTGTGATCTTGATCTTAATATCACGTGCCTCAAGAGAAGTAGCGTTGAATTTGCTTACGTCCTCCTGAACGATAAGGCTCTTCGGTACGCGGAAGATATTCTCTGTCTCATTTGTAACAACCGGGAAACCAAGTGCAATAGCACCTGCACCGCATGCTACGATCACATCATCCAGAGGTTTGAATGCGTTAACGAATGCCGGTACACGATCCATTGTGTATTTCATAAGTGTTCCTGCATCTCCAGGTGTTACATTACCGAAGATCAGAGCTGCACGGATCGCAACGGAAACTACATGAACAACAGATGTAACATCTTTTCCAAGAGGAATAACACGTACGTTAGCGCCTGTCTTCATTCCGGCTTCTGCAACCTGATCGATGATTCCGCCAACAAGCGTTACCAGGATACCCTGTGCCTGATAGCTCTTTACAAGTGCAACACCCTCTTCTGTAGTAGGAGCAGAACCAAGGATAACAGCAACGCCTGGGATATCGCCTGTTACAAGCGGTACACCGAGCTCACGGATAACAGCATCACCAAGATGTCCATAGCATGGCTCTTCGTAAGGAGTTGCTCCGTCGATATATTTCAAAACCTCGATGAACTCTGCGCAAAGTGCTGTAGCAACACCGGACATGAATGCATCGTTCAGTCTTTTCTCTCTTGTCATAAGTGTTTTTACAACGCCAAGAGCTTCTTTTAATTCTTTTAATGTTGTAACTTTTGTTCCTGTTACAGCATAGTAGCAAGGAAGGCTGTAAGCGGTATTCGGGAAGCTGACAGCTTTGTCTTCGCCATACTGAGCGATCGCGCCGTCAATAGCACCCTCTGTTAAACCATATACAGCATCGTTTCCGCCGAATACTCTATCAAATAAAGTCACTGTAATACCTCCTATTTTTACAGAATTGAATTCTGATCAATTTTGTCTTTGATTTTTCTGATTTCAGCTGTTACAGTTTCACTGAAATCGTAGGGAGATTTTCCCTGACGATCAGCATCTATAACTTCTGTATTGTAGTGGATCATTCCAAGCAGATCCTCCGCCGGGATCTTATTCCGGATAAATTCCTCGTCCTCCGGATTTCTTACCTTATTGGCCACGACCTTAACCTGAGAAACTCCCAGATCCTTTGCAAGACGTTTAACATTCTTATATGTCTGTACGCTTCTTGCCCCTGGTTCGATCACTACAATAAATTCATCCATGCTCTCCGTGGTGCCCCGGCCCAGATGTTCCAGGCCGGCTTCCATATCCATGATCACCACATCATCTCTGTGGATCACAAGGTTATTGATCACTCTTTTAAGCATCACATGTTCAGGACAGACGCATCCGCCTCCACCTGTTTCCACAGTTCCAAGGACAAGCAGCTTTACGCCATTACAGGTTTTTCCATAAGTATCCGGAATATCGTCTACCTTTGGATTCAGTTTATAAAACTGATTCTGGCTGTTGGCTCCGGTACGTTCTTCTATAAGCTTACGCATTTTTGAGATCGGAACGATAGAATCCAAGGTTTCCTCATCAAATCCAAGGGCAAGCCCCAGGTTCGCATCCGGATCCACATCCGCTGCAAGGACCTTTTTTCCCTCATCTGCGTATAATCTTGCAAGTGTTGCTGCGAAAGTTGTTTTTCCTACTCCGCCTTTACCGGTTACTGCTATTTTCATTTTACGTCTTCCACCTTTTATAACATTTTAAAGATCGCAACGGATTAGATTCCTAATGCTGTTCTCTTCTCTTCAATTCTCTCGATCATAAGATCAACTAATTTCTCGATGTCTGTCTCTACTGTGTAAGCAGCACCTGTCCATTTTCTTGTTCCCTCTGTAAGAAGTTCGCACATTTCTGAAGAACCGGAAACATATGGATCAACACCAAGGAATGTATCAATACCAGTACCAACTACGTAGTTACCGATGGATACAGCTTTTTCAGACATCCACTCAGGAGCACATCCTACTACCGGAAGCTGATTGATCTGAAGTCCTGCATCTTTTGCAAGTTCAGCAGCCAGGATCATCATACGGGAGATATCTACACAGGATCCCATATGAAGTACCGGCGGGATATCAGCCAGCTCACAGACACGTTTCAGACCTGCACCGCAGAGGTCTCTTGCGGATTTGTCCATCAGACCAGCTTTTGCAGCTGCCTGTGCGGAACATCCGGAAGCGATGATAACGATATCATTTGCGATACACTTCTTCATCAGTTCGATATGTGCATAGTCAGGACGGATCTTAGGATTGTTACATCCAACCATAGCAACAGCACCACGGATAACACCGGAAGTGATGCACTCAAGTAATGGTTTGGTTGTTCCTGTTACGTCAACCTGAGAGTTTGTAACACCATCAAGAACTTTGACGATCGCTTCTACTGAGTAACCAACAGTAGCTTTCTGTTTCAGCTGTGGAATATGTACAAGCTCAGGTTTTCTGTTCTTGAAGTTATCGATAGCCATCTTAACGATTGCTTTTGCATTTTCTCCTGCTGTCTCTGCGTTGAATCTGATAAATTCAGAATCCGGCATCTGAGCGATCGGAGAAGTTGTAACAAATTTAGTATGGAAGCATTTGCTCAGAGGTCCTAATGCAGGGAAGATACACTGAACGTCAACTACGATCGCCTCGCAGGCACCTGTCAGTACTACGTTCTCCTGCTGCAGGAAGTTACCAGCCATCGGAACACCGCGACGCATAGCTACCTCATTAGAAGTACAGCATACACCGGAAACTGTGATTCCTTTTGCTCCTACGGATTTTGCATAATCGATCATTTCTTTGCTGTCTGCATACTCACAGATCATCTCAGAAAGACTCGGATCATGTCCGTGTACAACAATGTTTACGTTCTCTTCAACCATTACTCCAAGGTTAGCCTCTGTATCAAGTGGCTTCGGAGTTCCGAATAATACATCAGAGAACTCTGTTCCCATCATGGAACCACCCCATCCATCAGCCAGTCCACAGCGAATAGACTGTTTTACAAGTGCTTCTGGAAGAGAAGAACATCCCATATGACTCATATGCAAGGAACTTGCAACCTCACGGTCGATAGCACGTGGTGCAATTTCGTTCTCGATCAGTTTTTCTTTCTGTCCTGCAGGCATTCTGTCAAGGAATCTCTGATATCCGAACGGTTTACCATATTCCATAAGACCGATCTCAGCCATCTCATGAGCCAGATCATAGATATCCTTTCCTTCTGTCTCCACGCCCCACTCTTTAGCGATGCGAAGCAGTTTCTCAGGATCTTTTACCTGATAATTTCCGCCCTCTTTTGCACAGTACAGTGTATGACAGATCTCACGGCCATGATCGGAGTGAGTAGCTGCACCACCAGCTGTAAATTTGAGGAAGTTTCTTCCTACGATACCATGAGCATCACATCCACAGATTCCTCTTGGAGCCTTCGGTGTAATACGGCACGGTCCCATTGCACAGATACGGCAGCAGATACCCTGCTCACCGAATTTACAGTGCGGAGTCTGGTTCTTTGCACGGATCTGCCATGCATCTGCTCCTACCTTTGCACCTGTCTCAAGAAGACGGGCTGTAGCGGCTTCAAATTCCTCCACTGTAGTTAATTTGAATTCACTCATTATAGACCTCCTTTAATAGCACATCTATTTTTTATTTTTCTTTTTTATAATAAGCCCATGGACAGGAACCCATCCCCACCCATGGGTTATTTTCAGTTTTAAAAAAAGGTTTTTATAAACCTAATTTGTCAAAAATTTCAAAAGCTGCTTTTCTCATCGGATTGTCCTCTGGAAGAGTAACGGTTGGTTTTCCGTCACAGTCATATTCATAAACTGCCTCATCCTGTGGTACTACACCGATCAGATCGAGTCCCTGTTTCTGGATCTCCTCAAGGATTCCGGGATTCAGTTCTGCTTTTGGTGCGCGATTGATGATAAGACCTACTCTGGAAGGCTTCATTTCACATTCCCGGATCAGTTCCGCGATTCTGCCAACTGCCTGTACGCCTCTTCTGGAACAGTCACTTACGAGGATCGCTGTTTCCATGCTTGGAAGAATTCCTCTGCTGATGTGTTCCATTCCTGCTTCATTATCTACAACAATATACGGATAATTTCTCTGGTATTTGGCAAGCTGAGCCTGAAGCAGTCCATTTACAAAGCAATAGCATCCTTTTCCCTGCGTTCTTCCCATCACAAGAAGATCATAATCATCTTCCTCTGTAAGGGCATCCTCGAAACGTACCTCTGCATAATCTGCCTTGGACATTCCTGTCGGGATCGGACTTTTTTCTGCCAGTTCCGCATGAGCGATCTCCTCACGGACATCTCCCAGTGTGGTATCTACTTCTACGCCAAGAACCTCATTCAGGTTTGAATTGGCATCTGCATCTACAGCCAGTACAGGTCCTTTTTTCTTTTCGCAGAGATACTGGATCAGCATTCCGCATAATGTAGTTTTTCCAACGCCGCCTTTTCCTGCGACTGCAATTACATGTGCCATAAAACGGGCACCTCCTGATTTCATAAATAAAAATCTGATACGCCCGGCGTATAAAGGAGGTGCCCGTAAGGTAAAACAATACAGTTATATTGTTTTTTATTCTGGCACCTCCGCACTGTGCCGGAATTCATATTCAGTTTATTGATAATTAGATAAGTGTACGAAGTCCGGATCTGTCAATGATCTCGGATACATCCTTCCATTTGTTTAATGCATAAAGATGGATACCGTCAACACCAAGAGCGCGATACTCATCGATCTGTCTGATGGTGTATTCGATTCCTTCTTCTTTGAATCGTTTAACCTTGTCCTCATAGAACATGTCAAATGGTTTACCATCAGCATCTTTAGCGTTAAACGGATTCGGGAACAGCCAGTTTCTGGAGATCAGCCTGCAAAGCTCACTGTCCATTACACAGCCGTTACGTGAAAGAGCCATATTAATGGTAGCTGCCTGATCCAGGATCGGCATTACACCAACATCTACAGGCATTGTCACTCCAGCCTCGCGGATAGCGTCCAACCAGTATTTAAACTGTTCCATATCCCAGCAGAGCTGGGTCATGATATAATCAGCACCATTGTCCTGTTTCTGTCTCAAAACAGCAATATCAGCATCCAAGCTTCTGCATGCGATATGGCCTTCCGGTGAACCGGCTACTGCGATCTCGAACTTATCGCCAAATTCATCACGGACAAATTTAACAAGGTCTGTCGCATAATTGAAGTCTCCGCAGGTTGTTGTCTCACCAAGTGGAATATCTCCGCGAAGTGCCAGCATATGGTCTACGCCTTCAGCCAGATACTGTTCCAGTTGCTCTTTGATGCCTTCTTTTGTATTCTTGATCACTGTGAAGTGTGTTACAGGAGTGGTTCCTGCATTCCTGATCATCTGGCATACTTCCCTGTTGGCACCGACATTTCCGCCGCCGGCACCGTATGTACAGGAAATATACTCCGGTCTATACTTCATGAGATGTTCAATGGTTCCCGGCAGGTTTGCCATACCTTTTTCTGTCTTTGGTGGAAAAAGTTCAAAGGAAAGCAGCATTTTTTCTCTCATTGCTTCAGATAATTTCATTGATCGTCCCTCCACGTTTTAATGTTATTATATTTTTATAGGAATGATCTCTGTTATTCCCTCAGTTCACATTTCCATAAAACTGCTGTAATATTAGTCACACTGCAGTTTCACGATACTGTTCGCCAGATCTACCATGAGGATACTGCCCTCTACCACGCGCTCATCTCCCATGATATCACGAAGGATCAATTTATTTCCATCCACATCAATGCGGCTTACATTTTTAAAAATTACTGAATTATCTTCTTCTTTATATACAGTTGCAAGACACATAATCAATTCCTCCAAATAAGCGTTTTTCTGTTCTTCCGCTCTGCTGTCAAAATCATTCTGTCAGTTTATTTCAGTTCTTCCTTAACAAAGGTAAGGGCAAGTCCCAGTCTCATATTACCCTTCTGGAAATCGGATACTGCTTCCTTGATTGTCTTGGCAGCTGCATCCATATTAAGTTTCTTAAGGTTGTCAGCCATCTGGTCAAGTTCTGCAGCATGATGCTCATTATGCTGCAACATGTAGGTAAGAAGTGCTACAGTCTCATTCTTGCAGTCACCGGACTCACAGGAACCGCAGTGGCCATCGCCGTGTGTATGGCAGTGACTGTCTCCTTCTGCATGACTGTGTGTATGGCTGTGAGTCACTCCATCCTCGTGAGTGTGCTCATGTGTATGTTCGTGGCTGTCCGCATGTCCATGCTGAACAAGGTTGCCATTCTCATCTTTGATTAAATGCATAAATACCCCTTTCCTGTATCCGCAGGGCGGACACGCTCATGACAAGAATTTATCAATTAAATTCATTATACATCTTTTCGCCTCTATTATCAAGAAAATTATTATAAAAAATATCCAAAATTATGCGCCATTTTTCCTGATTTTTCAAAAACTTTGACAGTTAATTAACCCGATTGTTTCGATTTTAACGAAGTTAGTTTTTCCAAACCATCTAATATTGCTCATAGCAGCTTTGAAATCCGGATCAAGCTTTATCACTTTTGTAATATATTTGATGTGATTCTTTCATATTTTTGTGCTATAATAGCAAAAACATGGGAAACAGAACAAACAAGGAGGAATTATTTTGAGAGAGACTGTTTTTCTGAATAACGACAGAGAAATGCCCCTCCTGGGGCTTGGTGTATATAAGTTGCCCGACGACGTACAGGCTGAGGCTGCTGTCATTTCTGCAATCTCCGCAGGCTACCGCATGATTGATACTGCATCCGTTTACAAAAACGAAGAAAGTGTGGGACGTGCCATTGCCAGATGTGGAGTTCCCCGAAAAGATCTTTTTATCACCAGCAAGATCTGGAACACCGCTCAGCGCCTGGGTGATGTTCAGGGTGCTTTTTCCCGCAGTCTTGACCGCCTGAAACTCAGTTATGTTGATCTCTGCCTGATCCACTGGCCAGTTCCCGGCTGCTACCTCAGCACCTGGAAAGAACTGGAAAAAATCCTGGAATCCGGACGTGCTTTAAGTATTGGTGTCAGCAATTTTGACATCCGGCATCTGGAAGAGCTCCGTAAAATTTCCGGAATTATTCCGGCTGTAAATCAGATTGAATGTCATCCCCTGTGTTATCCATCCGAGCTGATCGAATACTGTAAGGCTTTTGGCATTCAGGTACAGGCTTATGCCCCTCTGGCAAGAGGTGCCTATTTTGACAATGATGTCATGTGTGTTCTGGGAACCAAATACGCAAGGACTCCTGCACAGATAGGTCTTCGCTGGGCCATCCAGAAAGGAATTTCCGTTATTCCAAAATCCAGCAATCCGGAACGTATCCGAAGCAATGGAAATATTTTTGATTTCAATATCGAAGATGAAGACATGGCGATCATTGATACGCTTAATGAAGATCTTCATACTTCTCATGTTCCGGAAGATCTCCGTGACATTCAGTTTTAGTTTTTTCATAATAACATAAAAAAGATATCTGCCTGATCCTAAAAAAATCTTCTGGCAGATATCTTTTTTATTTTTTTAACTGAATTTCATATGTTTGAAGCGGGCGAATGTTTCTGGCTCATACATTTTCCCAGGGGAGCATCGGTGTTTCCACTTTTTTGTCACGCAACATCAGATCCATTACCGCTTCTGCTGCAGATTTTCCCTCAAAAAGTACACGGTTCACTTCCGTTATGATAGGCATCTCCACTTCATATTTCTCCGCAAGTTCTCTTGCGGCTCTTGCGGAATAAACACCTTCTACAACCATCTGTACCTTATCCATAGCCTGTTCCATTGTACATCCCTGACCGATCAGATATCCGGCTTTTCGATTACGGCTGTGTACGCTCGCACAGGTTACGATCAGATCACCAATTCCGGAAAGTCCGTAAAACGTTTCCATCTGTGCTCCCATTTTCTTTCCAAGCCTTGCAATCTCCGTGATTCCCCTGGTGATCAGAGCTGCTTTTGTATTGTCTCCATATCCCAATCCGTCAGCGGTACCTGCTGCCAGTGCAATCACATTCTTAAGTGCTCCCCCAAGTTCTACTCCCAGAATATCCGGCGTTGTATACACGCGGAATACAGGACTCATAAAAATACTCTGAAGATATTCTGCAGTCACCCTTGTACGTGCGCTGACCACGCAGGTCGTAGGAATTCCTTTTCCAACTTCTTCCGCATGACTTGGACCTGAAAGAACTGCCACATCTCCCTCAGGAATTTCTTCCTCAATTACGTCACTGAGTGTTTTCAGTGTTTTTTCTTCGATACCTTTTGCAACATTGACAATCTTCTGACCCTTCCTGATAAATGGTGCCATTTTATGAGCCGTACTTCGAATGTACGGAGAAGCCACTGCCAGCACTGTTACATCAGCACTTTTAATCGCCCGTTCCAGATCCGTCAGAATTTCAATGTCTTCCGGAATCTGTACACCTGGAAGCCGGTCAGGATTTTCTCTTTTTTCCCGGAGTTTCCGGGCATCCTCCGGTCTTGCTGACCAGAGAAGGACTTCATGGCCGTTATTATGCAACAGGAGTGCCAAGGCCATGCCCCAGCTCCCCGAACCCAGTACGCTGATTTTCGCCATAAATTTTACCTCTTATTTTTTATTCTTGCTGCTTAGGAATACTTTATTCTCAGTTCCATGAAGAAGCCTTCCAATATTGGCTCTGTGCCTGTAAAAAGCCATAGCTGTAAGAACCGCCATCACAATATAGAGTTCCACAGTATGTGGCTGATCCATCCCGTATTTTCCCATATGTCCAAAAACAAGGACCAGGATAAACGCTGCCGCATAGGCACTGAGGGAACAGAGAGATACATAATGTGTTGTAAAAAACAGTGCAAAAAAGACAACTGCACATACAATAAAAATCCGCCAGTCAAAAGCAATGATCATGCCCACAGAGGCTGCAATTCCTTTTCCACCGCGAAATTCCATGGAAATTGGGAAATTATGTCCCAGAATACAGCCCAGAGCAGCATAAAGCGTCAGAAGCGGGAGAATACCGCTCATGGAGTTCCCATAAATCATTCTCACGATCACAATGGCAAGCACACACTTCAGGCAGTCTCCCAGAAGTGTAAGTGCTCCCGCCTTTTTTCCGAAAGTGCGGAATGCGTTGGTCGTTCCCGCATTTCCGCTTCCATGCTCTCTGATATCTGTCTTGTGAAGCTTTCCTATAATATAACCTGTCTGGAAAAGTCCGCATACATAACCAATAACAAGACAAATAATACGTTCCATATTTTTATTCCTTTTCCCCGCGCTCGCGGATGATGAATTTCAGGGAAGTTCCGGAGAATCCAAAGGCATCCCTGATCTTGTTCTCCAGATATCTTACATAGGAGAAATGCATCAGTTCTTTATCGTTGACAAAAATTACAAATGTGGGCGGTTTTACCGCAACCTGTGTCATGTAGAAGATCTTCAGCCTTCTACCACGGTCGGACGGAGGCTGCTGGAGAGCAACTGCCTCAGAAAGGATCTCATTGAGAACACCGGTCTGGATACGGAGTGTCTGATTCTCGATAACTGTATCGATATTCTCAAAGAGCTTCGGAAGTCTCTGGCCTGTTTTTGCAGAAATAAAAATAATCTGTGCATACGGCATAAAGGAAAGGATCTGACGGATCTTCTCAGTATGCTTGTAGATGGTCTTGTCATTTTTCTCAATGGCATCCCATTTGTTTACAGCTACAATGATACCTTTTCCTCTGTCATGGGCGATTCCCGCGATCTTGGCATCCTGCTCGGTAACTCCCTCGGAAGCATCAATCACAACTACGACCACATCTGCACGCTCTACAGCTGTTACTGTACGGATAACGCTGTAGCGCTCGATCTCTTCTTTTACTTTTCCTTTACGGCGAAGTCCTGCAGTATCAATAAATACATAGTCCTTATTGTTCCAGGTAACCTTGGTATCAATGGCATCACGTGTAGTTCCCGCAATGTTAGATACGATCACACGCTCCTCACCAAGAAGTTTGTTGATCAGAGAAGATTTTCCAACGTTCGGCTTTCCTACAATGGCGATCTTCGGGATATCGTCCTGATCTTCCTCCTCGCTCTTATCTGGGAACTCTTTGATTACCTCATCCAGCATATCTCCAAGACCCTGTCTGTTGGCTGCGGAAATTGGGATCGGTTCTCCGATTCCAAGATTATAAAATTCATATACATCCATCATGTACTTCTGATGGCTATCCACTTTGTTGACTACAAGGCGTACCGGCTTGCCGCTGCGGCGGAGCATATCTGCCACCTTGGCGTCAGAATCCACAAGGCCCTGGCGGACATCTGTGATAAAAATAATCACATCTGCCGTGTCAATGGCAATCTGCGCCTGCTCTCTCATTCTGGAAAGAATGATGTCGCTACTGTCCGGCTCAATTCCGCCTGTATCGATCAGGGTAAATGTCCGGTCAAGCCATGTGACATCTGCATAAATTCTGTCACGGGTTACTCCTGGTGTATCCTTTACTATGGAAATATTATCACCTGCCAGAGCGTTAAACAGAGTGGATTTGCCTACATTAGGCCTTCCCACTATCGCTACTACTGGTTTGCTCATAAATTTGTCTCCTTCTTGTTGGTTTATGTTTCGGAGGATTGATCACAGCCTCTACCAGATCACGTCCTCCTGTGTCTACAATTACAATTTCTGTTTTCAGTGCCTCAGAAAGTTCTTTAAGTGTCATATCATCCAAAAAGATCTCCTCATCACCTTTCAGCATACTGCACGGGATCAGAAGTTTTTCTCCCAGATCAAGGCCGGAAAGCTGTTCTTTCAGATCCTGACCAGTAATCAGACCGGACACCGTGATCTTTTCGCCGAAAAAGCGATTCTCGATGGTTGTGACCGGAATCTGCACATTGGGAAATTTTTTCTTGATTTCTTCTATATAGCGGGCAATAAAAGGCGCCGCCAGTTTTCCTGTGGCGATCCTGCCTGTCACCTTACGGTCATCACCGGTAAGTTCCTTAAGTGTTTCTTTTACTTCGGTTTCCAGAAGTCTTAACATTCCCACGCCATTTTCAAGCTGCAGATATCCGTCGTATTCCTCCTCACAGGGAAGCTCCCTGCCTGCCAGAATATACCACTCATCCGAAGCATGGATAAAATGAATCCCGTACTTCTCCACCATGATCTTCTGCCAGCGTTCGATCTGACTCAGAACTTTTTCTGCATCTTCTTTATTAAAAGGTTCCAGAGGATAGAGACCTTTTCTGTATTTGGTAAGTCCCACCGGCACAACAGAAACACTCTGAAGAACCGGAGCATAGGCCGAAAGCTTCTCAAGGCTGTATTCCAGCTCATCCCCGTCATTAACACCTTTACACAGTACGATCTGTCCGTTCATGGTGATCCCTGCGTTATACAGCATATCCACCTTCTCCAGGGCCTTTCCTGCAAAGCGGTTATGCAGCATTTTGCACCGGAGTTCCGGATTCATTGCCTGGAATGAAATATTGATCGGTTCCAGATGATAGCGGATCACTCGCTCAATATCCTTCTCGCTCATATTGGTAAGCGTCACATAATTTCCCTGAAGAAAGGAAAGCCTGGAATCGTCATCCTTAAAATACAGCGTCTCACGCATATCCGGCGGCATCTGATCAATAAAACAGAACATGCACTTATTTGAACAGGAACGATAGTCATCCATCAGTCCCCCGTTCTCAAATTCTATTCCAAGGTCTTCCTCATATTCCTTCTCTACCTCCAGCTCCCACTCTTCGCCATCGGGCTTCTCTACCAGAAGCACCACAAGCTCTTCATTCATGAGATACCGGTAATCGAAGACATCCTCCACAGGCTGACCGTTTACAGACACAAGTCTGTCCCCCGGTTCCAGCCCCAGCTCCTCGGCAATACTGTCGGGCAGCACCCTGGAAATCATATGCTTTCTTAATTTCATCATTATCTCCCTTTTCTATCCCGTATATAATAACAACTTTGCTCTTAAAAATCAACACTTTGAGAAAACACCTTGACTGACACGTGGGTCTGATGTTATAAATAGACTGAGAATTTTTAATGACATACACTTAGGAGGAATATTATGCCAAACATAGAATTGCTGGAAAAGTCTATGCCTGTTGCCCCGATCCGAATCGCCGCACTTGCCGGATGCCGCGAACTGGCCGAGGAGGTTGACAAAAAGCTGGTTAAATTCCGTAAAGAACTTGTAGCAGCCAAGAAATCCACCATTATCCCACAGGGCTATGCAGAGAAATCTTTCCTTGTAGACTGCGAATGCCCGCGTTTCGGAACCGGTGAAGGTAAAGGTTACATCAAAGAATCCGTCCGCGGAACAGACCTTTATATCATGGTAGATGTGACCAATTACAGCCTTACTTACAGCGTATGCGGTCATGAGAACCACATGTCTCCGGATGACCATTACCAGGATCTGAAGAGAATTATCTCCGCAGCCACCGGTAAAGCACACCGTATCAACGTTATCATGCCATTCCTTTACGAGGGACGTCAGCACAGACGTACCAAGAGAGAATCTCTCGACTGTGCACTTGCACTTCGCGAGTTAAGCGCAATGGGCGTTTCCAACATCATTACTTTTGATGCTCATGATCCACGTGTGCAGAACTCTATTCCACTGAAAGGTTTTGATAACTTTTTCCCGACATACCAGTTCCTGAAAGCACTGGTCAAAAATGTCCCGGATTTCAAACTCGATAATGATCACCTCATGATCATCAGCCCGGATGAAGGCGCTATGTCACGTGCTGTATATTTCTCCAATATCCTTGGAGTTGATATGGGTATGTTCTACAAACGCCGTGATTACTCCACCGTTGTCAATGGCAAGAACCCGATCGTTGCCCATGAGTTCCTTGGAGATTCCGTAGAGGGTAAAGATGTTGTCATCATCGACGATATGATCTCCTCCGGAGAAAGTATGCTGGATGTTGCCCGTCAGCTGAAAGAGCGTAAAGCCGGACGTGTATTCGTCTGCACAACCTACGGTCTGTTTACAGACGGCGTAGCTAAATTTGACGAATATTACGAAAAAGGCTGGCTTGACAGAGTTATCACAACCAACCTTAACTATCGTATTCCTGAGCTTCTCGACCGTCCATACTATATCGAGGCAAATATGAGCAAATATCTTGCAAGTATCATCGATATCATCAACCATGATGTATCTGTCGAGAAAGTTCGTTCCAGCAACGAAAAGATCATGGATCTCATGAAAAAAGTCAACGAACAGTAAGAAATGCTCCCAGGTTTCCACGTTTTCCGTGAGAAGCCCTGTGTGAATAAAGAAAGAGCGGATTACAGCAGGTGCAGATGCCCGGCATGGAAATCCGCTCTTCTTTTATGCCTGCATCCAGAAAGATTCTTCGGTTTGCCTCCCAGAGATTCAGCTGATATTTTCCATCTGGTTTCTCATAAAAAAGTACATCCCAGTATTTTTCTTCAAATGCTTCTTTAAACTGATCGATCACATCTTCACTGACTTCATAACAGTCCTGACAGATAGACGGACCGATGGCTGCGTAAAGTTCTGAAGGGTCTGTCTGAAATTCCTCAGCCATTTTTTCCACCGTCACTTTACCGATCTTTCCTACCGTACCTCTCCACCCGGAATGGGAGAGTCCTATCGCTTTATGTACCGGATCTACAAAGAAAAGTGGTACACAGTCCGCATAAAAGGTCGCCAAAACCAGTCCAGGTACATTGGTAATCATTCCATCCACATCTGTATAAGGCCTCGGTTTCGTGATTCCATTTCCACTATCTTCTTCCGTGACCACACGTACATTGGTGGTATGTGTCTGATCTGAAGTTACGATATCTTCCATGGAAAATCCCATAGCATCCGAAAGTCTGCGGTAATTTTCCCGCACTGCATCCTCGTTATCTCCTCTTGTAAAGCTTAAGTTCATGGATTCATAAATCCCCTGACTCACTCCGCCCAGACGGGTACTGAAACCATGTACGATCCCGGGAATTTTCTCAAAAGCAGGATACGTCAGCCACGTAACTCCGCTTTTCTGATTTACATTCATTAACTGCTTATCTTTATACCATTTTATTTTCATCTTATGTAACCAGCCCTTTCATCTGCAAAAATCAAAAGCATTTTTTATCCAGTGAATCTCTTTTCCATCAATACCCACTACGTCAAAACGGCAGGGAGGCAACTCCCGGTATCCATGTGCAATCAGGTAAAACATTGCCACTCTGCTGATGATCCGCTGTTTTTCTCTCCCTACCGCTGAAAAAGAACTTCCACTTTTTCCGTTCTTTCTGTATTTCACTTCAATAAATACCAGATATCTTCCATCCCGTCCAATGAGATCGATCTCACCACTTCGGCAGCGAAAATTTCTTTCCCTGATCTTCAGTCCTTTTTCTTCCAGGAATGATGCAGCAATTCCCTCATAATAGCTGCCCTTCTGTCTTCTATTTTCTTTCAGAAAAACAAAACCTTTCTGTTTTTGATGTCGGTATCTTTCGTATCTTATTTTTTATACAAAATGTGTGATAAACGTTTTTCTGTGTATCGGACTTGGCCCGTATTTCTTCAATGCTTCAATATGTGCTGCAGACCCATAGCCTTTGTTGGAGGCAAATCCATACTCCGGAAGAACCTTGTCATATTCTTCCATCATCCGGTCTCTGGTCACCTTCGCCACAATGCTTGCCGCTGCAATGGATACACTTTTTGCGTCACCTTTGATAATGGGTACCTGCGGGATCTGGATCCCCGGTATGGTAACCGCATCATTTAAAAGCAGCTGCGGCTGCACAGAAAGTTTACTTACCGCCTGGCGCATTGCCTCATAAGTTGCCTGCAGGATATTGATCTCATCAATTCTCTCCGGACTTGCCATTCCGATCCCAACGGAAACTGCCCCTTCCATGATCACATCATAGAGCTCTTCTCTCTTTTTGGCTGTAAGTTTCTTGGAATCATTGAGCCATAAAATATCGCAGTCTTTCGGAAGGATCACCGCACAGGCTACTACCGGGCCGGCAAGGGGGCCTCTTCCCACTTCATCGATCCCACAGAGATATCCCAGGTGTTCATACTTATGTTCATATTCCTTCATGATCTCTGTGCGCGCACGTTCATTTTCCAGCGCCTGAAGTTTTTTGCGGTACTGCTGGATCAATTTCTGTACACCGCTTCTCTCATCGTTTTCATAATGCTGAAAAAGGGCGTTGTATTCGCCCTCCTTCGCTGACGCAAACTGCGCCTTGATATCTTTCATTGTTTCCATTATGCTTCCTCTGTTTCTTTCGGGAATTCCAATGTTACCTTTCCAAGTTTTCCGGAACGGAATTCTTCCAATAAAAGACGGGATGCCTTCTCATAATCAAGCTCTTCTCCCTTTTTCAGGCAGCCTCTTGCCTTTGCAACTGCAGTGAGGATATCCAGCGGCTTCTGTCCTTCTTCCACATTGTATCTCTCTTTCAGTGCTGCCGGGTAAAACTCCTGCAGATATCCGATGAGCCCAAGAGCAAGTTCTTCGATATTCAGAATGTCATCTTTGATAGAGCCGATATAGGCAAGACGCATTCCCACTTCCTGATCTTCAAACTTTGGCCAGAGAATTCCTGGTGTATCCAGAAGCTCTACGCTTTTATTCAGGCGGATCCACTGTTTACCTTTTGTAACTCCCGGTTTATTGCCGGTCTTGGCGCAGGCTTTTCCTGCAAAGGTATTGATAAATGTTGATTTTCCAACATTCGGGATTCCTGCCACCATGGCGCGTACCGGACGGTTCTTGATTCCTCGTCTGCGGTCACGCTCTGTCTTTTCCTTACAGGCTTCCGTGATTGCCGCAGAAACAGCCTTCATGGAGCCTTTATTGCGGGAATCAATACTTACCGCATAGATTCCTTTTTCTTTAAAATATTCCATCCAGGCACGGTTCTGTCTCTCATCGGCAAGGTCTGCCTTGTTGAGAAGGATCATACGTGCCTTGTTTTTTCCAAGTTCATCAATATCCGGATTACGGCTGGAAAGCGGAACTCTTGCGTCTACAAGCTCAATGATCAGATCGATCAGCTTGATATCTTCCTGCATCTGGCGTTTCGCCTTCGTCATATGGCCTGGATACCACTGTACGTTCATAATTCACCTCATTTATCTGTACTTTGCTCTATTTTATAAATCCTATTTTATTTTTTGGAGAAACTGTAAACCATATTTTTCCAACGATGTATTTCTTGTTAATATTTCCGATATCGCTGAAGCGGCTGTCCTCACTGTTGTTACGGTTATCACCCAGGACAAAATATTCTCCACTTTCCAGTGTTACGGCACTGTCTGCAAGTCCTCCATCTGTCATATCCTGATAAGCTCCGTTTTCTTCATAAACTTTACCATTGATATAAACCTGTCCGTCTTTAACCTGAACAGTTTCTCCCGGAAGTCCGATTACACGTCGGATATGCAGGGCTGCCGAGTCACTGGCACTTGTTTTAAAAACGATCACATCTCCACGTTTTGGAGAACTGAACTTGTATAAAGCTCTGTTTACAAAAAATTTTTCACCTACAGAATATGTGGGTTCCATGGCGCTTTCCTGCAGCGTCACGGTCTGAAATGCGGAAATCGCAACTAGCACAGCAAAAACCAGAGTTACAATAATCTCAAATACCCACTTCACGATTCCTCTTGTCCTGTTATCCCGAAGCTTCTCCCTGGCTTCGGAAACAGCTCTGTTATCCTTCAGATCATCAATCTTTATCTTCTTATTTAATCCCATATTCTATCCCCTGTATGTGTTTTTACACGCATACGCACTGATGTAAAAAGAGGGACAATAGCAAATGTTATTGTCCCTGCCTCTTTACTTATGAAATTATTTTACAAGCTCTTTAACCTTAGCTGCTTTACCTACGCGGTCTCTCAGGTAGTTCAGTTTCGCACGACGTACTTTACCATGACGGATAACCTCAACCTTAACTACATGTGGGGAATGAAGTGGCCATGTCTTCTCAACGCCAACACCGTTGGAGCTCTTTCTTACTGTGAAAGTCTCTCTTGTGCTTCCGCCCTGTCTCTTAAGTACTGTACCCTCGAAGATCTGAACACGCTCACGTGTTCCCTCTTTGATCAGTGCGTGTACTCTTACTGTGTCTCCTACGCGGAACTGCGGTACTTCAGCTTTCAGCTGAGCGGACTCAATGTTCTTAATAATTTCGTTCATGTCTTTCTCTCCTTAATTATACTGGATGTTCTTAATACACATGTGGTAACAGAGGACCATCTTTTTTCACAACATAAGTGATTATACACTAGATAACTTCCTATTGCAAGAACTTTTTTCCCGGATTTTCGAGTGTTTTTACCTATGAGTAATTACCAGCAAAGTACTTCGTGTCCTGTTTCTGTGACAAGTACCATGATCTCCCACTGTGCAGACGGCAGGCCATCTTCTGTCCGCACTGTCCAGTCATCAATCTCATCTGTATAAATTTCGTCAGATCCCATATTAACCATTGGCTCAATGGTAAAGATCATTCCCGGAACCATGAGTACGCCTGTATCTTCTTTGGAAGTGTAACTTACCCATGGATCTTCGTGGAACTCAAGGCCTACACCATGTCCGCCAATTTCTCTGACAACGGTGTAACCGTTTTCCACTGCATGTTTGTGCACAGCACTTCCCATATTTCCGATCGGTGTCCATGGTTTTACCTGCTCGAGGCCAAGCTCTACGCATTCCTTTGTCACACGGACGAGTTTCTCCTTCTCCGGACTTACCTTTCCGATACAGAACATACGGGAGGAATCGGAAAAATATCCCTGATAGATGGTAGATACATCTACATTGACGATATCTCCCTCTTTTAAAACAATCTCTTCATCTGGAATTCCATGGCATACTACCTCATTGATCGATGTGCATACGCTTTTTGGAAAACCTTCATAATTAAGTGGTGCCGGAATTCCTCCATGGCGTACGGTTTCCTCATGTACCCAGTCATCGATCTGCTGTGTGGTCACGCCTGGTCCAATATGCTCTGCAACATAGTCAAGAACTGCGATATTGATCTTGCAGCTCTCTTTGATCTTCTCGATCTGTGCAGGTGTCTTGATCAGATCATGGTCAAGAACTGCATATCCTTTCTTTTTCATGAGTTCCATTTTTTCATCAAATGCTTCATGGCATTTTTTATATTTTTTTCCGCTTCCGCACCAGCAGGGATCATTTCGCTCGATTTTTTTAGACATCTTTCCTTCTCCTTTTCGCAGCTGTATGGCTGCTTTTTCTTTTGTATTTTATATATTCAGATATGTGGTATCTGTCTGTAATATTTTTCATGGAGAATTACTCCGCCTGATTATCATAGCACAACTTTCTTTAGGTGAAAAGTATTCTTTGTGTTTTTGGTTTGTTTTGCAACGGTGTACAAAGGGAACATAATAAAAAACTTAATAATGGACTGCCAATCTTACACAAAGTACCGCCCAAACGAGACTACGGGCGGTATTTTTGTATCATGGCGGAGAAAGGAGGAACTTCCCACGGGGGCTTGACTGAAAAGTTGAGCCTCTTTTTTCATGCCAAAAAACAGGAGGTAAATGCTTATGGCAGATGATAAAACCACAAAAACGCCGGAACAGCCGGTAACGGATAGCGGGCCGGGCAAGGAAACGCCTCCCGCTCCCCCAAAAGAGCCGGAGAAGGTTTCCGTTTCTCCGGAGCCGGAAAAAAAGACGGAACCAGAGGTAAAGAACCCGCAGGTTTCCGTCTATAACTTCGCTGAAATTATGAAGGAAAAGAAGGTCGAGGAACGGTCGGCAGCTCCCAGCGGGGAAAAGCCTGCCCCGGCAAAAACGGAAAAGCAGCCGGAGGCTCCGAAGAAAGCGGAGGAAAAACCCAAAGAGCCGGAACAGCCGAAGCGCCGGGGCCGTCCCCCGAAAGCAGATAAGGACAAGGCCGCAACCCCGAAGCCCAAAGCTCCCGCACAGAAACCGGAAAATGCGGTCAAAAAGGAACCGGAGAAAAAAACGGCTCCAACGGTACAGGCTGCTCCCGCTCCGAAGGAACCCGAAAAACCGAAGGATGCACCACGCCGGGGCAAGGAACAGATCGTCTATATCAAGCTGAACGAGCTTCACGCCTTCAAGAACCATCCCTTTGAGGTTCGGGATGATGAAGAAATGCGGGCTATGGTGTCCAGCGTCAAAGACAAGGGCGTGACCCAGCCCGCTATCGTCCGTCCCCGTGAGGATGGCGGCTATGAGATCGTGTCCGGCCACCGCCGCCAGAAAGCCAGCGAGCTTGCCGGATATGCGGATATGCCCTGTATCGTCCGAAACCTGACGGATGATGAAGCCATCACCCAGATGGTCGAGGACAATCTGAACCAGCGTGAAGAAATCCTCCCCAGTGAGCGGGCCAAAGCCTTGAAAATGCAGCTTGAAGCTATCAAGCACCAGGGCTCCCGCACTTCGGGCCAGATTGACCCGAAGGACGCTGGCAAACGCTCCAACGAGATCGTGGCCGAGCGCAATAAGATGGCGGTCAAGCAGGTGCAGCGGTATATCCGGCTCAATGAGCTGGTTCCCGACCTGATGAAGCTGATGGATGAAAAAAAGCTGGGCTTTACTACGGCGGTGGAGCTTTCCTATATCGGCAAGAAGAACCAGAACTATATCGCCGTCGCCATTGACAGCCAGCAGTCCTCGCCTTCACAGGCGCAGGCAAAGCGTATGCGTGAGCTGGACGAAAAGAAGCTGCTCAACGGGGATGTGATCGACGGCATTATGATGGAGGACAAAAAGGAGGTAGACAAAGTGATTTTGACAGGTGCGGAACTGAGCAAGTATTTCGGCAAGGAAACTACGCCGAGGGAAATGAAGGACCAGATCATCAAGCTGCTGGACGACTGGAAGGGTCAGCAGAAGGAACATGAAAAGCCGGAGAAGAAAACCGAACAGGAAAAGTAAGCCCAAACTTCGGGTCAGCATGGCCCGAGGATTGCGGGGCTCTGCCCCGCGCCCCGAAGCTCTGGAGATATAAATTATTCCCCGTCGCCAGTTATTCCGTAGCATAGCCGGGAAAATCAGTCAAGGGCAGCGCCGCCGCAGGCGGTGCCAGAGGCACCCTTGACGGATTTCTCCCGGTTATGCTTTTTCCCGGTCAAGCGACGGGGATATAAATTCTCCAGAGCCGTTCCCCTTCCCGGGGGAAGGGGCGGAGGGGTTGGGCGAACTCTTGCTTTTCCCTAAACCAAAACAGAAATGGAGGCTCAACCAATGAAACGACCTTTAGCATACCTGACCGCCGCATGGAGCGGCGAGCCGGATGTTGATATGGAGCTGGCGGCCCACTACTGCCGTCTTGCTTATGAGGCGGGCTTTTCCCCGATCTGCCCGCTCTTGTATCTGCCGCTGTTTTTGAATGACAGCGTTCCCGAGGAACACAAGGCTGGGATTGATATGCGCCGGGATATGCTGCGGCGCTCCCACATCCTGATTGTCTGCGGCAGCGCTGTGGACGAGGATGTAAAAAATGATATTGCGGTTGCCGGGCGGCTGGGCATTGCGGCGACCACACTGGAAGGGGTGCTTGCCGTGAAGGGACACGGCACCCCGGGCCATGCCGGACATTAAGCTGGGAAGCCTTTTCGACGGAATTGGCGTGTTCCCTCTGGCTGCTTCCCGGTGCGGTATCCGTCCGGTATGGGCCAGTGAGATTGAAAAAGCGCCCATCTCCATAACCAAAAGGCACTTTCCCGACATGGTGCATTTGGGGGATATTACGAAGGTGGACGGCGGGAAAATCCCGCCGGTTCATGTAATTACCTTCGGTTCCCCCTGTCAGAACCTTTCTCTGATCGGCAACCGCTCCGGCCTTGCCGGGGCAAAATCAAGCCTGTTCTATCAGGCGTTTCGTATCATACAGGAAATGAGGGATGCTACTGATAACCTATATCCAGCTATCGCTGTTTGGGAAAACGTCATGGGAGCGTTTTCTACAAATGACCGGATGGACTTTAGAGCCGTCTTATCCGCCTTCTCGGACACCGAAGTTCCAATGCCTCCTTCGGGAAGATGGGGAAACGCCGGAATGGTGCGAGGGGGAACGCCTGATGTGTGCTGGCGACTCATGGACGCCCAGTATTGGGCAGGCTCCCGAAGGCTGGCACGAAGGCAGCGGATTTTCGTCGTGGCGGATTTTGGAGGCAGACGTGCCGCAGACATACTATTTAAGCCCCGTCCAATGCTCCCACTTCCTCCGCCTTGCGGAGAGGGCGGGCGGGCCGCCGCCGAAAGAGATCGAACAGCTTCTTTTAAAACAGGGCGGCAGATACCAGTCATCCACCCCTTTCAGTGCTTCCGTATGCGGGGAGCGGCAAAAAGGCAGGAAGAAACGGCCTTCCGAAACAGCTTCGGATTACCAACTGACCCTTTTCCCACTCTTTTAGCCAGTGATGTAACGCCCTTTGCCTTCTGGTATGAGGGCGACCCGGAGGGCGGCTGTATCCGTTTTCTGACGGAAACAGAAAGTGAACGGCTGATGGGGCTGCCAGAGGGCTGGACAAAGTACGGGGCGGACGACATGGAGATCCGGCCTCTGCAACGCTACAAGGCGCTGGGAAATGCGATTGCCCTCCCTTGTGCCGATTACATTATGGCCGGGATCTATGAGGTGCTGGCTGACCGGGCCGGAAAGGAGGAATAAGCCTATGTTTGAAGCCTATATAACCAATACAGCCCTGTACCCCTTAATGGGGATCGAGGTAGGGACAACGGTACATTTCCCCATGACGACACAGGAGTTGCAGGCCGCCCTTGCCAAAATCGGGATAGACGGGAAACGGTACAGCGAAGTGTTCTTTACCAGCTTTGACAGTGATGTGCTGGGGCTCTACGATCATCTCTACGAATGTGAGAACATCGACGAGCTGAACGAGCTGGGCCACGCCCTGCTGGAAGTACGGGATAAGGGCGGACTGGAAACCTTTGAAGCCGCTCTTGTCTTAGGAAACCACACAAGGAGCGTGAAGGATTTGATAAACCTGACGCAGAACCTTGACCTTTACCGCTTTTACCCGGATATTTCCGATGATGAAGGGCTGGGCCGTCTTTACGCCGACGAGCTTGGGACTATCGACATACCGGAGCACATTCAGAACTACTTCGATTATGAAGCATACGGGCGGGATGTGCGTATCAACGAGGGCGGCGTATTCGCTCCCGGTGGGTATGTGTCGGCAGTCCCGGAGGGCTTCAAGGAGTATTACCACGGGCCGCAGGACATTCCGCCGGAACACCGGATATTTGCCTATCCTGAAAAGGCCGAACCTGTCCACTCCATTCTCGCTGCACTCAAACGGTTTCAAGAAGCCCCGCCCACTCCGAAGAAGGACAAGGCGGGGCCTTCCCATGAAGAACGGTAAGACTTCGGGCCAGCATGGCCCGAAGCATGAAGGAGGTGCATACCATCAACTATTACCCTATCAATGAAGGAGCCGCCCGCCGGGCAAAGGAAATGAACAGCTTTTCCGACTACAATGAAGGGAGCGCAACGGCGGAATACCGGGCAATGGTGGACAAGGCCGCCGCCATAGCGGAAAAGCAGAAATCCCGGGTGGACCCCATGTACCATGAGAAGATTGACCATCTGTTAGACACCTACGCCCGCAAGCTGGCCGAAAACATGAACCAGGGCTTTGCCATTGACGCGAGGGTTCCCTCTGTGATGATCGCCGGACCTGCCAATTTCCCGGTGGGAAAGAAGGAAAAACAGAACCGGGCCCGGGACAGCAACATGGAGGAATGGCGGTATATTCAAGGGCTGCTGGATAAGATACGCAGTACCGGCATGGGCGGGATCAGCGCCGATGACCCGGCAGCGATTGAAAAGCTCCAGAAGAAGCTGGACGGGCTGGAACGCTCCCAGCTCATTATGAAGGAGGTCAACGCCTATTACCGCAAGCATGGCAAGCTGGACGGCTGTGCGCTGCTGTCGCCGGATCAGATCGAAAAGCTGAAAGCAAGCATGGCGTCAAGCTGGCGGAGCGATCCGAGGCCCTTTGAAAGCTACCAGCTTACCAACAACAATGCGGAAATCCGCCGGGTAAAGGCCCGTATCGAACAGCTTTCCAAACAGGCACAGCAGGAATTTTCCGGCTGGGAGTTCGATGGGGGCCGTGTGGAAATGAACCGGGAGGACAACCGCTTGCAGGTGTTCTTTGACGGAAAGCCTGACGCGGACACCCGGGCCGAGCTGAAAAGCAACGGTTTCCGCTGGGCTCCCAGCGTGGGCGCATGGCAGAGGCAGCTCACGGACAACGCCATCCGGGCGGCTGACCGCTTGGAATGTATCAAGCCGCTGTCCAGCGAAAAGCCCTCCCAGCTTCAAAAGAAGCCCTCTATCTTGCAAACCATGCGGGAACAGGGCGAAAAAGTCCAGACGGAGCCGGAAAAGAAAGCTCCGTCCGGCAGGGATGCCGAGCGGTAAGCCTCGGGCCACATTGGCCCGAGGTTTTCTGTTCCCCGAGACTGTACGGGGGCCTCCCGGATAGCGGGAACCCCGACGGAAAGGAGGTTTTATGCAGGAAGAAGTAAACCAAAAAACGGTTGCCCTTTCGATCAGGACAACGAAGCTCACAGGAAAAGTGCTGGCTGCCGCTCTTGGCAAGGTGGTTCGGGCGCTGCAAAAGCACCACCGGAAGGCGCTGACCCCGCAGGGACGCCAGAGCGTGAAAAAGCTGATGAACCACTATGGCGGCAAAAGTGCCATGCCCTATGTGGGAGCTCCAAAGGATTTTGACCGGATCGCGAAGGAGTTCCATGTGGACTACGCTTTCCATAAAGTGAGCCCCGGTCATTACCTGCTGTTTTTCAAAGCCAATCAGGCGGACGCTATCACGGCGGCCTTCCAGAAGTACAGCTCAAAGGTGCTGAATAAAGAGCAGGACAAGGCTTCCATCCTCGGCCAGCTTCGGAAATTCACGGAGCAGATCAGGACACAGGCAAAGGAAAAGCAGCGAACCAGAGAGGCGGTGAAGGACGGACGTTGAGTGACAAAATCAGAAAATATGTACTCCCAAACCTGCCGTACCTCTTTGTGTTCTGGTTCTTCTCCAAAATCGGGACGGCCTACCGGATCGCCCCCGGCACAGACTTCGGGACAAAGCTCATGGGGATGCTCGATACCTTCCCCAAAGCCTTTGAAACCTACTGGCCGGGGCTGGGAGGTATTGACCTGCTGGTGGGCCTTGCCGGTGCGGCTGGGGTGTATCTGCTGATACAGTCAAAGATCAGGCAGGCGAAAAAATTCCGGCGAGATGCGGAATACGGCACCGCCCGCTTTGGAACAAAGGAGGATATAAAGCCGTTTGTTGACCCAAAATTTCAGAACAATGTCATTCTGACCGGGACGGAGTTCCTTACCATGAACACCCGTCCGAAGATACCCGCCAATGCCCGGAACCTAAACGCCTGTGTCATCGGCTCGTCCGGCTCGGGAAAGACAAGGTTCTGGCTGACCCCGCAGCTCCTTCAAGCCCATTCCTCGTATGTGGTGGTAGACCCGAAGGGCGGCACCCTCGACCAGTGCGGGCGGTTTCTGCAACGGGAGAAATACAGGGTGCGGGTGTTCAACAGTATCGACTTTTCAAAATCCATGCACTACAATCCGCTGGCCTATGCGCGACACGAGGTCGCGTAATTAAACTGTTCGGCGCTGACCGAACCTGTTATTCCATTAGCAGTAGCCTATCGTCA
>NZ_WQQE01000049.1:0-362 GCF_018785655.1 Blautia sp. MCC269 | reverse complement strand
ACGCTTGGAAAGATACTTCGGGCAGTCAACCACAACCGCCCGGAAGCTCTGTTTACATTCGTGCTGGCATTTCCGGCACAATTCGTTGTAAGTGATACGGCTGCGGTCATTTAAGAAGAAAGACCATTCCAGCCGTCGCTTGTTACTCATTCTTGCCATAACCGGCTCCTTTCTCCGTTTCTATCTGATGTACGCAGATAGGCTGTTTTGGTGTAGCGTCTCGGTATTATTTTTAAGGTTTTTTCCCTCTGTATGCCCCTTTGGAAAGTACGGCAGTATTGCAGTCAGGGAATGATACCTCACGCTTATTTGTCGCTTCCCGGTACGGTTTCGGAGCCTTTTGCCATCCATTCAAAGAAAGC
>NZ_WQQE01000048.1:0-238 GCF_018785655.1 Blautia sp. MCC269 | reverse complement strand
CCGAAGCAGTAAAAGCGGCTGTCCACTTTCATGCTGGGCGTGCGGTCATTGTGGAATGGACAGCAGACCATGCCGTTTCTCCCCACCCGGATTCCATAGAATGAAGCAGCCTGCCGGGTGGTAACAGACTGTTTCACCGCTTCAAATACATTCAAATGCTCCCTCCATAAAAATACTGGTAGCGGTAAAGCTGCCGGTTATATCATAGCTCCATCTCATGTTTCTTTCTCTGTACTGC
>NZ_WQQE01000047.1:0-4479 GCF_018785655.1 Blautia sp. MCC269 | reverse complement strand
AAAGCAGCGCCTCATTCGAAGAAGCTTTTAAGTTTGTGGGATAAGTTTGTGCAAAATTCGATATTTGCTCATTTATAGTTAATAGGATATTCTTCTTCATGCTGTGGCTTTTTACCTGCCTTGAACGAGATAAATGAGCCTTGGAATTTCTTCTCCCACTTTTTCATCTCGTTATATATTAGATCATTTGCGTAATTCTTTGTCTTTTTCAACGCAAGCTCTATCACATCATCGGTAAAATAATTTTCCGCTTTTAGACCACAACTTGGACACCATATTTCAATAACATCTTCTGCGTGATAATCCCCTGGTTTTATTTTAAAAAATTCCCCGCATAGAGGACATTGCATTAAAACAAATCCTTGATCGTCAGCAGGTATTGATACTTCACCAATTATAGTACTCATACATTACCTCCTGCCTATATCTTGTATTATAGCGGAGCTTTTCATAAAAATCCACTCTTATTTTTGAGTAACAAAATCGGCGGCATCACTCATGATACCGCCGATTTTGCTTTAGCACTTAAGATATACTAAAAATCCGAAGCCGTCCCCGATTGGAACCGGGTTCGGATTATCATTATCTGATGCGGATAACAGGACTTGAACCTGCACGGTTGCCCACTGGTACCTAAAACCAGCGCGTCTGCCAATTCCGCCATATCCGCATATTCAATTATATTATCATCCTGTCTGATGATAAAAAAATAACGGAAAGCAAATGCTTTCCGCTAATGAGGCATCGGGGATTCGAACCCCGGACAACTTGATTAAAAGTCAAGTGCTCTACCGACTGAGCTAATACCCCATAAAAAAGGACTGGGCTAGCTGGATTCGAACCAGCGAATGCAGCAGTCAAAGTGCTGTGCCTTACCGCTTGGCGATAGCCCAATGGGCGAAGGGTGGATACAGGGATTCGAACCCTGGGCCTCCAGAGCCACAATCTGGCGCGCTAACCAACTGCGCTATACCCACCACAACGTGCCTGAAGGGATTCGAACCCCCGACCCACGGCTTAGAAGGCCGTTGCTCTATCCAGCTGAGCTACAGACACATGCTCTCTTTTCAGAGAAGCGGGTGATGGGAATCGAACCCACGTATCCAGCTTGGAAGGCTGGTGTTCTACCATTGAACTACACCCGCATGCTTGCGGTAATAAGTTTACAGCAGTCGGGGTGACAGGATTCGAACCTGCGGCCTCCTGGTCCCAAACCAGGCGCTCTAGCCAAACTGAGCCACACCCCGATATACCATTTACTTATGGTCTTTATTAAGTTTTTGTCGCTGTTGCTTTTCTCTCTTGCCTGACGACAAGTGATATTATATTATAGCTTTTTACAAATGTCAACACCTTTTTTGAATTTTTTTAAAAAAACTTTTTTTCACGTTTTTTCCGTCTATTCAAAGGTTTTCCTGTCATTTGCGACTTGCTTATGGTATCATAATCCTGATAATAAAGTCAAGAAGAAAATCTGGAAAATTAAGGAGATGTTTTTATGGATATAAAGTTATTTCAGCAGAAGCTCAATGAAATCTGCACCATCGCAGAGGAGAACGGCAAACAGCTCTCCCAGCAGCAGATTCGTGAGCATTTCGATGAATCTGATCTGAGCACTTCACAGCTTGTAAAGATCCTGCAGTATCTCAAATTAAAAGGTATCACTATCGAAGGTGCCGAGGAAGCAGCCAGCGCTACGGCGGCAGCAAATACCTCCTCTGAATCCGGAAGCGAGGAAGAACTTCCAGGCAGCCGTGCAGCCCTTACAGCTGAGGAACAGGCTTACCTCAGTGACTATATGGAAAGTTTTTCCCCGGAAGGACTTGATTCCGATGATCTCACTTCCCTCTTCCAGGCCTTTGCAAAAGGTGACACCGCTGCCGAAGGTGTTCTGACCCAGTTCTACATGGCCCAGGCAGCCCAGATGGCCGCTGAACTGAACTGTGAGGAGATTTACCTGGCTGACCTCATTCAGGAGGCGAATCTGGCCCTTCTGGCGGCTCTTAAGGAAACAGAACCCCAGCAGAAGAACGACGCCTGGATGCGCGGCCGTATCCGCAGCGGAATCCTCCATGCCATCGAGGAACAGACCCAGCAGAAATTCCGTGATGACTATCTGGTATCCAAGGTAGAAAATCTTGAATCCGCGGTAAAAGAGCTCACAGACGATGACGACACCACCAAATTCACCATCGATGAACTCGCCGTAATCCTGGATATGAATGTGGACGAGATCCGGGATGTGCTTCGGCTTACCGGGGATGATAAATAAGATCTTATATTATAACGAAAAAGCCTCAGTACATGCATAGCACCAACAACTTACCTGCTGCCTGTGTTATACCTGTCCTGAGGCATTATCATTCTATAGCAATTCTGAAAATTATTTTTTCTCATACTGCTCGATCATACATTGATGTTCTTTTTTATCCTTATCATAATTAATCGCTACAAGTAAAATATCTCCTGTGTACTCCAAAACAGAATCTGGATACTTCCTGTCTTTAATCTGCTGCATTGCAGTCTGAGCGTTCTGATTCCACTTCAATTCAACTACAAGCGCCGGATAATCACTTTTATATTCCGGCTTCGGAATAAATACAAAATCTGCAAATCCACGTCCTGATGGCAGTTCCCGAACCGGCTTGAAATAATACTGCATAGCGCTTAAATATGCAATCGCCAGCACACTGCTTAATGAATTTTCGTTATGATACTGAATAACGGAAACATATTCATTATGGATTTTTTCTATCTGTGCAGCTACCACCGGACAATCCATTTCCAATGTTGCATCCAACAGCTTCTCCGATTCCTGCTGAAAAAGGATCATTTCATTCCAGGCTTTACTTTCTACCGCAGTTGTCAGCTCCTGCCTGATCTCTTCATTGGGCACAAATGCCGTTTTTCTGGTCTGGTCATAACCAAGATATCCCAAATGGATCATATAGGTCAGTACATCATCTCTGCTCTTTATATTCTCTGTATCATTTTTGAATGTCGCTGTATTGACTTTCACAGATGCACCGGACAACATTTCTATGATCGATGTTTTCAATCCATCATAATTCATATTAATAAGAGGCACGATCGCTTCATAGGACGCTGTTTCCGACCAGTAACTCTTAAATTCACCTTTAAGCATCACGCTGACTACTGCTCTCGGATTATAAACCTGACAGTCCTTCAAAAGATATCCATCATACCATCGCTTCACTTCATGAAAATCCTGTTGATATTCTTCCGAAAGATTCCGCACCTCATCTTCTGTAAATCCGATATACGGTGCAAGATTGCCCGCACTTAACATTGTAAATTCATCAAAATTATTAAGCGCTGACTGTGTTGTTTCTTTTTTTACCGGGAGAATACCTGTAAGATATGCAAGTTGGATATATCTGGTTGGTTCCGTCCCTTTGAACATTCCTCTGAGAAAATTAATATACTCTTTCTGCACTTTGGAATTCGCCGCTGCATCTCGGATCAGAACATCCCACTCATCAATGATCACAACGAATTTCTGCCCTGTTTTCTCCCGGATTCTTGAAAGCGCATCTGGCAAAGATATCTCTTCTGATGGTAACACACATGGATAAATCGTTCTCAGCTCATCCAGTATACTCTCTGTGATAAATGCAACAATGTCATCTGCCTTTGCACAATTTGCCAGAAACCACTGAACATCTATATGGATTAAATCATATTTATTAAGATGTTTTCGGAAATCTGCTGCCTTACTGATCTCCAGTCCTGAAAACATTTTTTCGGAATCCGCTCCCTTGCTGTAATACGCAGTAAGCATATTCGCCGTATAGGATTTCCCGAATCTGCGCGGACGACTGTTACAGATATAGGCATCCATAGTATCCAGAACAGTATTTGTGTACTCCAACAATCCTGTTTTATCCACATATATCCTGGAATTCAGTGCTACCTGAAATGCGCTGTTATCCGGATTTACAAATCTTCCCATTTATGTCCGCCCCTTTCTGAAACTATATACTATATCCCCGTACTTCTTGCTTTACAGTATATCGTAATCTATTCTGCATCGTCAATGGCTGTTGTCACAGAGTGTGACATCCTCTCCTTCTGCCTTATAAAAAAGAGGCTTCGATCCAATGTAAACATTCAAAGTATACATTGAACCTGGCCTCTTTTGTATGATATAAATTATCTGATTGTACTGACTGGACAATGAAATAATACGGAACTTCCATAACTGTTCGCTGATCTTTTGTTACGGTGATAACAAGCCGGTAGCTGCCGGAGCCTGTCCGTCCTTTGCTCCGGCGTATAATTTTGCCTGGAATTGATAAGCCTTTCCTTTTGCTTCCGCAACATCCGAATTTAATGTCAGGTTTACATCCTGAGACGTTGCCCATGTAAGCGGAATTACATGGCAAGACAAAAGAAACCTGTACATCGAGTACAAATGACAGAAGGAAAACGAAATATTATCCATCAGCTCCTTGAAGA
>NZ_WQQE01000045.1:0-10031 GCF_018785655.1 Blautia sp. MCC269 | reverse complement strand
TTTTAACACAGGAGATTACTTATATCTAAAGATCTTCCCTCCCCCTGCATAGCAGGGGGTTTATTTTTACTGTCACACAATTAAAACGGCGGAAAGCACTGCTCTCCGCCATTTTTCTCTACATTATTTTACTGTAATTGTACAGGTAGCTTTCTTACCAGATTTCAAAACAACTGTGATCGTAGATTTTCCTTTTTTCTTTCCAATAATTTTGTACTGATTTGTTTTAACTTTCTTTATCGTTGCGATAGTTGTCTTACTGCTTTTAATAGACTTAATGGAATCACCTTTCGCAAGATTAGTAATACTTAATGTGTAAGATTTATTTCTTCCGATCGTCTTCTTGGTTGCAGAAAGTTTAATTGTAGGCTTTAATTTTGGAATAGTCTGTGTTTTTTTACTTCCACATGATTTGCAACTACATACCTTTTTACCTGTTGCAAAAACAGTTGCTGACTTCACAGTTTTCCATTTTCCATATGTATGTTTATGTACTGGCTTAGCTGCTAATTTGAACTCCGTGTTAATATAAGGACAATCAAAAGATGCCCAATCACTAAGCAATGTGCCATCAGAATAGCATGGTGCATTTACAATATACACAGAATATTTACCCGGTTTCGCAGTAGCTGTATTCCAGGAAATATACCCACTGTAAGTATCTTGTCCAGAAAGAGATACCTTGTTTTGTTCGCTTATATATACGATGTCTGAATTAGCATTAAAAACAGAAACTATTGGTTTTGTATAATAATATTTCCAAGTATCCCTTGCATAAAATTTAATGTATAATTTTTCGCCCTGTGTAATTACATCATTTTCTCGAGGTGCAACTCCTGTAAGATAACGAGTATCTGAAGAGTATTTCCCCATCTCAACAATATTATCTTCTATAGAGTTGGCTAATCCTGCGGGAACATTATTGTTTAATAACCGAGTATTTTGATTTTCAATAACATGTTCAACCTTTTGCGCTGTTGCACTAATTTCTTTTTTTTCTGCAACATTCTTCGCCATAACCGGAATTGAAAATGCAAATACAAGCATTATACCAAATAGCAGTATTCCCAGTTTCCTTTTCATTTGTTTCATAAAAAATCCCCCTTTTATTATATTGTGTTATATTTCACACTTTTTTCACAATTTCTTATATACCATATTATATTTGCAATCGCAAAGATATTCTAGAGCAAAATAATATTTTATGGTTATTGTATGATTTCCTCCTTGTTCTTTATTTACGAACCATAAATCCTATGCTATTATAATTATCTAATCTCTGTTTGATTGCTATCTATCCCTTTTTGGAAAGGAAGTCTTTGTATGCAGGACAATCTGTCTCTTTATCATATTTTTTATACGGTTGCTCGCACAGGCAGCATCTCTCACAGCTCCCGAGAACTTTATATCAGTCAGCCGGCTATCAGCAAGGCGATCCAGAAGTTGGAACAGAATCTCGATACTATTCTTTTTAAGCGCAGTTCCCGGGGTGTTACTTTGACTCCGGACGGCGAACTTCTCTTTGAGAAGGTAAAAGAAGCTCTTTCCCTTCTGGATGAGGGAGAAAATTCCATTCGCCACAACCGCTCCCGGGACATTCCCAAACTCCGCCTAGGTGCCAGCTCCACCTTAACCAGATATGTACTCCTTTCCCATCTTGAGAAATATATCTCTCGTTTTCCTCATGTACGCATCACCATTTCCTGCCAGTCTACTTATCAGACGCTGCAGCTTCTGGATGAGGAAAAAATTGATCTGGGGCTGATCGGACGGCCACAGAAGCTTCGCGGATATTATTTTCATCCCCTCTTAAAAATCCGGGATACTTTTGTCTGTACACAGCAGTATCTGGAAAATCAGAAAAAACTCTATCCTGATGAACCGCTGATCCAGGCGGCGACTTTCATGATGCTGGATGAGGATAATATTACCCGTCAGACTGTAAACGCACAGCTGAAAGAACATCATGTGGAGCTGAGTCATATTCTGGAAGTATCAACCATGGATCTTTTGATCCAGTTTGCGGAGATTGGTCTTGGAATTGCCTGTGTGATTCGGGATTTTGTAAAAAAGGAATTGGAAGAAGGAACACTGGTGGAAGTACCGGTAGGATTTTCTTTTCCACCTCGTGAGATCGGATTTGTATGCAGACAGAAAGATGTGGATATGGATTTAATTATGCCGTTCTTTTGGGAGGACAAGGGAATTAAGTAAAAAATTCAAATAAATACTACAAAAAACCATCTGATCATAATGACCAGATGGTTTTCTTCATAGTAGCCAGTAACAAAAAAGTTTCATGCCACTATATTACAAGTGTAACTTTTTTGACTCAAACTCCGCTTCGCTTCGTTCGAGTAGCGCAAAATTTATTGCTTTGCAATAAATTTTGCTTAGTTGTTGATAAGCTTATCCTCGCCGTTCCAGCTATAGAGTTTACGGATCTCCTCGCCGACTTTCTCAGACTGATGCTCAGAAGCTAATTTTCTCATAGCCTTGAAGTGTACCTGTGCACCTGCATCGGACATGTCGAGTAAGAACTCTTTTGCGAATGTACCATCCTGGATATCGGAAAGAACTTTCTTCATTGCTTTCTTTGTATCCTCTGTGATGATCTTCGGTCCTGTGATGTAATCGCCGTACTCAGCTGTGTTGGAGATAGAATATCTCATTCCAGCGAATCCTGACTGATAGATCAGGTCAACGATCAGTTTCATCTCATGGATACACTCGAAGTATGCGTTTCTTGGGTCATAACCAGCCTCAACAAGTGTTTCGAAACCAGCCTGCATAAGTGCACAAACACCACCGCAAAGTACAGCCTGCTCACCGAAGAGGTCTGTCTCTGTCTCTGTACGGAATGTTGTCTCAAGAACACCAGCTCTTGCTCCGCCGATTCCAAGTGCATATGCAAGTGCGATATCCTGAGCTTTACCTGTAGCATCCTGCTCTACAGCGATCAGACAAGGAACACCTTTACCAGCCTGATACTCGCTTCTTACTGTATGTCCAGGTCCTTTTGGAGCGATCATTGTAACATCAACATATGCTGGTGGTTTGATGCATCCGAAATGAATGTTGAAACCATGAGCGAACATAAGCATGTTGCCTTCCTCAAGGTTTGGCTCGATGTCTTTCTTATAAAGTGCAGCCTGTTTCTCATCGTTGATCAGGATCATGATGATATCTGCTTTCTTAGCTGCCTCTGCGGATGTATATACTTCGAAGCCCTGCTCCTCAGCTTTTTTCCAGGATTTGCTTCCTTCATAAAGACCGATGATTACGTTGCATCCAGACTCTTTAAGGTTCAGTGCGTGTGCATGTCCCTGGCTTCCGTATCCGATAATCGCAATTGTCTTACCATCTAATAATCCGAGATTACAGTCTTCCTGGTAAAAAATCTTATTTGCCATTTTGCTTTCCTCCTCTGATGTTCATCACATCTTCTTCATAAAAATTATTTATCGTTAAGAGAGTGGCTGCTCTCCTAGCAAACATATGTAAAAAATTTACAGGTAACGGACATCGTCACTGCCTCGTGACAGACCTGTGATTCCTGTTCTTGCAAGCTCAAGGATCTCATAGTCAGCCATCAGCTCCACAAACGCCTTCAGCTTGTTCTGGCTTCCGGTCATCTCCATAATAAGAGAATCCTTACTTACATCCACCACCTTGGCACGGAAGATATCTGCAACAGAAAGAGCTCCCTGTCTCTGTTCCGGCTTCACAGCAACCTTGACGAGCATCAGCTCACGGGCAACGCTGTCGTCCTGTTCAAGGACCTTAACATCCCGTACATCTTCCTGCTTCGCCAGCTGTTTGGTAATCTGCTGGAGCATCTGATCATCTCCCTCACAGACAACTGTCATACGGGAATATCTCTGATCTGCAGTCACTCCTGCGGTAATGCTGTCAATATTATATCCACGGCGGCTGAAAAGACCAGCCACACGGCTAAGGACTCCGGAGGTATTATCCACAAGGATGGATAGTATTCTCTTTTCCATAATACACCTGCTTTCAACACTTTTATGTATAGAAAACCGACTTCGTCAGTTAACGCTTTAATCTAATAAACCCTTGCTTTCTTACCATTATAACAACTTCGAAAATTTTGTCAATCAAAATTTCCTGCAAAATTCCTTCAGGATGATAAGAAATGTTTTTATCCTCAGATCAGATATTTTTTCTTAAGCTCCTCGGATGCCTTTGGTGTCAGATAGAGTTTTTTCCGAAGGAATCTTTCAATTCCTCCGTTTTCTTTTTCGATGACATCAAAAACTGTATTGATATAAGACTCCTTCACCTGATAGAAGGCTTTCAGATCTGCAAGCTTTCGGCTGTTTTCCGGCCAGTCTGCCCGGTAAAGCCTGCGCATATATTTCAGTTCATCTTCCAGACATGAATTCGACCGCATATAATCCCTTCGTATCGTTTCCTTAGGTACACCCAAAGCAAAGAGCAAAAGTGCTGTTCCGACTCCTGTCCTGTCTTCTCCTGTGGTACTGTGAAAAACAACGGCTCCATTCTTTACATGAAGCAATACATCCAGAAAGCGCGCGTATTGTTTCAGGGAATATTCATCTGTAATAAGGCTTCGGTACCGTTCCCTCATATACCGTTCTCCATCTCCGTAGCAGGACATCACACGTTCAAAAAAGCTGTTTCCGCTGCGTTCTTCATCACGGATCGGAATATGATAATACTCTACTCCTGCCATAATATCATCCGGTTTTTTCTTTACTTCCGCCGCAGACCGGAAATCGATCACTGTTTTGACATTATATTCTTCTGAAAGAATCCTGGTATCTGCTATGGAAGCATGATAAATCTCACCACTACGCAGAAGTTTTCTGGGAAGAATGTGCAAACCATCTTCGGTCATCAAAGCACCCAGATCTCTCGTATTTGGAAGATTCTGAAGCGGAAGCCTGCTTCCTTTTGGAAAACCAACTGCAAGATCCGGATTCAGTACTTTCAGAAGCCGGAGACAGTCCTGTACTTCCTGTTCTGTCATATCAAATTTATAACGTTTCTGACGCCTGGTTATAATTACCAGATAGTTGATGATCAGCTGTTTTTCACCGGTTTTATCTGCTCCTTCCCGGCGCATATACGCCCAGAGGATATCCTTACACGGAAGACTGTTAAGCATCATATGTCTGGTAAATACAAAAAAGCCGTCTTCGATCCGTATTTTTCCGTATCTCATTTTTTCTTTCTCCTTCTCAACCCCTGTGCTGCTTTTTTGCAACACTTTTTATCATACCAGAATTTTACAGTCCCGTATACCTCGTTTGACAATTTTCGAGGATTCGATATAATAAATGAAGATATTTTACCTCAGGGAGGCTTTCTTTTTATGGACAATCTTATTTTCTGTCTCAATGTTACCGTGCCCATCTTTCTCACCCTGCTCCTCGGGTATTTTTTCCGTAGGATCGGACTTTTTGATGAAGCATTTGTCAACCGCATGAACAAATTCGTGTTCGTCATCCCACTGCCCGCCCTTTTGTTCCAGGATATCGCCAAGATCGATATCTATGAAGCGTGGGATTCCAAAATGGTGATCTTCTGTTTTCTGATCACCTCCCTCAGCATCATGATTTCCGTATTCCTGTCCCGGCTCCTTCATCCATCTGATATCCGGGGCGAGTTTATCCAGGCATCTTACCGCAGCAGCGCCGCTATTCTGGGCATTGCAGTTATCCAGAATCTTTATGGAAACGCAGGCATGGCACCGCTGATGATCATTGCAAGTGTACCTCTTTATAATGTGATGGCCGTTGTAGTTCTCTCTGTCTTTAAACCGGATCAGGGAAAGCTGGATGGAACTGTTCTGAAGCGTACTTTAAAAGGCATTGTCACCAATCCCATCATTCTCGGTATTGTTGCCGGTACACTCTGGTCTCTTCTTCGCCTTCCGTTTCCGAAGATCCTGGACTCTACCGTAGGCAATCTTGCCAAAACTGCTACTCCTCTTGGTCTCATGGCCATGGGTGGATCTCTTCATTTTGGGAAAGTTTTTTCCAGGCTCAAAGCATCCGTCGCCTGTACCTTTATGAAACTGATCGGTTATGAAGCTCTTTTTCTGCCCCTTGCCATCCGATGCGGTTTTACAAAGGACAAACTGGTTTCCATTATCATTATGCTGGGATCTGCCAGTACAGTTACCTGCTTTGTCATGGCAAAAAATATGGGACATGAAGGCTCTTTTTCTTCGGGAGTTGTGCTTCTCACCACACTGTTCAGTGCCTTTACCCTGACAGTCTGGCTGTTTCTCTGCAAAAGCCTGGGGCTGATCTGAACACTATCATAACGCAAAAATGCCGTGGAAATGTACATAAAACATTTTCCACAGCATTTTTTATTTTCAGATCAGCTTCAGATATCTCAATCCATCCCGGATTCCGTAATGGAACATATCGGACGTAACATAGTCTGCCAGTTCCTTGATCTTCGGGGAGGCATTTCCCATGGCAACTTTTGTTGCAGCGTATTCAAACATAGCCAGGTCATTGTTGCTGTCTCCAAAAACAATGGTATCTTCCCACGGAATGTCAAACAGGCGGATCACTGCCGCGATTCCCACCGCCTTGTTAAATCCTTTTGGCACAAGTTCAATGGTATTTCCAACAAATGAACTGCTGCCCTCATGACGAATGATATCATAGTATTCTGACAAAATGGACAACGCAGCCTCTGCATCACATCCTGCGGTCATTTTTGCACTGATCTTATTGATCCGCATGCAGTCCTCATTTCCACGGATCGGTCTCCATTTATCGCCCAGAGATTCTGTGATCAGACTGGCATACCAGTTTACTTCATCGGTATACTCCTCTTTATCATAGTACATGAAATCCGCGCCTTCCATTACCGGAATCAGCCCATATTTTCTCAAAACCTCCACGGAAAGTTTTGCAACCTCCGGTGTCATCTCTTTGTTAAAAAGTCTCTTCCCGTCTTTCTCAATGGTCGATCCACAGGCACTGATCATTCCGGTAAAAGGAATCTGCTCCAGATACCAGGAGACAAAAGCCCGGCTTCTTCCTGTGCAGAGCCATGCTTCATGTCCATTATCTACCAGCGAACGGATGGCTTCAATGGCACTGTCCGGCACGCCTTTTTTCATATCGCAGACAGTTCCGTCTGCATCAAAAAATACTGCTTTTCTGCTCATTTTCATATCCTCCGCTCTTATCTGTAAAATACTTTTGCCGCACGGATCAGACTTTCCGTATCTTTCACTCCGGCTGTCTCATAAGCGGAATGCATGGCCAGCTGAGGAAGGCCGATATCTACCGTATTCATAGCTGCCTGAGTGTTGGAAATATTTCCCAAAGTAGATCCGCCGGCAATATCGGAACGGTTCACAAATGTCTGATATGGCACCTCTGCTTCTCTGCAGAGTTCCTTGAAAATCGCTGTGGAGATCCCATCGGTACAATATTTCTGATTGGCATTATATTTGATCACGATTCCACCGTTCATCACCGGACGGTTTACAGGATCTGCCTTGTCTGTATAATTCGGATGAAGCGCATGTGCATTGTCCGCAGAGATCATAAAACTCTCCGCAAGGGCCATCAGATAAGTTTCCTGATCTCCCCCAAGGGCCAGATTGATCCGAAACAGCACATCTTTAAGGAATGTGGATGCTGCTCCCTGCTTTGTGGTACTGCCCACTTCTTCGTTATCCAGTACACAGTGGACTGTAATATTTTTCTTCTTATCTGCCTGGAGAAAACCTTCCAGTGAAGCGAAAGCACACTGCAGATCATCCAGTCTTGGGCTGGAAACAAACTCATTCCGGGATCCCCAGATTGTTCCGGGCATCCGGTTATAAAGAAACAGGTCATGACCCAGAATATCCTCCGGACGTACCTCGGCCTCTTCCGCCAGCATCCGCATGAAGTTTCCTTTTTCACCATTGCCACTGTACAATGGAAGCATATCTTTCTGGACATTGTAATGATAGCCTCCGTTAATATCCCGGTTCATATGGATGGCAAGACTTGGGATCATGACAAGATCCCGGTCAATATTTACAAGTTTTTCCAGGATTTTCCCATTTTTGCGGATGATCATGCGGCCAGCCACAGAAAGAGGACGGTCAAACCAGGTAGACAGGATCATTCCTCCGTACCGCTCCACATTCAGTTTCACATACGCTCCGTTTACAGACATCTCCGGGTTTTCTTTTATCTTAAAAGACGGGGAATCGCTGTGGCTTGCAATGATATGATATCTTCTGCAGTCATTGACTGGAATGGAAAATCCGATGATCGCAGAATGATTTCTCATGACAAAATATTTTCCGCCTTTTTCCAGGTTCCAGCTCTCCTCCTCTTTCAGTTCTGTAAAGCCTTCCTCCAGAAAACGTCTTCTTGTCTCTTCTGCTGCCTGAAAGGCTGTAGGGCTTTTGCTGATAAATTCCAGCAGTTTCTCTGTTGTCTCTTCGTACATAGTATTTCTCCTCTGTCCGGCCCGGATCGCCGGACCGTTTTGCTATTGCCCATTATACGGCAAAACTTTTTTCAGAGCAATACTTTTACCCCAGCACCTGAAAGATCCAGGATACCACAGGAAGGGTCAGGACAGAACATAATGTAGTAACCACAATTCCTCCCATTGCATAATCTCCATCCGATCCGGAAGCATTTGCCATCATTACCACCGATGACATCACAGGCATGGCAGAAGTCAGCGCCATAGTCATCCGGATATCCGCCGGAATATGTACAAAGCCTAACAGGATATAAAAAAGCACTGGAAATACCAGCATTTTTATCAATGTGATTCCATAATAATCCGGTTTCCTGATAAAGCTCAGCACATCAATGCAGGCAAAAACACCTCCCAGATAGATCATTGCCAGCGGTGTTGCCGTCGCCCCCATCTTCTGAAGTGCCGTATTTAAAACAAGCGGAATCCGGATTCCTGTCAACACGCAGATCAGTGCCAGAATAATGGCAACTGTCACAGGGTTGATCAGTTTTTTCGGATTAAAAGCCCCGCCTTCTTTTTCTGAGGAAGTCAGCTTTACTCCCAGAGTCCATAACATTAACTGATCAATGATTGTAAAAACAGCCATATACAGCATTCCTTTTTCCGGATATATGCTGACAACAATAGGAATTCCCATAAATCCCACATTTCCAAATACAGTCATTGCGCGGTATAGCTGCAGATGTTCTCCCTGAAGACGAAATACTTTTCCGGATAAAGTGCCCAGGATCAGCAGGCACACGTACATCACTGCCGCTATCCCAAGGATGGACAGGGAAGAAAAAAACGTCTGCCGATCCACTCCGTTTACCGTATTGATAAAAATCATCACCGGCAGTGACAATTTGATCACTACTTTTGAAATAATCTCCAGATTCTCCCGTGTCAGTACTTTTGTGCGAATCAGGATCACGCCTGTGATAATGTAGATCACAAACATTCCGATCTGCTGTAGTAAAACTGTTAATGTGTTCATTTTTCAATTCCCCTCTTTTGCTCTGTTGCGTGACATCCTCCCCCACCTATAGAGGTGAGGGCTTCCCAGCCTCGGCAAGTTTGGTTCTCGTTCGATAGCACTACTGTGCTAAGCATAAGCGAGCTATCCCCGTGTGTCCCACGGTTGTGTTATGTTATTTAAGGTCATCCAATTACCAAACGCATTCCCTCATTTCTGATATTTATCGCTGCATTTACATCTCTATCATGATGGGTTCCACATTGCGGGCAATCCCACTCTCTCAGGGCAAGATTTTTCGTTTTTGCATTTTTGTAACCACAAACAGAACAGGTCTGGCTGCTTGCAAAAAATCTATCCACCTTCACAAGCTTCTTACCCTGTTTCTCCAGTTTGTATTTCAAAAATGTTGTGAACATTCCCCAGCCGTTATCTGAAACAGATTTTCCAAAATTCAGCGACTGTGACATTGCTTTCATATCCAAATCTTCTATACATACACAATCATAAGCATTGGCTATCTGCCTTGACTGCTTATGCAGGAAGTCTTTTCTTTGATTGGAAA
>NZ_WQQE01000044.1:0-25333 GCF_018785655.1 Blautia sp. MCC269 | reverse complement strand
TTTTAACACAGGAGATTACTTATATCTAAAGATCTTCCCTCCCCCTGCATAGCAGGGGGTTTATTTTTACTGTCACACAACTATAAAAAGTACCGGACAGATCAAAATATCTCTGTCCGGTACTTTTTATGGAATCTTTACAGAATTTTCCCGTTTGATTCAATTACTTTCTTATACCAGTAGAAAGATTTCTTCGGTGTCCGTTTTAAGGTACCGTTTCCCTCATCATCTTTATCTACATAAATAAATCCATAGCGTTTTTTCATTTCACCTGTAGATGCGCTTACCAGGTCAATACAGCCCCAGGATGTGTATCCCAGCAGTTCTACACCATCTTCTTCCACCGCTGCCTTCATAGCCTTGATATGTTCTCTCAAATACTCAATCCGGTAATCATCTTCCACATATCCGTTTTCATCCGGTTCATCTGACGATCCCAGACCATTTTCCACAATAAACAGTGGTTTCTGGTATCTGTCATATAATGCGTTTAATGTACATCGAAGTCCCAGCGGATCGATCTGCCATCCCCATTCGCTTGCTTTAAGATAAGGATTTTTTACTGTGGCAAAAACATTTCCATCTGTTTTCTCAATGGTATTATCTGCACTTGTGCATCTGGATGAATAATAAGAAAACGAAATGAAATCAACCGTATTTTCTCTCAAAACATTCCGGTCTTTCTCTGTAATATCCAGTTCAATCTTTTCTCTCTCAAAAAATTTCTTCGCATATGCCGGATATTCGCCTCTTGCCTGGACATCGATAAAGAAATAGTTCTCTCTGTCTTTCTGCATGGACTTCCACACATCTTCCGGGCTGCAAGTATAAGGATAAGTCATTCCTGCTGCCAGCATACATCCAATCTTGTTCTCCGGATCGATCTCATGTGCGATCCGTGTCGCCTCCGCAGAAGCAATCAGTTCATGATGGGCCGCCAGATATTTGGAAAGTGTCTCATTTTCTCCCTCTTCAAAAACAAGCCCGGCTCCCATAAACGGCAGATGAAGAATCATATTGATCTCGTTAAAAGTCAGCCAGTATTTTACCAGACCTTTATATCTTGTAAAAAGCACGGTCACAAGCTTCTTATAAAAATCAATCATCTTTCTGTTTTTCCAACCGCCATACTTTTTGATCAGATAGATCGGACAGTCAAAATGTGTAATCGTAACCAGCGGCTCAATTCCATATTTATGACATTCTTTAAAAAGATCTTCATAAAACTTCAGTCCTTCTTCATTGGGTTCTTCCTCATCACCATTTGGAAAAATCCTGGTCCAGGCAATAGAAAGCCTGTATGTCTTAAACCCCATTTCACCAAACATGGCAATATCTTCTCTGAAATGATGATACATATCTATGGATTCCATTGCCGGATAGTAATGTTCACTGTCCGGCTCCAGCATTTTAAGTTTTCCCAGGCACACAGGAAAACGATCTTTTCCAGCCGGGCATACATCTACATTTGCAAGGCCTCTCCCGCCTTCCCGGTAAGCTCCCTCACACTGATTGGCAGCGGTAGCACCGCCCCATAAAAAATTCTCCGGAAAACTCATATTTCCACCTCATATTATTTCTGTATTTTCTTCATAACAACAGGACCTTCAATACCAAATGGCTCGATCATCAGATAATGGCTGATCGGATCTCTCAGTGCAGTTCCAAGACAGTTTGTTACCTCGATCGTAATCTGATTTTCTCCTTTTTTCAAAAGCCCTGTCAGGTCAAAACGATATGGTCTGCATAACCGGAGTCCTGCTGAGATTCCATTCACTTTCACTTCAGCAGTCTCAAACACTTCCCCCAGATCCAGCACTGCAGAAATTTCATATTCCAGCTTAAGTTCACTGGAAAACTGTAAAGTTCCGGCTTTTTTCTCCCAGCCTGCGATCTCCTGAACACAACAAAGCTCCTCCACTGGCACTTTTTCTGTAAACTTCGGCCAGGAAAAACTGTCTGCAAACTGAACATTCCATTTTTCAGGAAGAGCGATCTTCTCCTGATCTGCTGCCATATCTGCACCCTTGAAATAAACGGCTTCTGCCGGGAGATTTTCTTCACTCTCCAAAAGAACCACAGACTCATACGGTTCCAATGATAAGAAAAATTTTCCACTGGCAGGATCTGTACTGACTTCATATGTTTTTCCCGAAAAAGCATCATATCTGTATACATGCTCTGCATGTGGCAATGAAATTTCTGTGCGTATGGTCTTCCCGATATTTTCATTAAAAATCATATAATATCTCTGGCCATCCCGCTCATATTCTCCAACTGCAAGATCTGGCTGAGCCTGGGCAAAAACTACTTTTCTGTACTCAGCCAGAGTCTCGCCCAGCTGCTCCAGAGCAATCACACTGGCATGTGTTTGCACATATTCAAATGCTTCCTGATCTTTCGAAAAGCCCAGCATGACATCCGGAAGTGCATCCAGAAAATAAATCTGAACCTGATGCTCTACCATTTTTTTCAGCATCGGAACAATATCGGAAGGAATCCCTTCTCCATAAAGAATTACAAGATTTTTCATCCTGCATCCGTTGATTTCAAAGAAACCATCTCCAATCTCCGCCTGCATGATCCAGTCTCTTGTCACAATATCATAAGGAATCTGATGCTCTGTCAGCTCCCGGCACGGCTTTTCAAGAGGCATGCAATTTCCTCCCCATTCCAGTTCTGCCGGATAAAGCAGTCCTGTTTCTGAAGGATATTTTCCATCCCGGAAGATCTGACAGATACGATTTACATAATCGCTGAACACCTTAAAATAACGGAACTGCGGATTATGTCCATGTGCATAAAAATGTGGCGGGCAGTCAAAATCCGGAAATTTTTTCGGATCAAATGCATGAGGAACCAGATAATTGATTCCACGTACCAGAAGATGATCTGCGATCCATTTCATCATTTTTAAGCCCTCATTCCATCCATACGCACCGAATGCTTCACACATGGCTCTTCCTTTTTTCGCCGGATCCAGGTGGGCAGAGGATGCGGCAAGTTTGGCAAGAGCATAATGGTAAAATTCTCCATTACTTCCTCCTGTGTTAAATGCATCATGGTGATAATTCATTCCCGGAACAATCTGACCTCCAATCACATCGATTCCCGCAAAATCCATGCCCTGCTGTCCCCGGTAATAATGACCGGTTCCATATCCCAGCCGGGCATGTGCTCCGTTATCTTCAATGGTATGACCCAGATACCACACATGGTGAGCTCTGCACCAGTCTCCAAGAACCTGGGTAAAATTCTCATTGTAAAGTCTTGTGACAGTATCCATATACTGGTAACGAATATCTTTTTCCAGACCCTCTGCATCTGCCCAGAGAAGCGGCAGATATTTTTCTTCAAAACCAAGTTCTTTTTCCAGTCCATCCCGCCATGGAAGTACCATGTCAGTTCCCATACGGCCTTCTGTTCCCTTGATATTTCCAAAACGTGGCTCATCAGAGAAAAAGCCCTGAATGGTTTTTCCAAATTCTTCTTTATAATGTGTATAATGCGGCTCATATACTTCCCTGATCAGCACTTCTGTCGCCTCACGCACCAGCGGGTTCAGGTAATCCTGCGTTGCCTGCTCCCCGCCTTTTTTTGTAAGGTATACAACAAAAATACTCCACGCACCTTCCGGCACATCCAAAGTCAGAAGACGGCTCTCCCGATTCATCTGTTCTGTAATGTCACATATGCTTTCTGCAATCACCGGATCTCTTTTTTCTGTTCTCTGGCTGATGCGCTTCGCAAGCAGAACCTTCAGGATTTCCTGCTCCGGGTCCGGCTTATCCCATGGTCTTCCTTTCAGAAGTGAAAAATCGATTCTTGCCCTTCTTAAAGGGCCCTGGACATCGTAACGACGCATATCCAGATACTTTTTCAGATACTGTGGATAATCGGATTTAATACGTCCGTTTGCATATCCGGTAGGAAAATGAGAATCATCCAGTATCCACAGTTTCATATCAAGTTTCTTGGCTTTATCAAGGATAAAATCCATATCTTTCCACCAGCCGTTGCCTACAAAATCCGGATGGGGACGCGCTTCCACGCATACCCCTTTCATTCCACATCCGGAAATTTTTTCCATATATTTCTTAAGAACATCATGGTCTTCCCCATGCTGCCAGAAAAACGGATAAAGATAATTTTCCATGTCAAGCCTCCATCATTATTTCTCTATTATTATCACAGTATCCTTTTGTTTTACGTTTTCTGCAACTGTTTTTACAGAACTGTAATCATCGCTGTTTGTGACAAGAACTGCCGTTGTATCGCTGTAGCCAGCTTTTCTGATCTTGTCTCTGTCAAATTTCAGAAGTTTTTCCCCAGTTTTTACTTTCTGTCCTTCTGTAACAAAAACCTGGAATCCGTCACCTTGCATCTTGACCGTATCCACACCCACATGGATCAGAAGTTCCACACCATCAGAAGATGTCAATCCTACTGCATGTCCGGTGTCTACCACAGATGTGATCTCACCGTCAAAAGGAGCCACAATAATTTCTTCTTCCGGTTTGATTCCGACGCCTTCTCCCATGATTCCGGAGGCAAAAGTTTCGTCCGGGATATCTTCTCTACAGATCACTTTTCCGCTTACAGGAGCATAGATTATGGTTTCTTTATTATCTGATATCATTTTGTTTTCTTCCAGAACATGATTATTCATATCGGTATCCATTTGTTCTGCCACCTGCTCAGCTTCTTCCACACCAGAATCTGCCATGATAAATGCCAGAACTGCTGAAACCGCAAATGAGATCAGTGCACAGATGATAAATCCATAGAAACTGATATCCAGTCCTTCCGGATTGATCATTGCAGGAATTCGAAACAGACCGTCACCAGCCATGGTATACATTTTTCCGCCAAGTGCTCCAAGGATTCCGCCGCTGATTCCACCGCCGATCCATGCACAGACAAACAGTTTGAAATTCGGCAGTGCGATGGAATAGATTGCCGGTTCTGTTACTCCGCAAAGTGCAGATGCAAGACTTCCAAATCCGATTCCACGTTTTTCAGGGTCTTTGTTTTTCAGTGCATATCCTAAAGTCACACCAGCAAGTGCCCATACAGTCAGGCCTAATACTGCATTTACCGGATCATATCCCTGTGAAAAAAGATTGTTCATCAGAATCGGAATAAATGCCGCATGAAGTCCAAGCAGAACAACCAGCTGCCAGAATGCGCCCAGAAGTGTTCCGCCAAGCAGTGGGCTCATTCCGAAGATTCCAAACACTCCTTTGGACAGCCAGGAAGACACAGTATTCATAACCGGTCCGATGACGATCCAGCTTAACGGAACTGTGACTGCCAGCACAAAGGTCGGCACCAGCATAAGCTGAAGCATGGACGGAATAAATTTCTTTGCCAGTTTTTCAAGTTTGGATGCCACAAAACTAGCCAGTACAATAGGCAGGAATGTATTTGTATAAGATGCTGCCGCAACCGGAATCTTAAGGAATGTAATTCCACCTTCTGCTGATACTGCTGAAACAAGGTCAGGATACAGGAATGCTGCTCCTATGACAGCTGTTACATATGGATTGCAGTCGAATACTTTTCCACAGGTAAATCCCACGATTACCGGCATGAAATACAGGATTGCATCGCCTGCTGCATAAAGAACGAGATACGTTCCGTCTGTTTTTGTCAGGATTCCTGCTGTTACCAGGATTACCAGGATTCCTTTGATGATTCCACCTGCGATCATCGGTCCAAGCATTGGCATGATGCAGCCGGAAATTGTTTTAAAGAATCGGTTCCAGAGACTGTCTTTTTTGATCAGTTTCATATCCTCTTTATTGATGCTTCCTTCTCCTGAAATCTGTGCTTCGCGTCTCACATCTTTGACTACTTCGCTGACATGTGTACCGATGATAACCTGGTACTGTCCTCCCTGATTCATTACACCTTTGACACCTTTTATCCCGGCTACCTTATCTTTATCCGGAATACTGTCGTCCTTCAGCACAAAACGCAGTCTCGTCATACAGTTGGTCACGTTGACAATGTTTTCTTTTCCACCTACAGCTGCAACTACTTCTTTTGCCAGCTGGGTATAATCTGCTTTTGCCATTTTCTTCCCTCTCCTTATATTTGATAACGTTATTATATCTTTCAGACCCGGCGAAAAAAATAACGTATTCCTCATAATCTATTGACCAAATCCACACAGTTTGATACAGTAACTATATCTTTATCCCAGGTATATTGACAGGAGGTACGCCGCTATGAATATCCATTCTCTTCATCATTATCTTACAAATTTATCCGAAAGTGAAGAACATTATCGTTCCGGTTATCCCTTTTCCGGCTGGAGCCAGCTCCCAAAAGTACAGATTCATGGCCGGGAAATGTACCGGATGTTCCCTGACAATCTTATTTTTTCATCCATGCACGGAGAAAATCCTGTTTCCAGTCAGAATTTTGATATTCCTGTAGGTCTGCAGGATATCTCAATCAAACGAAATTCCAGATTCAATCCGGTTCCGGAGCATGTCCATTCCCATATCGAAATCAATTATGTTTATTCCGGTACCTGTCCTCAGTACATAGACGGAAAACCTGTCCTTCTGAAAAAAGATCAGGTACTTCTGATTGATACCGACTGCCCTCATTCTATTGACGCTCTGGGCGAAAATGATATCATGATCAGTATGCTGATCCGAAAAGAATTTCTCCGTGACCGTATGTTTTCCCAGTTTTCCAAAGACAGTGTACTCTCCCGTTTTTTTGTCAACGCGCTGACAGAGCAGACAGACCACGACCACTATCTTCTTTTTCATTCAGAAAAAGACCGAAGGATCCCTTTATTTTTCTCAGAACTATTCTGTGAATTTCTGGATCCCTCGGTCAATTCCGGAGATATTATTTTTCATTTATTTTATCTGATCATTGCTGAGCTGATCAATGTATACGAGAACGATCTGGCAAAAGAACAGGAATTTTCAACGGTTATGCCAATTGTTCCGCTGATTCGTTACATCGAGAACAATTTCCGCACCTGCACCCAGGAAAAAGTCGCAGATTTTTTTCACATCAGCCCCAACTATGTTTCCACTCTTCTTAAGAAAAACACAGGCTATACTTACATCCAGTTGATCCAGACCCAGAAGCTGAAATCTGCCGCAACACTTTTAAAAACAACTTCTATGCCAGTAACTGCAATAGCCAACCAGGCAGGCTACGAAAACATCAGCTTTTTTTACAAAAAATTCCAGGAGCGGTATCATTGTTCTCCTAATGAATACCGGTTAAGAACTCCTGTTCTTTAGCCTTACGCCTCCTTTCCCATTTTTTGCAAGCAAAAATCCGCTGCTCTTTTTCCTGCATCTTTGCAGGCAGAACAGCGGATCTTCAGATATCAGGCGGATACATTGGTAATCCGCATTTATTTCACTTAAGCTTCCAGAACTTCTTTCAAAGAGTCTTCAAATATCTCAAGTCCTTTCTCCATCTGCTCATCGGTCATGGTAAGCGGTGCAAGGAAACGTACGACGTTACCTGCTGTTCCACAGTTCTCAAGAAGGAGTCCCTTCTGAATCGCATTCTGGATCAGCTTGGCAGTAAGCTCTGTTGCTGGCTCTTTTGTTTCTTTATTTTTTACAAGCTCGATACCGATCATTGCACCAAGGCCTCGTACATCACCGATTACCGGATATTTCTCCTGAAGCTCTTTGTAGCGTTTCATGACGGTCTCACCGATATGTCTTGCCTTTCCTTCATAATCATCACGTTTCATGATATCCATAACAGCCAGTGCTGCTGCACAGGATACCGGGTTTCCGCAGAAGGTTCCTCCGATGGTTCCTGCAGGTGCCGCATCCATGATCTCGACTCTTGCTGTAATTGCGGAGATCGGAAGTCCTGCGCCAAGAGATTTCGCAGTTGTGATAATATCCGGTGCTGCGCCTGCTTCTGCCCAGTACTCAGATGCATAATATTTACCTGTTCTGCAGTTACCACACTGAACCTCATCTGCGATCATCAGAATTCCGTTGTCATCGCAGATCTTGCGGACTGCTTTAACCCACTCGATCGGTGCCGGGATAAATCCACCTTCGCCCTGAAACGGCTCAACGATCATGCAGGCAATCTCACTTGCAGGTGCGCCCTCGTCAAAGATTCTCTGAAGCTCATCAATGTAATACTGGATCGCCTCTTCCTCTGTATATCCTTTTGGTGCACGGTATACATATGGATATGGTGCACGGAAGATTCCTGCCGGGAACGGTCCCATGCCAACTGCATATGCTTTTTTTGCTGTCAGTGCCATGGTCAGGTTTGTTCTTCCATGGAAAGCACCTGTGAAACAGATCACGCCGCTTCTTTTTGTGAAGGCTTTTGCAATCTTGATGGCATTTTCATCACACTCTGCACCGGAGTTTGCGAAGTATGTTTTTTTCACATCTCCTTTACACGGCATGATCTCATTTAATCTTTCAGCCAGTGTTACATAACCGTCATGTACATATACATTGAAAATTGTGTGGAAATATTTTTCAGTCTGTTTTTTTACCGCCTCGATGACTTCCGGATGGGAATATCCGATATTCAGGACGCCAACACCGCCGACCCAGTCAAGGAATTTATTTCCGTCCATATCTTCAAACATGGCTCCTGATCCCTGTTTGATACAGATCGGATATGTTTTTCCGCAAAGTGCTTTCGGGATTGCTGCGTCTCTTCTGTCAAGAAGTTCTTTTGATTTCGGTCCTGGAACCTGCTCTGTTACAATCTCCGGTAATGCGGTTGCTAATTCTGCTGTTGTCATAATATTCTCCTCCTTTATCTGGTCACGGCTTTTCTGCCTGCCAGACTCCTCTCGGAGTTCTCTCCGGAAGCAAAAAAACAGGCGCCGGATGTGTTATCATCCGACGCCTTTGTCGTTTATCTGCTGTGTTATTTTGTTTTTTGATTTAGGTAGATTATAGCATTTTCCGGTACGAAATCAATAGGCCTGGTGTTGTATGTTTTTTGTGCACAGTGCACAATTTCTATTATCTGCGATACCGATATCGCCTGATCAGAAACGCCATCTTCAGCTCCAGGCAGGTATCCAGGTTTTCAAGATCGCATCCCAGGATCTCCCGGATCTTTTTCAACCTGTAATTTAAGGTATTCCTGTGAAGAAACATCTCTTCTGCCGTCTTTTTGGCATTGCAGCTGCAGTTCAGATAATTTTCCAGAGTTTCACTTAAGTTTCCATCGTTCAGTTCATCTGCCTGCAGCAGCTTTCCGATTTTTTCTTCCATATAAGTATCCAGGATTCTGGAATCGTCCACATGGGAAAGTAATGTATAGATTCCCTGATCCCTGTAAAAAAATATCTGCCCCTTCAATCCGGAAACTTCTGCTGCCCGAAGTGCTGAGGAAGCTTCGTTCCGGCTGTCTTTTACCTCATCCAGATACGCCCTACTGTTTCCGGCTCCGATCCGAAGCTCTATTCCATATTCCCGCTGTGTTCGGTCCACGATCCTGGCAAAAATTTCTTTTATATTGCTATCCTCCGCTTCTCTGTCCGGAAGCAGTGCAAGGATGGAGCCTGCCTGTGGAAGGATAAGGATATCCTGTTTTATGTAACTGGAAAACTCAGTACAGATCATACGTTTCACATTCCGTCCGGTTGTCAGGGAATCCTCGTTCTCCCATCCGCTTTCTATATTTCCGGACGCAAACGCAAATTCCGCTACAAAAAAGCTCCCCTCCAGATCAATATTCAGATATCTGGCCTGTGCCATCACACGCTCCCGGCTTAAATGTTCTGCATCCAGAATAGAGGAAAACAGCTGCTCTGCGGCATTTCGGTCATTTTCTTCCAGAACAAGCCTGCGGCAGATGATCTGAGACAGATCGATCAGAGGATATTTCTCCGGAAGCTCAAAAAGAGGCAACGCTTTCTCTTCACAGTATTGCATCAGTTCCTCTGATATCTGGCCTTCATTGATTCCAAGAGCCGTAATTCCATGCCCATACATCTGCCGGATCATCTCCATCAGCTTCCGACTGTCATCCGTAACACTGGGATTGGTCAGAACTACAAATTCGTCTCCGTGGATATAGTTTTCGATCTTATATTCACTTTTTACACATTGCAGACAGTCTGCAAAATAAATCCATCGAACAGATTGCTCCAAACCGTTTTTTCCTGCTTTCAGCTTCAGAACCTCTGTAAGCTCCGGAATCTGCATCATATCTTTACAATTCATAAAGTTCTATTCCTCCCACTGGTGCCTTTTCATATCCACGCATCCATTTGCTTTAAATTCCACACCTTCGTCTTCCAGAAGTTCCCTCTGTTCTCTCCATCCTGGTGCAGTACGGCCTGCATGATTCACAACTCTGTGGCAGGGATATTTCCCATAAAATTCTGCCATGCTTAAAACTTTTCCTACAAGCCTCGAATTTTTATCCCAGCCGATGAGACGTGCAATCTGCCCGTAGGAAGCCACTTTTCCTGCCGGTATTTCTTCCACCACGGATAGTATTTCGTAGATCAGATCCTCATCCAATATTTTTCCCATTGTTGTTCCTCCGAAGCATTTTTTATTTTATATCCACAATTCTTCCCAGGTCAATCTTCGTTCCATCTGTCAGAAAGATTTTCTGGCTGCAGTCGTCAATCTTTTTTATCTGCCCGGTGACGGTTACATAGGAGCCTCCCTCTTTCCGGTCATCCGGCTGGAAATAGATGATGGTGACGGACTCTGTTCTCTCCCTGTCGGCTATCAGCTGCCGGAGTTTTTCATCCAGTTCCTGCTTTTTGTCTTCGGAAAGCTGTACCCAGTTATCGGTGAGTCTGGCTGTTTCCCGGATTGCGTCTTCATAGCCGGTAAGGGCTGCAAAGGGGGAAAACTGTGCAGCTCGGTCATAGAGGGGCATCTGTGGGTGTGTTTTTGAAACATGGTGAGGCAGGTTTATGATGTCCTGGTATTTGCCTTTTGGTTTCTTTTCCATTTATGCTCTGTGACCTCCGATCTGGTTGTTCCGCTCTATGGTTGTGGAACCTTCCTGTAAGCTGCTGCCTTTCAGTATGGCATTTTTTCCGAATTTCTTTTTTACGGAAAGCATAGCTTCTTGGAGCTTTCGCTCTTTTTCCTGTTTTTCTTTTTCTGCTTTCTGTTCTGCCTCTGACACTTCTGATTTAAGGTAATCCGTGAACAGATTCATCTGCTGATATACGGGCTCTGCCGCTGCCAGTTTTTCATCTGTGAGCTGATTGGCTGTGATATAGACACGCCGGATCAGAAGTGTTTTATCCGTGATACGCTCATACAGGTCAAGGACTGCCTTCATGATCGTTGATGTGGATGAGGTTGGATTGTCCAAATTTACAGTTCCGTGACCATGTTTGGGAATTTTTCTTCCATAACGGTCTGTTTTTATTTCGCCCTGATATTTTTTCCTGCCGGAGGAAGATTTCAGATTGTCAATATCGTAGCCTATGGTAAGGACTATCTGACTGGTTACCAGCCTTTTTTCCACAAGCTGAAGAACCAGCATGTCTGTCATTTCACGTACGATCAGTTTCGCCTGTTCAAAATCACTGGGACAGTGCAGTACCTGACCGGAACCGATGCTGTTTGTTTCCGGTTTGTAGGCTTTGATCAGATCCATGGTCACCGGTTCGTATCCCCATGCATGATCAATCAGAAGTTCCGCGTTGATGCCGAATATTTTATAAAGAAGATCTTCATTATAGTAATCACGCACACCGCCCAAAGAGCATCTGGCAATGTCTCCCATCGTGTAAAGTCCTACTTCTTCCAGCTTCTTCCTGATTCCTGTGCCTACCCGCCAGAAATCTGTCAGCGGCCTGTGATCCCATAAAAGTTCCCGGTAGGACTGCTCCGTCAGTTCTGCGATACGCACACCATTTTCGTCTGGTGTTACATGTTTGGCCCCGATGTCCATGGCAATCTTACACAGATAAAGATTGGTTCCGATTCCGGCAGTTGCCGTAATCCCGGTCTCTTTCATTACATCGGAGATCATTTTTGCAGCAAACTCTCTGGCTGTCATCTGATACATTCCAAGATAATGGGTGACGTCCATAAACACCTCATCTATAGAATAGACATGCATGTCCTCCGGTGCCAGATAACGGAGGTAAACGTTATAGATCCGGGTGCTGTAGTCCATGTACAACGCCATTCTCGGCGGTGCTGTCACATAGGAAACGGCCAGTTCCGGATGCGCTTTCAGTTCATCCGAAGACCAGGATTCTCCGGTAAAACATCTTCTTGGTGCTTTTGTGACACGTGCCTGATTGACTTCTTTTACACGCTGGACCACTTCAAAAAGTCTCGCTCTTCCTGGTATTCCATAGGCCTTCAAAGAAGGGGAAACTGCCAGGCAGATGGTTTTTTCGGTTCGTTCCCTGTCTGCCACAACAAGATTGGTGGTAAGTGGATTTAAGTTCCGCTCCTGACATTCCACGGAAGCGTAGAATGATTTCAGATCGATGGCTATATAGATATGATCTTCTTTTTTATCCATGGATACACCTCCGGAGTGTTTTCTTTTCTTATTATACCAGAAAATTTGTTCGATTATAGGTCTTTTTCTTATTTTTACATAAAAAACCTCCTCCGGTTTTTATTGCCGGAGGAGGTCTCTATCTGAATTCCCCTCAAAAATACTTTATAATTATATGTTTCCGATTCTGCTTAGAACAGTCCTGTGATCTTACCGCTCTCATCTACGTCAATCTTGGTTGCAGCCGGCACTTTTGGAAGACCTGGCATGGTCATGATCTCACCTGTCAGTGCAACAATAAATCCTGCACCTGCGGAAATCTTAAGATTTCTTACTGTTACCTCGAAATCTGTCGGAGCACCAAGCTTTGTCTGGTCGTCTGTTAAGCTGTACTGGGTCTTAGCTACACAGATCGGGCAGTTGCCAAATCCAAGTGCCTCCAGCTGTTTCGCCTGCTTCTGGGCATTTGCTGTAAGAACCACTTTCTTTCCACCGTAAACCTTCTGTACGATCTGGTTCAGCTTGTCCTCGATGGAGCCTTCCAGTTCATAAGCATATGTGAAATCATTCGGCTCTTCAACAAGACGGATCACTTCCTCAGCAAGCTTGATTCCGCCTTCGCCGCCTTTTGCCCATACCTCGGAAAGTGCTACGTTTACGCCAAGCTCTTTACATTTTGCTTCTACAAAATCAAGCTCTGCCTTGGTATCGGTCGGGAATGCGTTGATAGCTACCACACATGGGAGTTTGTATACATTTTTGATATTGCTTACATGTTTCAGAAGGTTCGGGATACCTTTTTCAAGAGCCTCAAGGTTCTCATTGTTAAGATCTGCTTTTGCAACACCACCGTTGTATTTCAGGGCACGTACAGTTGCTACGATAACAACAGCACTTGGTGTAAGTCCTGCCATACGGCACTTGATATCCAGGAACTTCTCAGCACCAAGGTCAGCACCGAAACCAGCCTCTGTGATGGCATAATCTGCAAGTTTCATAGCCATCTTTGTAGCGGTTACGGAGTTACATCCGTGAGCGATGTTTGCGAATGGTCCGCCATGAACAATGGCTGGAACATGCTCCAGTGTCTGAACAAGGTTTGGTTTCAGGGCATCTTTCAGAAGTGCTGTCATAGCACCCTCTGCATGAAGATCTCCTGCTGTTACCGGTTTCTGCTCGGAAACTTTGCCATAGGTGTATCCGATGATGATTCTGGAAAGTCTCTCTTTCAGGTCTTTGATATCGCTTGCAAGGCAGAGAACTGCCATAATCTCAGATGCAACTGTGATGTCGTATCCGTCTTCACGCGGCATACCGTTTGTTCTTCCGCCAAGTCCGTCTACTACATTACGAAGCTGACGGTCGTTCATATCCACACAACGTCTCCAGGTGATCTTTCTCGGGTCGATGTTCAGCTCATTACCCTGGAAGATATGGTTGTCGATCATTGCAGCAAGAAGGTTGTTTGCCGCACCGATCGCATGGAAATCACCGGTAAAATGAAGGTTGATATCCTCCATAGGAACTACCTGTGCATAGCCGCCGCCTGCTGCACCACCTTTGACACCGAATACCGGTCCAAGGGATGGCTCACGAAGAGCTACCATAACATTTTTTCCAAGTCTCTGCATTCCATCTGCAAGACCTACCGTTGTAGTTGTTTTTCCCTCACCTGCCGGTGTCGGGTTGATAGCTGTCACAAGAATCAGTTTGCCGTCTTTTTTGTCTGTTTCTTTCAGGAGATTATAGTCGATCTTTGCTTTGTATTTACCATACTGCTCCAGATATTTGTCATCAATACCTGCTTTCTCTGCAATCTTGGTAATTGGCTCCATTGTGCACTCCTGTGCAATCTCGATGTCACTTTTGAATCCCATAATGTTCTCCTTTCTCCGCTGCAACCGTCTGCATCTTTTATCCCATAAAAAAGAGCAGTATCTGAATTTTTTCAAATACTGCCCAGACGGTCGACTCATCGAATCTCCGGCTCCCTCGTGGTTATCCCACAACTCCGTCAGTCACCGAAGACTTTATTAATTTGATGATTGAATACTAACATATTTATTAGTACTTGTCAAGAAATTATCAAATTATTTTTTCACTTTTAAAGTGAGCTGAGTCTAATTTTCTGAATCATTCCAGTTTTCCGTACTATTCATCAGATACTGAATGTTATAAGGAAAATTCTATTTTTCGTCAATTAACGTAATTCATGTCTGATCTTTGCCTGCAAAACCACACCGGATTGCCTGTGTCGGACATATCTTTTTACACCTTCCACATCGGATGCACTCTGCACTGTTAGGATCCTCTGTCGGATCAACCTCCATCTGGCAGATATTTCTGCATTTTCCGCAGTGAACACATTTTTCTTTCTCTACTCTGTAACGAAAAACGGAAACTTTATTAAATACCGAATAAAAAGCTCCCAGCGGGCAGATATACTTACAGAATGGCCGGTATATCATAATTGATAAGATAATGGTGATCACCAGGATCGTATTTTTCCACATGTACAGCCAGCCTACTGCACTTCGCATGGATTTGTTCAGCAGCACCAGCGGGATACCTCCCTCCAGCGTTCCTGCCGGGCAGATCAGCTTGCAGAAATATGGTGCTCCCTGGCCCATGATATCTACTACAAACATGGGAAGTAGGATCACAAATACAAGAAAGATCACATATTTCAGTTTTCTCAAAAGCTTGTCTCCCCGAAATGTCCGGATCTTCTTTGGAAAAGGAATCTTGTTCAACAGATCCTGGATCAGTCCAAATGGGCAGAGAAATCCGCACACCAGTCTTCCAAGCAGCGCTCCTACAAAGATCAGAAATCCAGCTACATAATATGCCATCTTGAAGTTCCAGCTTCCGATCACAGCCTGAAGGGAACCAATGGGACAGGCCCCTCTTGCTCCGGGGCAGGAATAACAGTTCAGCCCCGGAACACAGACATTTTTCATTTTTCCGGTATAGATCTTTCCAGTCACAAAGCCTGATATGTGACTGTTTGTAAGGGCCGCCCACAATGCCTGGATCCCATGCCGCGGCCATTCATTTATTTTCATCTTCTTATTATCCAATGCCAATACACTCCATACAGATGTTGATCGCTTTTGTAAAAACTACAGATACCTCACCTCTGCAGATTCCCAGTATCATCAGTAAAATTCCAAAAACTGCCAGAGCAGGTCCGATCCACCTGGATTCTGTTATTTTCCGAATCATTTTTCCACTCTCCATAATAATCATCTTTTACTTTGAAACGTTTTTAAGCTCTTTTTCCACGATTTCCTTCCATTCGTCCAGTGTATGGCTTCCTGTATAGGTATCGCCTACAATATTTCCATCTTTGTCAACAAAAAATGTTTCAGGAAATGCGGAAATCCCCTGCAGACGGCCGTTCATCATAGTAGTATCCGGTATCAGGAACGGATACTCTGCTTTTGTTTTTTCCTGAAGAATGCCAGCTTTTTTTACAGCCTCCTCGTCCTGATTTCCCTTTTCATCTGTAGTATCAAGCACCACACCTGCTACTCCGACGCCTTTCTCTTTCATTTCTTTATAGAGCTCCTGAAGTTCCGGAATCTCTTTTACACATGGTGAGCACCAGGTTGTAAAAACATTTACCAACGTCAGGTCATAGTCACTGAACACTTTTTCTGTATATGTTTTTCCATCTATTCCTGTTGTTTCAAATTTTCCTACAGATTTTACATCCTCCGGGTTGCTGCTGGTATCCTGTGGCTGGTCAAACACGGAAATATTCTGATACGGTGTCATTTCCGTAATATCGGTTTTGATCTTTTCCAGCTCCTTTGTCAGCTTTTCATCTGCATCTTTGTTGGTGCTCAGATAATATTTGTATTTCCCGTCACTGCTGCTTCCAAGCTCTTTATGCTCTGTACAGCCGGTGATCTCATCCAGCTTTTTCTGTGAAGCTTCGTCATAAACGCCAATTGTACCGATTCTGTCCAGACCTGCCACCCAGTCGTCATATCCTGTTCCCATCTTCTGTATTTCGGCATTTTTCTGTTCCTCTGTCATTTTGCTCCAGCTTACGTAGGCATATGTCACTGCATTGGTCTGATTCTCAAAATCTTCCGTAGTAAGCATTGCAATGCTCTGATCCTTGATCTGATTTAACAGCTCCTTCGAAAGTGAAAGCTTCAGTCCCAGAAACGGATATTCATAAGAATCCTGTGCCTTGCAGGTTACGTCGGAAGGCTTAAATGTACCTGCTACCAGATCTGATGAAACTGCCTCTCCATCCACCGCCATTGCCTCTCCGATATCTGCTGTTTCCGTGCTCTCTGCCGCTGTTACCGGCACACTTCCTAATGCAGATATTCCTAATACCGCTGCTGCCATAAGTGCTGTTATTTTCTGTGTTCTCAATTTCATTGTTTATATTCTCCCTTCTGATATCACCGGCCCATATCTGGAACCAGCATATATTTTATATGTAAATTTTGTTCTCTGTAGCCTTACTATATCATCCCCTGTATAAAATCTCTGTTAAGAAACAAAAAAATTTACAGGAATTTTATGCTATACATGATATTATAGATAACAAAGCAAAATCAACTGTTTTTTAGGAGAATTTACTATGCATATATTGATAATCGAAGATGAAAAGCAGCTCTGCCAGTCTATTGCGGAGGGACTTCGTATGGATGGCTATGAAGCGGACACATGTTTTGACGGGGATGAAGGACTGGAATTATGTCTGGTGGAAAATTATGATCTCATCCTTCTTGATCTGAACCTTCCTGGCGTTGATGGTCTGGAAATCCTGCGCCAGTTTCGGAAATCCGATACTTCCACTCCCGTTTTGATCCTCTCTGCCAGAGGACAGATCCAGGACAAGGTAGAAGGGCTTGATCTCGGTGCCAATGACTATCTCACAAAGCCTTTTCATTTTGAAGAGCTGGAGGCACGGATCCGAAGTCTGACACGAAGGAAATTTATCCAGCAGGACGTATGTCTGCAATGCGGACGTATCAGCTTTGATACCCGTACAAGAAAGGCCAGTGTCGATGGACTTCCCCTTTCTCTGACCCGAAAGGAAAGTTCTCTTCTGGAATATTTCCTTCTTCATCAGAACCGTATCATAAGTCCGGAAGAAATGATCGAGCATATCTGGGACGGAAGCGTCAACAGTCTCAGCAATTCCATTCGTGTCCACATTTCTTCTCTTCGAAAAAAGCTGCGCACTGCTCTCGGCTTTGATCCGATACAGAATAAGATCGGCCAGGGTTACATTTTAACGGAGGATGTACAATGAAAAAAATAACCGGAAAGCTATCTCTTCAATGGCGTCTGACACTGATCACTGCACTGCTTATGACAGTCACCTGCATTCTGATGTATTTTTTTATCAGCCAGTCTGCAGTTGCCGGAATGGAGGATCTGGGAGATTACATGATACGGATTGATAACACAGATTCTGCTCCCATCACCTTTAATATGAATCCCTCCGTCTTATTTCCGGAGCTTTCCGATCAGCTGCAGCTAACCAAAAAACTTTTTCTCACCAAAGGACTTATGGTAACAGGGATCATCATCCTTCTCAGCAGTATCTGCACTTATTTTATCAGCCGTCAGGCATTACTTCCCCTTCGCAGACTCAGCCAGGAGGTAAACAAAATAGAGGTCCAGAACCTTTCAGAGGCTCTTGAAGTTCCTGCTACCAATGACGAGATTTCCCGCCTGACAGTTTCATTTAACAAAATGCTCGCACGCCTGGATGAAGCCTTTACTGCCCAGAAGCAGTTTTCTGCCAATGCAGCACATGAGCTGAGGACTCCTCTTGCCGTTATCCAGACAAACCTGGAGGTCTTTGCCCGCAGGGAAGCACCTGCTTTACAAGATTATCAGGAGATTTTTGCCATGCTACAGGAACAGACCGGGCGACTTTCCCATCTGGCTGAAATCCTCCTGGATATGACCGGTGTACAGACTGTTGAACGTTCCGAAAGGATCTCTCTGGCAGCACTGACTGATGAGGTTTTCTGCGACCTGGCTTCTGTAGCGGAACAGAAAGAAGTTGAACTGATCCAGCAGGAGGGAGACTGCATCATTACCGGAAGCTATCTGCTGCTGTATCGTGCTGTGTACAATCTTGTGGAAAATGCGATCAAATACAATCACTCCGGTGGAAAAGTAACCGTAAATATCCATCCTTCCGAAGAAATAACAGATACATCCACCTCTGTCAATTACGTCTTTCTTGAAGTCTCCGACACCGGAATCGGCATTCCTCCTGAATATCAGGAAAAAATCTTCACCCCGTTCTTCCGTGTAGACAAATCAAGAAGCCGTGCTATGGGAGGTGCCGGCCTGGGGCTTGCACTTGTCAGTGAAATTGTCAGACAGCATAACGGACAGGTAAAAGTACTGGAAAGCAGCAAAAAAGGCAGCATGATTGCAATCATACTGCCAGTCTGAATATGTTTGTATTACATTTACTTTATATGCTCATGAACGCAATCGCTTTGCGATCTGCGTTCAAATCCGAGTATATTTTTTCAACAATACTGTCTGTATCCATTTCGCAGGTAATAGCCTGTTCCCTGAGAACTGAAGAAAAATCTTTTTCTCTCCACCATCTGCGCATATCTTTTTCACCAAATTCTCTGTTTCTTGTATTATGTCGTCTCACGGTTTCTTCAAACGACAGATCAAAATAATATGCGTATACATTTGAACCATATAATTCATTTGCCAGTTCAAACAACGAACGATACCATTCATCATACATGATCCCTTCCAGGATAGAAAATTCGCTGTGTTCCCTTCCGTATCGTAAAAGTTCTGCCATAAGCGGCAAAGCCTTTGTATCTATGCCATCATCAACCCACAGCATATTTCTTCTGACCTCATCCTGTGATATCAGCATTGTATTACGTCCTAGCTTTTTCTGTAATGCTTTCGCTACTGTTGTTTTTCCACTTCCGGAGTTTCCTCTGAGAATGATCAATTTTCCCATGCTTTGGTTTCTCCCTTACTCATCCTTTTTTCTTTTATACTGATAATTTCTGTACAGTAACCGTTTCTTATTGTCTCATATTTCGATACTCCGTAGGTGAAATCCCATAGCAGCTTTTGAATACCTTCGAAAACTGAAACGGATTTGTATATCCCACATCTGATGAGATATCTGATATGGAATATTCTGTGGTTGCCAGCAGGAGCTTTGCCTGATTCATCCTCACTTTACGAAGATATTCCCGTGGTGACTGGTCGTATTCCCGGCGGAACAGTGTGCTGAGATAGTTTGGATGTACATGGAGGATTCCTGCCACATCCTGGATCCGGATATCCCTGCTGTACATGCGGTCCATATAGTTTTTTGCATCTTTTGCCAGATTTTTTTCTTCTTTTGTCAGCTTTTTTATATCACCCTGTGTTTCCAGCAGCCTGGCAAAAAGATGCAGCATTCTGCTGTTTGCTTCCAGAGATGCGGAAAAATTCCGTATGGAGAAAAACTGCTCTCCCGGAAAATCTTCTTCCTGATAAATGGCCACATCCTGAAGTCTTTTATCCATCACTGACAAAATCGACAGGATTTCTTTTTCCAGTTCTTTAGCCGGAAGCGCCAGGTCCAGGATCTCATTTTTTCCAAATAAAAGATCGATAAATTTATTTCCATTGTCTGCATAAAATCCGATCCAGGCATATTTCCAGGGGTTCTGCAGGGAAGCTATGTATTTTCCTTCTATTCCTGCAGGTATAAAAAATGCCTGTCCGGCATGTACATTCAGCATTCTGCCTGAGATCTTTAAACTCCCTTCCCCATGCAGTACAAAATGCAGCAGATGATAAGGCCTGGCCTGAAACTGCCACATATGTCCTTTTTCACATTCCTGGATACCGCAGTGGTTCATCTGCATAACCGACAATTCCCGCTTTGCCCGATCCAGAAAAATATCTTTACTTCCAAGCATGGACTCACCCCCCCCCCCCCCATAAACGATCTTTAATTCCCGGCACTTTCATATTTTCCCAGTCCACGTTTCAGGCACACTGCCGATAACCACAGCATCCCTATGCAAACAGGAAACAGCAACAGATATCCTGGCAGCATGTCTCTTTTTCCTAACAGAAAGCCCGCCGGATAATAGCTGATATATGCGTAAGGTATGATATATCCAAAGATTCCTTTCAGTAATCCCGGGTATATGATAAGTGGATATTTCGCCATCTCTCCTACAGAAAGGACCAGATAATTTAACGAATTTTTCGGTCCCTGCATCCAGAAGGACATACAGCTTGCCATCCAGATCATGCAAAAACGGATCATAGATGCTGTAAGCAGAGATGCCACAAAATACAGGATTTTTATGATCGTCCAGTTTATTTTACAGTTTTTTATTCCAACTGACAATATTCCCAGTGCTATGATCATTTTATTTAATCCGTCAAAATCAATCCTGGAAGCTACCATCTGCATTCCTGCCGGAAGCGGTCTTACGAGAAACCGGTCGATTTCTGATTTATTTACCATCTGTGCAATTTTCCAGGAACCCTGAAAGAAAAAATTTACCCAACCTTCTGAAAATAACAGATATCCATATAACAATAAAATTTCCCATACAGACCAGCCGCCAACTGTGGGAATATTTGTATAGATAATTCCAATAACAGCCAGATTTGATACCTGGGACAGCAATGTAAAAAATGTCATCATCAGAAAATCCGCTCGATAATACATTAGGGATTTTATATTCATTTCCTGCATCTTCCGGTATATTTTGAAATATTTCCTGTATCTGCCCATCTTTAACCTCCATATAATGCGATAACGGAAGAGGCTTTTTTCCATAAGATGCTTCCGAATGCAAATAATATTACATTCCACACGCTCTGGAACAAAAGTGCTTCCCAGCATTTCTGCCAGCAAAATATTCCATCAAATATGCTGCATGGAATATATACGATCCCGGAAAAAGGCATAACCGTAACAATTTTCTGCAAAAATCCAGGAAACAATGCCAGCGGAACCAAAGCTCCTGAACAGAAATTTGTCAGAACTTCTCTCCCTTTTACAACACCATACGCATTATCTGTATAAAAACAGAACATGGAAAATATATACTGGATGTTAAATTTGATTCCCATTCCCAAAAGTATGGAGAAAAGCAGAAGGAGAACTCGCCACACCTCTATATTCTGCATTCCGTTACACATTACCAGAAAAGTACCGCACCATAAAAATGTGATCAAAAATTCCATTCCTGCTGTTCCCACAGCTTTAAAGAAAGTCAAACTTCGGTAACTCAGCGGTTTTAACAGATCTGTGATTATATTTCCACTGATAATACTGTTGGCCGTCTGCATTTCAAATCCAAAAGAAAATGTACTGTTACATAAAAAAGAAACAATTACATACTTTTTCATGATTTCCCATGTATATCCATTAATCTCCGTATGATATAAAAAAATACTTTTCCATACATAGTAAAAAACTACAACCTGAACAAAATTTGCCAGCAATCCTGTCAGAAAGTTTTCTTTATAAGCAATTCCTTCCAGAAATCCGCCTTTTATCAGTGCCAGATATTTTCTCATATTTGCTCTCCTCAGAAAAACAAAATCAGACGGTTACTTCTTCGTATTTCCATTGAACAGTTCAATAATAATTTCTTCCAATGTTTCTGCTTCCGGATAATTATCAAAAATTTTTGTTATTTCATCATCAAATAAAATTTCTCCTTTTTCCAGAATGATAAGTCTCCGGCACAACCATTCCATATCTTTCAGATCATGGCTCGTCAGCAAAATCGTGGTCTTTTTTTCTTTATTTATGTATTGTAAAAACTGATATACTTTCTGTTTGACTGCCACATCCAGCCCTATTGTTGGTTCATCCAGAAATAAAACCGGCGGATCATGTAAAAGAGCTGCTGCTATATCTGCCCTTACTCGCTGTCCGAGAGACAGCTTTCTTGCCGGCTGGTCTATAAATTCTTCCAGTTCCAGAATTTTCTTAAACAGATTCAGATTTTCTTCATAAACATTGTCCGGGATTTCATAAATACTATGCAGCAGTTCAAAAGAATCTTTTACCGGAATATCCCACCACAGTTGTGTCTTCTGACCAAACACAACGCCTATCTTCCCGGCATTTATGAGCCGTTCCCTGAATGGATCATTTCCCATAACGGAAATCTTTCCCTCTGTCGGTTTCATGATCCCTGTAAGCATTTTAATAGTCGTTGATTTTCCTGCCCCGTTTGCCCCCAGGAAAGCTACGCATTCACCCTGCTGTATTGAAAAAGAAATTCCTTTTACGGCTTCCTTCTCTTTATATTGAGGATGGAATAAGTATTTCACCATTCCGGCAAAGCCTTCCTGTCGCTGTGAGATCTTATATTTTTTGTACAGATTTTTAACCGCTATGCTCTCCATAGGCATTCTTCTTTCTCTGTATTTTGCTCTGTTTCTGCATGACTGGTTACTGTCTATACAATAGCATCGTATATTTTATCCGTACATGTTCGTTGTATAAATCTTTATGTTTATAATATAATTTTTGCATCATAAAAAATCCCCTGAACGCGGATAGATTTCCGTATCCAGGGGAGGCTTTTTCCCATTTGTGTATATTTTATTCTTTATGATACCGCTCAATTATACAGGTATGCTGCTTTGTTTTTCTATCGTAATTGATTCCTGCAAGCAGGAGATTTCCATGATAGTCTTTCAGGGCATCTACATATTGCTTTTCTTTAATTTGTGATATGGCTCCATAAGCATCTTTGTCCCATTTCAGTTCAATGACTGCTGCCGGTTTGTCTGCGTATAACTTTCTTGGGATAAAGCAGATGTCTGCAAATCCTTTTCCTGTTGGCAGTTCCCGGATAATCGTATAATACTCTCTGGCAAAATAAAACGCCAGATTGATGGTACAGCTTAAAGAATTCTCGTCATTATACTGAAGAACCGAAATTTCTCTGTGAGCCTGATTGATTCCCCTCGCCACCGCTTCTCCATCCAGATTCCACAATGCTTCCAGAAGTTTTCTGGATGTCTCAACGGACTGTATCACTTCTTTCCAGTCCATTGTGCTGATGGCATTTATATATTCCTGGGATACCTCTTTATTTGGAATCGTCACCGTCTTATCCGGCCAGTGATAACTTAAGTACCCCAGATGCACCAGAAGTGTCAATACATCATCCTTTCCCTGAAACGTTGTCATATCGTTGGAAAAAGTTCCTGTATTGATCTGAACCTTATCGCCTGCCAACATTCTTATCACTGCATCTTTCAGGCCATCATAATTCATACGGATATAAACTTTCAGGGCTTCATAGGTTTCTGTCTGATTCCAGTAATTGTCAAAAATTCCACTTAACATGGCATCCACCACAGATTTCGGGCTGTACATGGAATACGTCTTCTTTCTTCCATCCTCTATGGCTACCAGCTCATAGCCATCATACCATGCCTGTGCCTCCTGAAAATTCCGTTTATACTGACTGCAGAGGTCTTTTACCTCATCTTCCGTAAATCCGAAAAACTCAGCCATTTCTCTTGGATTGATCATGGAATATTCCGTAAACATATTTAATGCAGAATGTGAACCATATTTTTTCACCGGGAGGATTCCGGTCATATAGGCTAATGCCACATATTCCTGATCCTTCAGCCATACACGCAGAAAATCCAGATATTTTTTCTGTGCTTCCATATTCTGTTTAAATTCACGGAATATACAATCCCATTCATCGATCAGGATCACGAAAGGATGTCTGGTATATGCAAAAACATCCTGCATGGCAAAGACCAGATAATCACTGTCAATATAATCCGGATACTGTATCTTCAGCTCCCTGAGAATACGTTTCTGAAGAAGCTTCAGCATCTCGTCCATGTCCGGTGCAGCACTTAAAAATTCCTGCATGTTGATCCGGATCACATCATACTGGTTCAGATTTTCCCGGAAGCTTTTATCTGTATGGATCCTGAGATCAGAAAACAGTTCTGTACTATCTTCACCTCGGCCATAGTATGCAGCCAACATATTAGCAGCCATGGATTTTCCGAAACGTCGCGGTCTGCTCACGCAGACAAAACGCTGCTCTGTTCCCAGTACTTCATTTGTTTTTGCGATCAACCCGCTTTTATCCACATAAATTTTTGACCGCAGACAGGCTTTAAACATTCCACCGCCCGGATTCAGATAACTTCCCATTCGGTTTCTCTCCCTCTTATCAAAAATGGCCTCACAGTATCCGTTTCTTTCTGAAACTATGATACCATGAAACCATTTTTCTGTAAATCCAGCTGATTCCCTCTCAGTTCTTCTTCCACCCCTCAAAGGCCTTGATCTCCCCAGTGACATCCTCCCCCACCTATAGAGGTGGGGGCTTCCCATCCTCGGCAAGTTTGGTTCTCGTTCGATAGCACTACTGTGTTAAGCATAAGCGAGCTATCCCCGTGTGTCCCACGGTTGTGTTATGTTAATGTCATGCAATTACCAAACGCATTCCCTCATTTCTGATATTTATCGCCGCATTTACATCTCTATCATGATGAGTTCCACATTGCGGGCAATCCCACTCTCTCAGGGCAAGATTTTTCGTTTTTGCATTTTTGTAACCACAAACACAACAGGTCTGACTGCTTGCAAAAAATCTATCCACCTTCACAAGCTTCTTACCCTGTTCCTCCAGTTTGTATTTCAAAAATGTTGTGAACATTCCCCAGCCATTATCTGAAACAGATTTTCCAAAATTCAGCGATCGTGACATTGCTTTCATATCCAGATCTTCTATACATACACAATCATAAGCATTGGCTATCTGCCTTGACTGCTTATGCAGGAAGTCTTTTCTTTGATTGGAAA
>NZ_WQQE01000004.1:0-21735 GCF_018785655.1 Blautia sp. MCC269 | reverse complement strand
AAAAGGCCCTCCTAATGATATTTATTTTATCATAGAAGAACCTTCTAAACATTATTTTACAGAAAAAGTTTCATACTCTCAAAAGAATAGTCCCGAACAGAAAGAAGGACCAAGGGTTTATTATAAACCCTAAGGTCCTTCTTTCTGTTATAATTAACTTGTGATGAAAATTAATAACATAATCTATTCTAACTCAAAACAGGTAGTTTTGCGCTTACGTACTAGCTATTTACCGTGTACAACAGAACACGTATAGACCCAAACCTTTTCGGACAAGCTACTCTCATGAACATAAGAAGAAAATCAGAAAGTGCAGGAGATCATAAACAGTATTATTATTTTCAAGGAGGGAAAAACTTATGCTACGTTATCTGCCTGTTCGAAAAGTTCATGCAAGACAGGTCCTTGATTCTAGGGGGAATCCTACAGTGGAAGCGGAAGTGACGGTAGGAGAGGGAATTGTAGGGATCAACGGATATACGGGAAGAGCCATGGTGCCGTCCGGAGCGTCCACAGGGAAATTTGAGGCAGTGGAGCTGCGGGACGGGAACCGGGAGGAATATCTGGGCCAGAGTGTGAAAAAAGCGGTGGAGAACATCAATACCCGTCTGGCGGATGCCATCATCGGAGAAAATGCCCTGAACCAGGCATGGATCGATCATCTTCTGATCGAAACGGACGGAACGGAAAACAAAAGCAGTGCAGGAGCCAATGCCACACTGGCAGTATCCCTGGCAACGGCCCGTGCTGCAGCCGGTGCACTCCGGCTTCCTCTTTATCAGTACCTTGGAGGTTGTCATACCATGCAGCTTCCGGTGCCGATGATGAATATTTTAAATGGGGGAAAGCATGCGGACAACACCGTAGATCTTCAGGAATTTATGATCATGCCAACCGGGGCAGGGTGTCTGGAAAAAGGTATCCGTATGTGTGCGGAAGTTTACCAGCACTTAAAGCTCCTTCTCCGGGAAAAAGGACTTTCCACAGCAGTTGGTGATGAAGGAGGCTTTGCCCCGGATCTTCCGGATTCAGAGGAAGTGCTTACGCTGATCGTCCATGCAGTAGAAAAAGCAGGATACAAACCTGGCGAGGAGATTTCCATTGCCATTGATGCAGCTTCCAGCGAACTTTATGATGAGGAAAAAGGCGTATACTTTTTCCCAGGGGAAAGCCGCATGAAAGGGGAAAAGATCTACCGGGATGCCAGGGAGATGACAGAGTACTACGAGAAACTGGTGGAAAAATTTCCTATTGTTTCCATTGAAGATGGTCTCTGGGAGGATGACTGGGAAGGCTGGAAATATCTGACGGAACATCTGGGAAAAAAGGTTCAGCTTGTGGGAGACGATCTGTTTGTTACCAATATCAAACGTCTGCGCTGCGGTATCCAACTTGAAGTCGCCAATGCCATTCTTATCAAGGTAAACCAGATCGGAACCCTTACGGAAACTCTGGATGCAGTGGAGATGGCCCAGCATGCGGGATACCGTGCGGTAATTTCTCACAGGTCCGGCGAGACCGAGGATTCCTTTATCGCAGATCTGGCGGTAGCCTGTGGTTCCGGACAGATCAAAACAGGTGCACCCTGCCGTTCGGACCGGAATGCCAAATATAATCAGCTTCTGCGAATCCATGAACAGCTTGGAACCCTTGGAAGATATAACGATCCTTTTGCAAAAAAATCTCAGAAAAAGCCCTGCATAAAATAAACGGAAAATGGTTGAAATCCCGGTTTAGCTATGGTAAAATAACCTCTAGTTGATTAGGAGGTGTAACCGCGTGAACATTTTGAAGATTATTCTGACTGTAATTTATGCAATAGATTGTATCGCTCTGACTGTTGTCGTACTGATGCAGGAGGGCAAGCAGCAGGGTCTTGGCTCTATCGCCGGAGTAGCTGATACTTACTGGGGTAAGAATAAGGGCCGTTCCATGGAAGGTGGTCTCGTAAGAGGTACCATTATCATGGGAGTTATTTTCTTTGTACTGTCAATCGTACTGAACATTATCTGATCTGCCGGGAGCAGAACAGAAGTTGGGAACACTCTTGCTGCGTTAGCATGCAGAAGAACCTCGGATGGAGACTTCTTTTGTTAATCAGCAGGAGTGTTTTTGCGTTGATACAGGGTCACGGGTGAGACTTCCTCTGGAATGATAACAGGGTAAAAATGAAATAGAAACAGGAGAAATTGTGAAAAGATCGAAAAATTTTGAAAAAAGAAAAAAGTTTATAATGGAGCTTCTGGGAGATCCGCTGTATAAACCTATGCGACTGCGGGAGATGGCATCTCTCCTCCAGCTGGATAAGAGTGAGAAAAAAGAGCTTTTTGATGTGCTGGACGAGCTTTGTGCCCAGGGAAAGGCGGAAGTGGATAATAAAGGAAGATACAGCAAGGTTTCCGGCAAGCGCAGAGACAGACGGAAGAAAAAAGATGCTCTGAAGGCAGAAAAGCAGGAGCGTGGCCGTAAGGGAAGAGAACATAAGGAACACGAGCATGAGGAACGCCATTTTTCCGAGAAGGACGGAACTATTATGGAAGGAACGTTCATTGGCCATTACAAGGGCTTTGGCTTTGTGGAAGTGGAAGACCAGGAACAGGATATTTTTATTCCGGAAAGTGACACGGGAAGTGCCATGCATCAGGATAAAGTACAGATTCTTGTACGAAACGGACATAAAGAGGGCAAGCGCCCGGAGGGTGTTGTCCTGAAGGTTCTGGAGAGAGGAATGCCTTCCATCGTGGGAACCTACCAGAGCAGCCGGGATTACGGTTTTGTGATCAGCGATAACCCCAAATTTTCCAAAGATATCTTTATTTCCAGGAAAAATTCCATGGGAGCCAAAGATGGAGATAAGGTAGTTGCGGAAATTGTGGACTATGGTTCCAGAAACCGGAAGCCGGAAGGAAAGATCACAGAAGTGTTGGGAAATTTACGTTCACCAGGAACAGATATCCTTGCCATTGTGAAGAGTTTTAACATTCCGAGTGTATTTCCAGATAAGGTACTCCGTCAGGCAGACCGTGTGCCGGATCATGTGCAGGAAGCAGATATGGACGGAAGACTGGATCTTCGGGATCTTGTCACAGTTACCATTGACGGCGAGGATGCAAAGGATCTGGATGATGCCATTTCACTTACAAAAGAAGACAGGATCTATCATCTTGGGGTACACATTGCAGACGTCAGCAATTATGTCCAGGGTGGCAGTGCCCTTGACAGGGAAGCACTGAAGAGAGGAACCTCGGTTTATCTTGCGGACCGCGTGATCCCCATGCTTCCGGAACGGCTTTCCAATGGGATCTGTTCTCTGAACCAGGGACAGGATCGTCTTACTTTAAGTTGCCTGATGGATGTCAATGAAAAAGGTAAGGTAATTTCCCATAAGATCGCGGAAACAGTGATCCGCGTAGATGAGCGTATGTGCTACACCGATGTAAAAAATATTCTGGAAGATACCGATGATGCGGCAAAGAAACGTTATGAATCCCTGATTCCCATGTTTTTCCTGATGAAAGAACTTTCCGGGATCTTACGCAGCCGCCGCCATACAAGAGGTTCCATTGATTTTGATTTTCCGGAAAGCAAGATCATACTCAACGCAGCAGGAAAAGCTATTGACGTACAGCCTTACGAGGCCAATGTGGCAACCAGGATCATTGAGGATTTTATGCTTCTTGCCAATGAAACCGTGGCACAGGAATACTGTACCGGAGATTATCCGTTTGTATACAGAACCCATGAGAATCCGGATCCGGAAAAGATCGAAAGTCTTCTGATGCTCCTTCATAATGAGGGCGTTAACATCCGGAAATCCGGGCAGGAGATCACACCAGGTGAGATCCAGGAGATTCTGGAAAGCATTGAGGGAATGCCAAATGAGGCGCAGATCAGCCGCCTGACATTGCGTACCATGAAACAGGCAAAATATACCACCGAATGCAGCGGACATTTCGGTCTTGCGGCGAAGTATTACTGTCACTTTACTTCTCCGATCCGGAGATATCCGGATCTTCAGATCCACAGGATCATCCATGACCGTCTGAGAGGCAGACTGGTAAGAGAAGGACGTACGGAGCATTATAAGGAGATCCTGGATGAAGTGGCACGCCAGTCCAGTGTGTGCGAACGGCGTGCAGATGAGGCGGAAAGAGAATCTGACAAGCTGAAGAAAGCAGAGTATATGTCCTATCATCTGGGCGAGGAGTATGAGGGGATCATATCCGGCGTTACAGGCTGGGGACTTTATGTGGAACTTCCAAATACTGTGGAAGGACTGATCCATATCAATACATTACGAGACGACTATTATGTATTTGACCAGGATGCATATGAACTGCGGGGAGACATGACAGGAAGGATCTTCCGTCTTGGGCAGAAAGTCCGTGTCCGTGTGGCAGATGCGGATAAAATGCTGAAAACCGTGGATTTTGTTCTGGATGAAGAAGACTGAGGGAGCGCGAAATGGCAAAAAAAACAGGAATGAAACTGATCGCAAATAATAAAAAAGCTTTTCATGACTATTTTATCGAGGACACTTATGAGGCCGGCATTGCACTGGCAGGAACCGAGGTAAAATCCTTACGTTCCGGCAAATGCAGCATCAAGGAGGCCTTTGTCCGGGTGGAAAACGGGGAGGTTTATGTATATGGAATGCATATCACTCCTTATGAAAAAGGAAATATTTTTAACAAAGATCCTCTTCGTGTGCGGAAGCTGCTTCTGCACCGTTACGAGATCAACAAGATCGAAGCCAAATTAAAGGAAAAAGGACTGACCCTGGTACCTCTGAAGGTTTATTTCAAGGACAGCCTGGTAAAAATAGAGATCGGCATGGCACGAGGTAAGAAGCTTTACGACAAGCGTCAGGATATTGCCAAGAAGGATCAGAGAAGAGAAGCAGAGAGAGACTTCAAGGTAAAAAATCTTTATTAATCAGCCGGTTTCTGCTGAAAAAAATATGATAAAAAGCGGGGAATGAAAAATGGCAGAGGTACAGGAAAGACGTAAAAAAACGGTGGAAGCGTCCATGACAGAACAGGTTCATCTGATCATGCAGCAGCATCTGAACGGGGGCGGAAGGCTTTTTGGCGGAGCGCTGATGCAGTGGCTGGATGAGGTTGCCGGTGTGGTGGCCATGCGCCATGCGGAAACCTATCGTGTGGTAACTGCGGCAGTGGACAACCTCCAGTTCAAACATGCGATTTATGAGGGAGAGATCGTAGTACTTAAAGGATATGTAACTTATGTGGGAAGAACTTCCATGGAAGTTGAGATTGATACGTATGTGGAACAGCCGGATGGTATACGCCGGACTGTAAATCGGGCGTTCTTTGTGATGGTGGCCGTAGATAAAGACCAGAAACCGATCCAGGTACCGGAACTGATCATTACCACAGAAGCAGAAAAAGCCCGGAATGAAGCGGCGAAAATGCGCCGTGACATGCGGAAAAAAAGAAGAGAAAACGGCTTTTGACCTCAGATGTTTTAATTTTTGACATAGTCTGAAAAATCTAAAGATTCTGTGAAATTCAAACCGGTCAGGTTGACAAGAAAGTGATACTCTGTAATAATAGAAAGAGGTAAGCTGACAGCAAATTGAACCATTTTATATGGAGGAGATATAATGAAAAAACGTTATTTGATTCTTGCAGGAATTCTTGCGGCAAGTATGCTTGCTGCCGGATGTGGGAAGAAGAATTCCGTGGCACCTGAACAGAAAGTGGAAGCAACTGTGACACCGACTGTGACAGAAGCAGCGAAGACAGATGTGGTAGAAATGCAGACATCTACAGATGATACAGCAAACATCAAGAATGTGATGGGAACCAAGAGTGAGACAACCACAAGTATTGTGTTTACAAATAAAATGGGCTCTGCAATTTCCGCGATTTATGTCCGTCCTACCAGAGATGACGGAGATGACAGCGATGAGACATGGGGCAGTGATCTTGTAAACGGTAAGTTTACACTGGCCGACAAGGATAAAGCTGTTTATTATATGGAAAAGAGCCAGAAAGATGATGACGGTAACGCAGTAACAAGTTTTGATGTGAGAATTACGTTTTCTGACGAGGAGCAGAATGAATGCTTTTTCCGTAAACTGCCGCTTCTGACAATTTCTCAGCTAAGCTTCTGCATGGATGGCGAAGGCGAAGATGGAATCCCATATGCTACATATCTGGCAAGTGGAAGCACCAAGGAAGTTTCCACACTGAAGGATGTGAAGGCGAGACTTGGCATTGAAGATGACAGTGAAGAGAGCGACTCCAGTGACAGTAGTACAGATTCCACAGACGGTACAGATTCCAGCAGTACAGATTCCACATCTTCTTCAGCAGATAGCAGCAGGGATAATACTGACAGCAGTGATTCCAGCAGCACGGATTCACCATCTGCTCCGTCTTCAGATTCTTCGGATGATCCGGATCCTACAGAAGCACCATCCAGTGACGAAGATCCGGCATCTGTGGCAACAGGATATATTGGCCAGTCCATGACAGATCTTGTAAATGCATGCGGCAGTCCGAATGGCAGTGACTATGAGGACGAACCGGAGTCCGGTAAGACAGGTTATTATTATTATGATACGTTTACGGTTTCCACAACTTTTGACGATGATGGCAATGAAGTTGTGTCCGGCGTATGGTAAAGGAGAATAAACATATGAAAAGAGTGTTACTGAAATTAAGCGGAGAGGCTCTTGCAGGAGAGCAGAAGAGAGGTTTTGACGAAGCAACCGTTACAGAAGTTGCCAAACAGATCAAGACTATCGTGGATGAGGGACTTCAGGTTGGTATCGTAATCGGAGGAGGAAACTTCTGGAGAGGACGTACCAGCGGGGCAATGGACAGAAGTAAGGCTGACCAGATCGGTATGCTTGCTACAATCATGAACTGTATCTATGTATCTGACATCTGCAGATATGTGGGACTTAAGACAGAGGTGTTTACCCCGTTTGTATGTGGCGCATTTACTACTCTTTATTCTAAAGATGCTGTAGAAGAGAGCTTCGCAGAAGGAAAAGTTGTATTCTTTGCAGGTGGTACCGGTCATCCATATTTTTCCACAGATACAGCTACAGTACTTCGTGCTGTTGAGATTGGCGCAGATGCCATTCTTCTTGCCAAAGCTGTTGACGGAATCTATGACAGCGATCCGAAGGTAAATCCGGATGCCAAGAAGTATGATGAGATTTCCATTGATGAAGTGGTTGCCAAGAAACTGGCAGCTATGGACCTCACCGCTTCCATCATGTGCATGGAGCAGAAGATGCCGATGCTGGTATTCGGTCTTGATGAAAAAGACAGCATCGTCAACACGGTACACGGTAAGTTCTCCGGAACAAAGGTAACTGTGTAATCAGAAGGGAATAATAAAAAAATAACCATACAGGGAGATATGTGAAATGGATGAGAGAATTCAGGTATACGAAACAAAAATGGGAAAAACACTGAATGCTTTGGAGAGTGAGCTGACAACAATCAGAGCCGGCCGTGCAAACCCGCATATTCTTGACAAACTTACCGTAGATTATTATGGAGCACCAACTCCGATTCAGCAGGTGGCAAACATTTCTGTTCCGGAGGCACGTATGATTCAGATCCAGCCATGGGAGTCCAGCATGATCAAAGCTATCGAGAAAGCAATTCTCTGCTCTGATCTTGGTTTAAACCCGAGCAACGATGGAAAAATGATCCGTCTTGTTTTCCCGGAGCTTACCGAGGAACGTCGTAAAGAGCTGGTAAAAGACGTTAAGAAAAAAGGCGAAGGTGCCAAGGTTGCAGTAAGAAATATCCGTCGTGATGCCAACGATGCATTTAAGAAACTTGCAAAACAGGATGTTTCTGAGGATGAGATCAAAGAGCTTGAGGATCAGATCCAGAAACTTACAGATAAGTACATCAAGGAAGTTGACAAGGCGATCGAGAACAAGTCTAAAGAGATTCTGACTGTATAATTGTAAGAGATACGAGGATAAAGAGGGCTTCTTTGAAGAAGCTCTCTTTCTGTATGGAGGAGATTTATGAACGTACCAAATCATATAGCGATCATTCTGGATGGAAACGGAAGGTGGGCAAAGGAACGAGGAATGCCGAGAACCTACGGACATGTAAAGGGATGCGCCAATCTTGAAAACATTTGTTATGATATCAAAGACCTTGGGGTGAAATATCTTACGGTTTACGCTTTTTCCACAGAAAACTGGAAACGCTCCAGAGAAGAAGTGGAAGCACTGATGAAACTGTTCCGCAGTTATCTTAAGAAATGTATTAAAATTTCCAAGAAAAATAATATGCGGATGAAAGTCATCGGGGATATTACTGCTTTTGCACCGGATATTCAGAAGAGTGTCCGGGAACTGGAGGAATATTCCAAAGATTTTGACGGTATTTATTTTCAGCTGGCATTAAATTACGGAAGCCGTGATGAGATCCGCCGTGGAATGCAGAAGATGGCACAGGATGTAAAAGACGGAAAAGTTGAGCCGGACAACATTACAGAGGATACCATTGAGAGCTATCTGGACACTGCCGGTGTACCGGATCCGGATCTGATGATCCGCACAAGCGGAGAACAGCGCCTTTCCAATTTCCTGCTCTGGCAGCTGGCTTATTCCGAATTTTATTTTACCCCGGTTGCGTGGCCGGATTTCAATAAAGAAGAGCTGATCAAAGCCATCGAGAAATATAATCAGAGAGACAGACGTTACGGTGGCGTCAAGGAGGAGTAGATCATGTTTAAGACAAGACTGATAAGTGGTATCATCCTTGTCATCATTGCCCTGGCAACCATTATTTCCGGCAGCTGGATCCTGTTTTTTACACTTCTGGTTGTTTCACTGATCGGAATGAGAGAGCTTTACAAGGTAATGAAGGTAAGTGATGAGCACATTACTGTGCTGGAACTTGTGGGATATCTTGGAGCAGTGCTTTATTATATTGCCATGAAATTTGATTTTGGAAGTTATGGAACAATGGCGATCATCATCAGTATGATCCTGATTCTGTTTGTCTATGTATTCGGTTATCCGAAATACCGTGCGGAACAAGTGATGGCAGCATTTTTCGGAGTGATATATGTTGCGGTGATGCTTTCCTTTATCTATCTTACCAGAAGCCTCCCGGACGGAAAATTCCTGGTATGGCTGATCTTCTTATGCTCCTGGGGCTGTGATACCTGCGCTTACTGTGTGGGAATGCTCATCGGCAAACATAAGATGGCGCCGGTTTTAAGCCCGAAGAAATCCATCGAGGGAGCTGTAGGCGGCGTTGTGGGAGCGGCACTTCTTGGAGTGATCTATGCAGCGGCCACACAGGGAAAAATGGCGGAGTATGCCCTGATTTGTGCAGTTGGAGCCCTGATCTCCATGGTAGGTGATCTGGCAGCATCTGCGATCAAGAGAAATCAGAACATTAAGGACTATGGTAAGCTGATCCCGGGCCACGGAGGAATCCTGGACCGTTTTGACAGCGTGATTATCACAGCTCCTGTTATTTACTATCTTGCAAAAACGATTCTTGGAATTTAGGAGATATTGAAATGAAGAATATTGCAATCTTAGGTTCTACCGGTTCCATCGGAACTCAGACACTGGATGTGGCAAGAAAAAATGAAGATCTTCGTGTTGTTGCGGTCAGTGCGGGAAAAAGTGTGGAGAAACTGGAAGAACAGATCCGGGAGTTTCATCCACTTCTGGCTGCAGTCTGGGATGAAAAGGCAGCCCGGGACCTGAAAACACGTATTGCGGATACGGACACAAAGGTAGTCAGCGGAATGGAAGGACTTCTGGAACTTGCGTCCATGCCGGAATCCGATATCCTTGTCACTGCGATCGTGGGAATGATCGGGATCCGCCCTACTATGGAGGGAATCCGTGCCGGAAAGGACATCGCCCTGGCGAATAAGGAAACCCTTGTCACAGCCGGTCATCTGATCATGCCAATGGCAAAGGAATACGGCGTATCCATCCTCCCGGTTGACAGTGAACACAGCGCCATTTTCCAGGCTATCCATGGAGAAGAAAACGAAGAGATCCATAAACTTCTGATCACGGCATCCGGCGGACCATTCCGCGGACGTACCACAGAAGAACTTCGAAATGTTACGGTTGCGGATACTCTGAAACATCCAAACTGGGTAATGGGACGGAAGATCACTGTAGATTCCGCGACCCTGGTAAACAAAGGTCTGGAAGTTATGGAGGCCAAGTGGCTGTTTGACATGGACCTGGATCATATTCAGGTGGTGGTACAGCCACAAAGTATCATTCATTCCATGGTGGAATTTAAAGACGGCGCGATCATGGCACAGCTTGGAACTCCGGATATGAGACTTCCGATCCAGTACGCTCTGTACTATCCACACAGACGTTATCTGGATGGAGACCGTCTTGATTTCACGAAACTTTGTGAGATCACATTTGAGGTTCCGGATATGGAGACATTCCGCGGACTTCCTATGGCAATCCAGGCATCCCGGGAAGGGGGAAGTATGCCGACTGTCTTTAATGCGGCCAATGAGCTTGCAGTAAAGAAATTCCTGGAAGAAAAGATTGGCTTTCTGGATATTTATGAGATTATTGCACAGTCTATGGAAAGACATAAAAAAATCGCGCATCCGGATCTGGATGAGATCCTTTCTGTAGAGCAGGATACTTACCAGTGGATCGAAAGTAGGTGGTAAATTGAGATTTGTGATTGCTGTAATTATTTTCAGCGTTGTGATACTGATCCATGAACTGGGACATTTTCTCCTGGCAAAAAAGAACCACATTGAGGTGGTGGAATTTTCTCTTGGCATGGGTCCGAGGATCATAAGTACGGTAAAAGGTGGCACACGCTATTCCGTGAAATTGCTTCCTCTTGGCGGTTCCTGTGCCATGGCGGGAGAAGATGCGGAAGATGACAGTCCGGGAACCTTTAATTCCGCTCCTGTGTGGGGCAGGATCGCGGTGGTTGCCGCTGGCCCGGTATTTAATTTTCTACTGGCCTTTGTTCTGTCTGTGATCATTGTGGGTTGTATTGGCTATGATCCTGCAACCGTATTGCAGGTAACAGAAGGCTCCGCAGCGGAAAAGGCGGGCCTGAGAGAAGGCGATGTGATTACAGAGTATCAGGGATATCATATTGACCTGGGAAAAGATCTCTATGTGTATTCGTATCTCAATGAACTGAAAGAGGGAGATACCATTCATCTGAAGATAAAACGTGATGGAAAGGAACAGGAGATTTCCTATAAACCAGATGTAAATGTGCGATATCTTCTTGGCTTTAACCGTTCCGATGTAAATTCCATGACAGTGGAATCACTGATCAAGGGAATGCCACTGGAAGAGGCAGGTCTGGAAGCAGGCGATGTGATCACGAAGATCAACGGTGTGGAGGTTCCGGATGGAAATGCATATGAAAAATACATCGAGGAGCATCCGTTATCCAAGAAACCTGTGACGATCACCTATGAGCGTAACGGACTGGAATATGAGGCAGAGATAACACCAAGGGAATACAGAACACCGGTTTCCGGTTTCGGATATAACACATACAGTGAAAAAACTTCCGGCTTTAATGTTCTGAAATATGGTGCTGTGGAAGTGAAATACATGATCCGTACTACGATCTTAAGCCTGAAAGAGCTTGTGACCGGTCACCTTGGAATGAAAGACTTAAGTGGTCCTGTGGGTATTGCGGATGCCATTGGCGACACTTACGAACAGTCCAAGAGTGAGGGAACGCTGATGATCTGGATGAATTTGTTGAATATGGCAGTTCTTCTTTCTGCAAACCTGGGAGTGATGAACCTTCTTCCTCTTCCTGCGCTGGATGGAGGAAGGCTGGTATTTCTGGTGGCAGAAGCGATCCGGAGAAAACCGGTAAACCGTCAGGTAGAAGGCATGATCCATTTTGCGGGACTGATGCTTCTGATGGCGCTGATGGTTGTGGTTATGTATAATGATATTCTGAAGATATTCTGATGAGGATTATGAAGTAAAGATATATAAAAGATGGAATGGTCAGGAAGATGTCCGGATTGTTCCATCTTTTTTTAATGAAACATATGAAACCAAGATGAAACACATGAAACAAGATTGACATTCTATTTGTAACTTTGTACAATCAAAAATGTAGATAGCGATATTAAATCGTGCAAAATACTAAAAGAAATAAGGAATAAATCTCAAATAATAAGAAAAAATCACATAAGGAGATGAGACAATGGCAGGTACAATCAGAAAGGTTGCACAAATGGCACATGTGTCTCCAGCAACTGTTTCAAGATATTTTTCAGGACAGAATGTAGTGAGTGATGAATTATCCAGAAGAATTGAGGAGGCAGCTAATACGGTTGGTTATGTGCCAAATCATCCAACACGTAAGTCAGATGGTGTGATCGTAGTTCTGATTCCTAATCTGGAATTTGGATATTTCAGTGAATCCATAAAGGAGATTATCCGGCAGATGCCAAAATACAAATGTAGAGTGATATTTCTTCCTACATTTCCGGGAGATGATAGTTATAAGAGTATCCTGAAGGAATTGTATGTGATGGGAGTTATTTATCTGGAGGAGGAGATTGACCGTGAGGTGATACGATATATCCGGGCAAAGAATATCAAAGTGGTTATGCTGGGAGGCGCAGCTTTTGACAGCAGATGCGATATGGTACACATTAACGATATGATGGCTGCTTACGAGGGAATGAAATATCTTCTTGAAATGGGACACAGGGAGATACTGATTCTGACTGATCTTTCTACAAGCATCAGTTCAGGATTCCAGCGGTTAGTTGGCTGTAAGAAGGCAATGGAGGAATATGGACTTATGTTCAGTGATGACATGGCAGAATACGGTCAGCTTACCTTCGAAAAAGGCTATCGATCTATGAACAGTGCATTGCGAAAGAAAAAGAAGTTCACTGCAGTGTTTGCTTTTTCCGATGAGACTGCGGTAGGAGCAATTACAGCGCTAAATGAACATGGTTTGAAGGTTCCGGAAGATGTATCCGTTTTGGGATTTGATGGATTAAGTATATCAGAGCGGGTGGTTCCTAAACTTACTACGATTTATCAGCCACTGGATAAGATGGTGGAATGGACTCTTGAGATTTTGTGTAACAAAAGTAGAAACAGAGAAGAAAATATAGAGTATACACTACCCTATAAATTATTGGAAAGAGGAACTGTACTCAGAAGGGAGGAAATATAAAATGGGGGGGAAGAGCTTTAAAGATATTCTTTGGAAAATATTTAGATTTGTTTTCCTGGGATTTATGGCACTGATTTCAGTAGGACCATTAGTATGGATCGTGATGTCATCCTTTAAATCCAATAAGGAGATCCTATCATCTGCATTTGCACTGCCTACATCATTAAGCTTTAATGGGTATAAGGCTGCATTGGATTTGGCTCCAATTTTTAAGTTTTATGGAAACAGTGTTGTGATTTCTTTCACAAGTACCCTGCTAAATATCCTGATTGTTTCCATGGCTGCCTATGTGTTGGCCAGATATACGTTTAAGGGAAGTACCTTTATCACATTGCTTTTATCTGCGTCTCTTCTTGTACCTACTTCAGCACTTCTGATGCCAATCTATAAGATCATGATGGGAATCGGAATGTTTGATACAAGGTCAGGGCTTGTACTTGTGTATGCGGCACTGGGACTTCCTACTTCACTTTTCGTATTCAAAAGCTATTTTCAGGGCATCCCCAAGGAACTGGAAGAAGCTGCCTATATTGACGGAGCCGGGTTTTATCGGACATTCTTTGTAATTGTATTTCCATTGGCTAAATCAGGACTTGCAACAGGGGCAATTTTACAGTTCCTGACGTCATGGAATGAGTTCATGTTCGGACTCGTTCTTACCAAAAGCACAGAAGTAAGGACCCTTCCTCTTGCTCTGAATTATTTTACATCTCAGTTTTCGTTTAACTATACAGCGATGTTTGCGGCATTGACTATGGTAATTCTACCAAGTATCGTAATCTATGTATTGCTGCAGGAACAGGTTACTACCAGTATGGTAGCAGGATCTGTCAAAGGTTGAAGATGAAAATTTATAAATTATATAAAAGGAGGCAATTAATATGAAAACAAAAAAGGTGATGGCCACAGTATTGTCAGCAGTGACAGCATTATCCATGGCAGGAGGCATGGCCACAACAGTAAAAGCGGATGATGTGACAGAAATCACATTTCCTACATCCTGGGTTGGTGTCAGTGTTAATACAGAATGGTTCCAGGATCGTCTGGAAGCTTTTAATGAGGAGTACGGTGACAGTATCAAGGTCAATGTGGAAGAAATCGCAGGTGATCAGAACTATGTGGATAAGCTGAAAGTTCTGTATTCTTCCAATTCTCTTCCGGATACATTCAGTACAGGTGGATATAATCTGATTGATTCAATGAAGGATCAACTTGTCGACCTTACTGATTATGTAGATGATGACTGGAAAAAACTTGCAACTGATGCATGCTGGGATGTAAACTCCCGCGATGGTAAGATTTATGGAATTCCTTATACCAGACAGGTAATAGGATACTTCTACAACAAAGATCTCTTTGCTCAGGCAGGAATTGAGAAACCGGCAAAGACATGGGACGAGTTCTTTGAGCAGTGTGACAAGCTTCTGGATGCAGGCATTACACCGCTTTCCATGGATACTGCAGATTCCGGTTGGGTAACTTCACTGATGCTTGGTGCTATGATTGGTGAGAGCGATGAGGGAGAACAGTTTATGAATACCATGCTCCCGACAGATTATAATACAAAAGAATTTATCGATGCAGCAACCAGGATTCAGACCATGTTTCAGAAATATACAACTCCGGATGCAGTTGGTGGAAAATATGAGAATGCTGCAAGCAACTTCTTTATGGGACAGACAGCTATCATTGCAAATGGTCCTTGGATGATTAGCGATTTCTATGATACTTCTATGGTTGAAGATGGATTTGCAGATAAAGTCGGTACTGCAATGTATCCTGGTGATGTTATGTATAACAGTGGAAAAATTGGCTTTAATGTTGCTTCCAAGGATGAGAAAACACTGGATGCAACTCTTACATTTGTAAAATTCCTCACAAATGAGGAGAGCCAGCTTAAAATGCTTGAAATTACAGGCGATATTCCGGCTATGGAGGGTCTTACATCTGATAATGTAAAGCCACTTGTAAATGAAGTCATCGCAAACGGCGATAAAGCAGCGCACAGTATTAATGATTTCCAGAGCCTTTGGTATGCAAATGTAGTGGATGAGATCAGTATTCAGTATCCGCTTCTTGCGCAGGGTGAAATTACTCCGGAAGAGTTCGCACAGGCTCTTACAGACGCTGCACAGAAAAACTGATAATTATATGATTTCCGCGGCTTCGGCAGGACATACCTTCTTCTGAAGTCGCCGGAGGCTAAGAACAGACTGAAACAGGAGAGATGAGAAATGAAAGTTAAAAAATGGAAACTGGCAAGCTTTCTTTTGCCGTGTCTGCTCCTTTTTGCATTGATTTACCTGGCTCCGATGTGTATGGTGTTTGGAAGTTCATTTTTTGAATGGAAAGCAGGCGGTGTATTTAAATTTATTGGACTGGATAATTATATCAATGCTTTCCGGAACGACGCACGAATGCTTACAGCACTGAAGAATACGGGAATCTGGGTTGTGCTTCAGTCTGTTGTGCATGTGATGCTAGGAACTGTGATCGCGTTTATGCTTTCAAAAAGAAAAAAAGGTTGGAAAGTCCTCAGAACTATCTATATGATCCCGAATGTGGTATCTGCAGCGGCACTGGCTGTTATTTTCCTGAATGTATTTAATGCGCAGTATGGTATTATCAATTCTTTTGTAAAAACAGTAACCGGGAAACCATTTATGAAAAACTGGTTCTTTGATCAGAACAGTGCCTTTATCACAGTTACATGGAGCTGGCTTCTGTATACAGGAATGATCATCATTCTTGTGCTTGCAGGTGTTCTGTCCATTCCCGAGGATGTTGTGGAAGCGGCCAAGATCGATGGTGCTACAGACATGCAGATCAATATGAAGATTCGTCTCCCACTGATCCGTACTATTATTGGAACCTGTGAGATTCTGGCGGCAACCAGTATGCTGAGAGAATTTGAACTCATTTATCTGACAACCAACGGAGGGCCGGGAGATACAACACTGAATCTTCCACTATACCTGTACAAAACATCTATGACAGATAATAATTATGGTTATGCCAACATGATGGGAGTAATTCTTATTATTGCAGGGGTAATTGTAGTAAGTGCCATTAATCGGTTGTTTAAGATGAATGAGGCAGACTACTAAAAAGACAGAAAGAGGAGGAATTACAGATGAAAATAGCAGTAATCGGCGGTGGTGGAGTACGTTCCATGTTTTTGGCAAAAAGCCTTGCTCAGAGCAGTTTGGAATTGGGGATCAACCAAGTGATTTTTATGGATAATGATCCAAAGAAGCTTAATATCTATGGTAAAATGGCACAGCAGGTTGCAAAACGTCTGCAGCCAGACTTGCAGCTGGAACTTACCGGCGACCCTGTAGAAGCCATTAAAGATGCAGATTATATCATAACAACGATTCGTGTTGGAGAGGATGATATGCGTATCCAGGATGAACGAGTAGCTCTGAATCTGGGGGTTCTGGGGCAGGAAACTACCGGTGCGGCAGGGTTTTCTTTTGCTATGCGTTCTGTGCCGGCTCTGGTAAAATATTGTGAGCTTGCAAAAAAATACGCTTCTCCGGATGTAAAGATCTTTAACTTTACCAACCCAGCGGGAGTAGTATCTCAGACTCTGCGTGATATGGGATATGATTTTACCTATGGTATCTGCGATGCTCCAAGTAGTCTTCTCCATTCCTTTGCAAAAATGTATAAGGTTCCGCAAAATTCTGTGACGGGAGACTGCTATGGATTGAATCATCTTTCTTTTTTTGACAGTATTAAGCTGGATGGAAAAGAGATTTTGCCGGAGCTTTTAAAAGATGAAAGATTGTATACGGATACAGATATGCGTTTCTTTAAAAAAGATCTGGTAGAGCATATGGGATGTATTCTTAATGAATATTTGTATTATTTTTATTACAGAGAAGAAGCAGTTCAGCATATTTTGGATGCGGGTATCACCAGGGGAGAAGTGATCCGTGATGTGAATATCCATATGACGGAGGAACTGTCACACATGGATGTCGAAAATGATTTTGAAAACTGCCTGAAGGTTTATGATAAGTGGTATGGCAAACGTGAAGATGCTTATATGGCAAATGAGACCGGCGTATCCAGAGCAAAAGAACCCTATCATTTTGATATTTATGCAAAGGATGATGGAGGCTATGCAGGTGTTGCCCTGAAATATATCCGTTCCAAATTAAGTGGAAAAGACAGTGAGATGATCCTTTGTGTACCGAATAACGGAGCAATTCCGGGACTCCTTAATACAGACATTGTGGAAGTTACATGTGATCTTAAAGATGGTGAGATGATTCCGCATAAAGTCCCAAATCCCGGGGAATTGCAGATGGAACTTATTCGCAGGGTGAAGATTTACGAAAGGCTGGCTTCTGAAGCAATCCGTACAAGAAGCATTAGTAAAGCAATTGACTGCCTTATGGTGCATCCTCTTGTCAATTCCTACTCACTGGCCAAGAAACTGGTGGAAACATATTTAGCCACAAATAAAGACTATATGGAGGAATGGAACTGATATGAGTTTTGTAGGTGGCGTAGGCTATTCCAATATTGATCTGATCTATTCTGGTCTTGATAGACTGCCTGATAAGGGAGAGGAGATTTTCGCCAGAGGATTTTCCATGCAGTTTGGTGGTGGGATTCCGGCTACCATGATCAATCTTTCAAGGCTTGGAGTTGAGTCCAGAATTATTACTTTTGCAGGGCATGATCTTTTTTCGGAATTTGTGAAAAAAACACTGAATAGCTATCCGGTAAAAACTGTGAATCTTTATAAAGGAAACAAGATGCCGGTGGTGCTGTCTTCCACCTTGCTATATTGTGGTGACAGAAGTTTTATTTCATATACAGACGGAATGGATCTTAATGATGCTGTTATGGATGAAGTTTATGAAAATCTGAAAGGTGCATATGTGGTAGATATGCATGTTGGATTTTTAGATGTGTATAAAAGACTGAAAAAAGATGGTTGTATCCAGATTTTTGATACGGGATGGGAAGATGATCTGACATTGGAAAAATACAAGGATTATCTGGAAATTGCAGATTATTATATTCCCAACCAGAAAGAGGCCATGAAGATTACAGGAACGTCCAGTGTGGAAGAGGCTGCTGACATTCTGTCGGAATTTTTTTCTGACGTGACGATCAAAATGGACAAGGAAGGGTGCCTGCTTAAAAATAAGGATGGAATAAAAATCATATCTTCTGTACAAAATGTAAAAGCTATTGATGCAACAGGAGCAGGAGATGCATTTATGAGTGGCTTTATTTATGGACTTTATCATCATTATCCAATTGAACAGTGCATTAAGTTTGGAAATGTAACAGGAAGTGCGTGTGTTCAGGGAATGGGCTGTATCAGCAATTTTGTCAATGAAGAACAGCTCTTGGAAATTGCGGGAACGCTAGAAGTCAGAGACCTTTGAAGAGGTGGAAAAAATTTATAATCTGTAACTGAAAAAGGTGTCTCTTATTTGTATATCAGGTAAGAGACATTTTTTTTATGCAAACATATACTAGCAGAGAACCAGTGTGCTTTCAGGCACAAAAAGGAGCCTCTGTTTATGAAAAATCATTCTTATATTTCCATGCAGCAGGATATGCCGGATCAGGGACAGCTGCAGGTGACGGTGCTGGACAGTGCCAGTAACCGTCCTGTGGAAAATGCTACAGTGCGGATCTCGTACACAGGAGTCCCGGATAATGTGATCGAAGAAATCCGTACGGATTCCTCCGGAAAAACGCCTATGCTGGAGCTGGTAGCTCCTCCACTGGAATACAGCATGAAACCGGTGGAGCAGCAGCCTTATGCAGAATATACAGTTCGGATCAGTGCAGAAGGTTTTACACCAAAAGAAGTTGCCGGGACAGAAGTTCTTCCCCATTCCATTGCCAGGCAGGGAGCATCCCTTAGCAGACAGCAGGGTAGTGGAGAGGACTATCAGCGGATCGTCATCGGACCCCATACGCTTTTTGGGGAATATCCTCCTAAAAATCCGGAAGCAGAGATCAAGCCGATAAATGAAACCGGAGAGATCGTATTAAACAAAGTGGTGATCCCGGAGTATATCGTAGTCCACGACGGGCCAATAGGGGATACCTCTGCACAGGATTATTATGTAAGATATAAGGATTATATCAAAAACGTGGCCAGCAGTGAGATCTACGCAACTTGGCCGGAGGACACGATACGTGCCAATGTTCTGGCAATCATGTCGTTTACTCTGAACAGAGTTTATACAGAGTGGTACCGGAACAAAGGTTATGATTACACTATCACCTCCTCAACCGCATACGACCACAAATGGATCAACGGCCGGAATATTTTTGAGAGCATTGACCGGATCGTAGATGAACTTTTTGAAAATTATCTTTCCAGACCGGATGTGCGGCAGCCGATCCTGACCCAGTACTGTGACGGGCGGCAGGTGCAATGCAGGGATCGGGGATGGATGACCCAGTGGGGAAGCAAGGCACTGGGGGACCAGGGATATTCCGCGATTGAGATTTTGCGGAGTTTCTATGGAAACGATATGTATATCAATGTGGCGGAAGCGGTTTCCGGGATTCCTGCATCCTGGCCGGGATATGACCTGACTATCGGTGTCACCGGAGAAAAAGTGCAGCAGATCCAGGAACAGCTCAATGCCATAGCAAAGGCCTATCCCGCCATTCCGACAGTAACAGTGGACGGTATTTATGGCCCTGCCACTGCGGCATCTGTAAAAAAATTTCAGAATGTATTCGGACTTCCCACATCCGGAGTGGTGGATTATCCGACCTGGTATAAGATCCAGGAAATCTATGTAGCAGTGACCAGGATCGCGGAACTGCGCTAGGTTGGAAAAAAGTGTTTGACGTTCCGGAATAAACCAAGTATAATGGCTGTTTGTATCTTTAAACGTATTGCAAAAGGAGCGATGAGAATGACATTTTATCAGGAACTGCAGTTAAGCTCAACCGGATCAAAACAGCTGATTCGAAATACCACAGACAAAAAGGAAAAGCGAAGACATATTCTGATCTATAATTTTAAAGTATATCTTGTCATGGCATTTTGTGTGGCAGTTGTGACATTGTACAGTAAGATAACCGGTAATGACAACAGCGTTGTAGGAGTAACCGTACTTCTGGCCGTGCTGGTTTTAAGACAGGCGGATTTCGGGATCCGGACCACACACGGCCTGCTGTCCATTGCCGGGATCTTCAGCATTTTGATTATAGGACCGAGGCTGTCCAACATGGTTTCACCGGTGCCGGCATTTTTTGTAAATGCCGTAAGCATTCTTTTACTGATGATTTTGGGATGCCACAATGTGATCATGTATAACCATTCTACATTTGTCCTGGGATATCTGCTTCTGATGGGATACGACGTAACTGGAAAGGCGTATGTGCTCCGCGTGGAGGGACTTCTGGTGGGAATGATTCTCTGCATGGTGATCTTTTACAAGAATCAGAAAAACCGTCCATACCGAAGAACATTTCTGGATCTGTTCCGGGAATTTGACCTGCATTCTGCAAGAGGCAGATGGTACCTGCGACTGACACTGATCGTTTCCAGCGCCATGCTGATCATGTCACTCCTGGGACTTCCAAGAGCAATGTGGGCCGGAATCGCCTGCATGTCTGTGTGCCTGCCGTTTACCGAGGACTGTAAAGGCAGAGCCGGAAAAAGAGGCATGTTCAACATTGTGGGATGTCTGCTGTTTGTGGTACTTTATCTGGTGCTTCCAAAGTCCATGTATCCTTACATCGGAATGATCGGAGGAATTGGTGTTGGATATTCTGCAGGCTATGCGTGGCAGACAGCATTTAATACATTTGGAGCGCTGTCCATCGCATCAGGACTGTTTGGAATGCCGGCAGCAGTGCTGCTCCGTATCGGAGCCAATGTGTTCGGGGCGGTTTATACCATGGTTTTAAATACGCTTGGAGATAAACTGGTACAGTATATGTGGGTACGGAAAAAGGCGGAAATCTGATTGACAAAATAATGCACCGCGGGAGATAATAACCGGGTGCATTATTTTTTTATCCTCTTACAGCAAGAAGACTCCGACCTCTAAGGTGGGAGATGAATTGCGTCTGCTACTTACTTGATAGAGCACTCTAATCATAGTATAATATCTTCAGTTGAATAATAAAAAATTGAAATATAATAAATTTAGATAACAACGCATATTTAGTATGCTTACTATACTATCATCTTGTGCTTGTGGTCAGGTACCGCAGGTGGGTTTTCGAGGAAAAGGAAGTGGCATGGTGGCAAACAGAGCATATAAATTCAGAATATATCCCAATGGTGAGCAGAAGATTTTGTTTGCTAAGACTTTCGGTTGTGTCAGAATGGTATACAATCATTGGCTTGATAGAAAGATTCGGCAGTATGAGGAGAACAAGACCAATGTAGCATATACCATTTGTGCAAAAGAAATGGCTGCAATGAAGAAAACGGAAGATCAAACAGCTGAAAACAGGTTTTCCAAGGTTCAAATCAAAAAAGCGGAATAAAAACAGCTATTCTACGGTCTGCATCAAT
>NZ_WQQE01000043.1:25335-132604 GCF_018785655.1 Blautia sp. MCC269 | reverse complement strand
TCATCGTAAATGGAAGAAGCAAATCCATAATCAACATAAAAATCCAAAACCCCATTGTAAACCTCCTTTACTACAACTTCAAATTGTTACACTTAAAAAAGCGGAATTTCACCATCATAGTTTTCTGCTTTTTCCAATAGCGGTCCTTTAGCTCCCATCGTAAACGCGATGTCGCTACTGCGGATAGAGAGCAGCTCCATTCCGGGTCTCACCTTCAAAAAATCCATCATTTTCTTCGTAAGAAGAATTTGCCCCTCCTGTGAAATCTCTACCCAGCAGTAGGAACGCCCCTTGTATTTGATAAATTCGCCAGAACCTGCTGAGTAGTCAAGCAACGGTGGAGTATCGTCCAAAATGTGACCAAGTTTTGACGGATGCAAAAGGCCTTTCCGGGTGACGCAGAAGCCACCGGTAATCTTACTTCCGGTAAAAAGATATACTTTTCCTTCATCTGCAATGTGATATTCTTCCATTGCCTGCGGTGGAATCCGCAATGTTCCATCCGTCCGAATGAGTGATTTCCCGAAAATAAATTTTCCTCCCTTATTCATTTGTGGCATAAAAACACCTCCTGAAATTCCGATTTTACTTTGTAACTATGACTTTTCCTTCTGAATCCAGAAGAGGTGTAATAGCCGCTCCATATCCAGATTTCCAACAAAGATAGTTAACCCCAGTCTCCTTATCTACAAGGATTTGGCGAACTCCTTCATCCTTAAGCTGACTTCCGTCTCTAAATGTAACTTCAAATCTTTCTTCTTTCTTTGCCATGTTTATTTCTCCTTTTTTCAAGCGTTAAATTTAAATTTTCCTGTTATACAAACTGGGAATTGTTTATTTCTTTTCGGTTTTAGGGCTGGCAATTCATCATACATTGCATGAAACAAGCCTGTCAAAAATTCCTTATTATCAACCTCATCTACCAACAACATCTCTTTTGCTCCCTCATAGGGTAATTCATACGGAGCTGTCGGCATATAACTAATTGCTGATTTTACTGGTTTAACAAGTAATCTATCATCATAGATACCACCTACAATCTTGCCACGATAATAAATAATAAATTCTCCCATCATAGCTCGATAAGTAATTTCTTCTAACTCAGATAGCTGCCCTAAAATAAGCTCTAAGTATTCCTTGCTTGATGCCATATTTCCACCTCAAATTCCTATTTGATTCTCCCATTATAACATCTCACTACATCTCCTTCAACGTAAAGCTCACCGTCCACAATCCCTTATAACTGGTATCCTTTTTCAGCTTCGCTTTATACCCAGTCACATACATCTCAGACAGTTTCAGCTCCGATATCTCCACATCAAAATACTGCACGCTGATCTTATCCAGTTTCGCATACCCTGCCAGCTTCTTAAGCCACTTCGCCGTAACAGAAAACGACACCGGGATCTGCGCAACGCCATGCCGCACCACATCCCTCTGCGTCGTCCCTGCCTCCGTCTCACCACCGGAATCCGCTTCCACATCCTCCAGCTCCACCTCATAGGAATCTCCGGATTATGTATATACCACATATGTCTGGTATTCCGGGACATGATGGTCACATCCCGGTCATCCATATAAATTATTTCAAAATATCCCGGATCCAGACATTCAAGATCTTCCCTGCTAAACACCTGGTGCCTCCTTTCCAAAATACCCTTCCAGTGCTTTCTCCATGATTTCCTGCACCGCTCCGGCATCCATCTGCCCAAAATACCTCTCATACAATTCCACCGGCAGCTTCACAGACACACTCTGCGGCTTCTTCTGTTCTTTTCCTGCCAGGACACTTTCAACCGCCTCTTTCGTAATCTCCTTTCCCATCTTCCGCAGTTCCACTGCCTGCTTCGGTTTCAGTTTCTTTCCTTCTGCTTCTGCCACCTGCTGGATCATCTTCTGCATCTTCACATTCAGATAAGACAGATCCACAGCGGCTACCATTGCCAGCGTCCCCTTATCAACGGCATCCTTAAACTCCGGAATCAGCCGGTCCAGCCGCATGTATCTGGCAATATTCCTTCCAGTCATTCCATATTCCTCACCAAGTCCATCACGGCTTTTCTGTGACTTGTGGACATCATGTCCACAGGTTCTCTGTCTGGACTTGTGGACATCGTGTCCACAGGTTTCTTCCAGAGCCTCAATCTCCTGCCGAATATCATTTCGTTTCCCCTGACTGCTTATCTTTTCATAACGTGCCACCAGCACTGCTGCCTTCTCTGATGGAAGCAGTTCTGCAAAAGATCTCTGCAACAGGTTTGTCTCGATCACATATACATAAGCATCCTCATCAGACAGATCTGTCTTCACTATCGCCGGCACTTCCGTCAATCCTGCTATCTTCGCCGCATTGGTTCTGTTATGCCCTGCAAGCATCTCATACCCCCTTGCAGCCTTCCTCACGATCACCGGATTCAGCACACCATACGCCCTGATGCTCTGTACCATATCTTCCAGACGGTCTCCCTCATACAGCCGGAATGGATGATCATAAAACGGATGGATTTCCTCAACAGGAATAGAAACAATCCCGTTCACAGCCACTGACGTATCCTGCACCGGATCCTCAGAAAGAAGATCCAGTGCGTCCTGAAATACTTTTCTTTTTGGTGCATTAGCTTTCATCCCCAGCCACCTCCTCTGCCAGATTCCGGTATGCTTTACAAGCCTTATTCTCCGGTGCATACTCCAGAAGCGGCTCACTGTAATAAATTGATTCTCCCACCTTTACTGTGTTTGGTATGATGCTCTTAAAAATCCGGATCTGTCCATCAAAAGTTTCCGTCAGCTGTTCTGTGATTACCTTGCAGAGATTTGTTCTTGCATCACACATAGTCAGCAGGATTCCTGAAATCTGCAGGCGGTCATTCAGTCTGCTTCTGACTTTCTTCACTGTCCGGATAAAATCCTGCAATCCCATCATTGCCAGAAGCTGCGGATTGACAGCAATAATCACCTCATCAGCCGCCGTCAGTGCGTTAATCGTCAATGTTCCGAGCGATGGACAGGTATCTACAATAATATAGTCATACAGCCCTCTCAGCGGCTCCAGAATGCCGGTCAGCATCTTCTCTGAACCCATCTCCATCCGCAGCTTACTGTCCACTGCTGAAAGCATCATGGATGATGAAATAAAGTCCACGCTATTTCTGCTCTGAATAAACTCTGACAGATCCGGCATTTCCTCATCTTCCAGCCGATTCATCATCAGATGTCCAATCGTCACCGGCACAGCCGCAGGATCTTCAATTCCGAAGCAGGTTGTCAGATTTGCCTGGCTGTCAAAATCAACAGCCAGAACCCTTTTTCCCATCTCAGCCAGTGAATAAGCCAGGTTCCAGGAGCTGGCAGTCTTGCCAACTCCCCCTTTAAATGATCCGCACATGATAATTCTTGCCACACTTTCTCCCCCTCTCATGCTTTCTTTCCATAACAGCCAGCACTCTGCTCTGCCACATATTTTGCAGTAATTTCTTCTTTTTCATTCTGGTATCTGATTTTCAGTTTCTTAATCTCCTCATCCATAAATGCTGTTTTTGCTTCCTGCTCCTGTGCTTTATTCACATCCGGCGTGATAATCAGCTGACCATTTTCACATTTCACCTGCACATAATCCCCAAGATGAAATCCCAGTTCTTCCAGCCACTTTCCTTTTAATGTAATTACCGGAACCGTCTCATATTTATAACCGCTCTGTCCACAAACCTTCATATTTCTTACATTTTTCTTTGCCATAGAATTGACTCCTTTCAGATTTGACTAATAGATTTTCAGATAAAAAGAAAAAGCCGCTGACACGTTATTTTCTAACGCATCAACAGCTTCTGTCTTGCTTTGTTTCAGTGTATTATTCGGTTTTGTAAAGGTTTATTTGCTTTCAGCATTTTCCCTGATACGGTAATAATCATCCATATCAATGCCTATTTTTACCTTGGCATCTGGTTTTCGTTTGCCCAAAAGGCACACAGTCTCCACCGAATCGGTGACCGGGAACATATCAACCGGCTGCATCTTCTTCACCAGATAATCTCTCTTTGTAAGATATGCAAGGTCTCTGGCCAAAGTCTCCGGATTACAGGATACATAAACGATCTTCTCCGGGGAAAGGCTCAAAAGAGAATGCAGGAATTTACGGTCACTTCCTGCACGCGGAGGATCCATAAGAACTACATCCACTTTTTCCCCTTCTGCAGCCATTCCTTCCATAAACCAGCCGGCATCCCCCGGAACAAAACGGACATTACGAATCTTGTTCTCTCTGGCATTCATTCTGGCATCACGGATGGCATCACGGTTCAGCTCCACACCAATGACGTCTCTGGCATTTCTGGAAGCAATGATCCCAATGGTACCTGTTCCGCAGTAAGCATCGATCACACGCTCTTTCCCTGTCATTGCCGCAAACTCCATGGCTTTTCCGTAAAGCACTTCTGTCTGCACCGGATTTACCTGATAAAAGGAAGACGGTGAAATACGGAAGGTCAGTCCCATAAGACGGTCTTTGATAAATCCCGGTCCGTAAAGTACAATATTCCGGTCTCCGAGAACCATGCTGGTCTGTCTGTCATTGACATTGAGTACTACAGTTGTGATCTCCGGATGTTCCTTGCGGAGAGCTTTTACAAAATTATTCTTGGACGGAAAGATCGGTGAAACCGTAACCAGAACTACCATGATCTCCCCTGTAGAAAATCCTCTGCGCACAAGCACATGTCTGAGAAGTCCGTAACCTGTGTCCTCATCATAAGTCTTGATCTTAAAAGATTTCAGCATACCACGGATGGTACGGATGATCTCCTGGCTCTTTTTATCTTCGATCATACAGTCGTCTACAGAAACGATCCTGTGGCTCTTTTCCTCATAAATGCCGGAGATCACATTTCCTTTCCGGTCACGGCCAAACGCCGCATGAACTTTATTTCTGTAATAATAAGGATCTTCCATTCCGATGATCGGTTCAACTTTACCGAATTTTTTCAGAAGGCCTTCTGTAATTTTCTGTTTCTTGCGAAGCTGATCCTGATAAGGTACTCCCTGGTAACGACAGCCGCCGCATTTCTTCGCAACTGAACAGACAGTTTCTTTCTGCTCCATTTATATCTCTCCTCTTTCACGGGCACAAAAAAGATGTTCCCAGTTATTTTCACTGAGAACATCTTAGCAGACCTTATGTTTTTTTACAAGAAAATCCTTGATTTATGCCTGATATGGCTCGTTAAATACAAGAATATGTCTCTTCACATTCTCATAAGTCCCCTGAACCATAGCCTCATTGAGATCAAAGAAATTATGTTTGTCTGTGGATGCCATATATTTCTCCACATGAGCAGTCAGGCTGTTAAAGCTTGCTGTGGCAATATTCACCTTGCGGATACCAAGAGAGATCGCTCTCTGGAAATCTTTGTCCGTGATACCACTGCCGCCATGAAGAACCAGCGGAATGTCCACTTTCTCATGAATCTTCTCCAGTACATCAAAAGCAAGAGTCGGTGCTACCGGATAGTTACCGTGTGCATTGCCGATGGCAACTGCAAGAGCATCGATACCTGTCTCTCTTGCATAAACAACTGCATCATCCGGGTCTGTGCAGCGGATACCATGGTCACAGCTTCCATCCTCACTTCCGCCTACAAGACCAAGCTCAGCCTCAACGGTGGCGCCATATTTACGGGCTTTCTCCACAACCGTCTTTACCTTGGCGATATTTTCCTCAAAAGGAAGAGTGGACGCATCCAGCATAACGGATGTAAAACCAAGCTCCAGAGCCTTGTCAACCGTCTCAAAAGTAAGGCCGTGATCCAGATGGACAGCCACATCCACCTTGGCTTCTTTTGCAGCCTGCACCATCATCGGTCCCATCAGATGAAGCGGGGAATTCTTGAGACGAACCTCCGCGATCTGAAGGATGATGGGTGTATTTAATTCTTCTGCGGCGCGGATCGCACCTTTCACCATCTCCATATTACCAACGCTGAAAGCACCACAGCCAATATTCTTCTCCTCGGCACGCTTCAGCAGATCTTTCATTTTCACAAGTGCCATGACTGATCCTCCTGTCCTGTTAATCGTACACTGTTTACAGAAAAAGCGGTGTCCACGCACTTCTGGCCGATACCGCTTTTTCCGTCTGATTTATATTATTTATTATTTAGAGTCCTGTCTTCTCGGCAATGAATTTTCTTGCACGGATCGCATACTCAAGCGGATTAGCCTTAGCCGGATCCTGCTCAGCCTCTACAACCATGTATCCTTCATAGCCAGCCTCTTCCAGAACTTTGAAGATCGGATCATAGTTGATGCATCCATCTCCAGGAATTGTGAAGGCACCAGCTCTTACACCTGCAAGGAAGCTCATGTTCTCTTTCTTAACCTGCTCAACAACTTCCGGACGGATGTCTTTCAGATGAACATGTTTGATTCTGTGAACATACTTCTTAACAACTTCAAGCGGATCCTCTCCACAGTATGTAAAGTGACCGGTATCAAAAAGAAGGCTTACATACTCAGGATCTGTATTCTCCATCATACGGTCAACCTCAGCAAGGCTCTGTACAACAGTACCCATATGATGATGGAAAGTAAGGGCAATGCCATACTCCTCTTTGGCGATCTTACCAAGTTTGTTCATACCTGTGCAGAAAGTATCCCACTCCTGGTCATTCATCTCATATTTATGGCCGAAGATCGGAGTATCCAGCTGACCCTGAACACTGTAGCTCTGCTCAGAAGCGCCAATAACCTTAGCCCCCATAGCTTTCAGGAAATCAAGCTGTGCACGGAACTCTTTCTCAACTTCCTCAAATGGTTTGGTGATAAGGAAGCTTGAAAACCACTGGTTACAGATCTCAACACCACGAAGTTCAAGAGCTTTCTTGAGAACTTCCGGATCTTTCGGATATTTGTTACCAACCTCGGAACCTGTGAAACCGGCAAGGGCCATCTCACTGACACACTGCTCAAAAGTATTCTCTTTGCCAAGGTCCGGCATATCATCGTTAGTCCATGCAATTGGTGCAATACCAAGTTTTACTTTATTCTTATCAAACATTGGTCAATTCTCCTTTATTATTTGAATTATTCCATAATCTCAGAAATCTTTACTGGTCTGTGCTCCTCGCTGGATTTCTTAGCAGCAAGACCCATTAATACCGGTTTCAGACCATCGTAAACATTCAGAGGTGTCTCTTTGTCATTAACGATGGCATCGATAAATGCTGCAACCTCTTTACCGTAAGCATCCATGTATCTCTCAAGGAAGAAGAACATCGGTTTCTCACCGGTAACGCCCTCAGCATTGCTGATCACTGTGGAAGACTGGCTGTCATTGGAGATAGCAGCCATACCCTCAGAACCGAATACTTCCGCTCTCTGGTCATATCCATAGGAAGCTCTTCTGCAGTTATCGATAACAGCGATCGCACCATTCTCCATCTGAAGAGTGATAACAGCTGTATCAACATCCCCAGCTTCACCGATAGCCGGATCAACCAGGTTCGCACTCTGAACATAAACCTCAGTAGCATCACATCCTGCAAGGAAACGAGCCATATCAAAATCATGAATGGTCATATCCAGGAACATACCACCGGAAACCTTAACATAATCAATGCTAGGCGGCTCAGGATCGCGGGAAGTAATCTTGATGATCTCCGGTTTACCAACCTTACCAGCTGCAACAGCCTGCTGAAGAGACTCAAAGTTGTGGTCAAATCTTCTGTTGAAACCAACCTGATATTTCAGATTCGTGCCCTCAAGAGCATTGATAACCTCTTTGATCTTGGCAATATCATGATCGATCGGTTTCTCACAGAAAACATGCTTGCCAGCCTTGATAGCCTCTACAGAAATCGGAGAATGAGTATCTGTAGAAGAACAGATCAGAACTGCGGAAATCTCAGGATCATTGATGATCTCCTTATAATCCTTAGTCGTATGCTCAACACCCATGCTCTTAGCCCAAGCAGCAGTCTCATCATTTAAGAACGGATCCGCAACAGTCTTAATTACTGCATCCGGTACCCTTGTTGTGATACTGGTGATATGAACTCTACCAATTCTACCTGCTCCGATAATACCAACTTTAATCATAGTTTTGATCTCCTTTTGATTTATTTTCCCAATGTTATCCTCTTGCGTGTCCGAACACGCTCTTTATGCTTAATATAATATCATCGTAACCCACAAATCGCAACCCCTAATATTGTACAATATTACCATCTTTTTTCTATTAAAAATGACGAGAACTATTTTTAGCCACAATATGTAATATTTTTAGGTCAACTTCACCACAATAATTCCAACATATTCCCACAGTTTCAATCAGACATATACAAACCCATTCCTCCACTTCCAGGCATCCAGCGCAGCGCCGATGCCCACCTCCTTCCCGTCACGCAAACGCAAACTCAGCCTCTCCAATTCCAAGCGTCCAGCGCAGCGCCGACGCCCACAACCCTCCCGTCAAACAAACGCAAACTCAGCCCCTGCAGTCGTCCAGCGAAGCGCTGACGACCCACAACCTATCTGTCAAACGACATTTTTTTCTCGCTGGATGCACCAGCCGTGGAAGGGGACACCCCCATTTCAGTGTCTCCCCTCCGGAATCGTATACTCATTTCTTATATATATCTCCGTAAACAACTTCTCCCTATCCGGTTCCTCCCCATTAAACAACAGCCGAAACAAAATCATCACCGGCTCATACCCCTGTATCCTGGCATCCTGCCCAATCAGAAAATGAATAAACCCTTTCCTCATCAATTCATAATTCCGCCCCATAAAATCATTAGCAACCATCTTCACCTGGCCCATCTTACCAGCCTCTGCAATAGCCCTACAAACACCCTCCTCACCATGAGAAGTAAGATAAATCCCCGCAAGATCCGGAACCTCTTCAAAAATCTTCTCCGCAATCTCTCTGGCCCGCACATTCTCCTCAAAACAATACTCCGGCCCAATGATCTCAATCCCCGGATACTTTTTCCTCATCTCAGACCGAAACCCCGACACACGACTGCTAAGAGAAGTATTGGTCCTGTAACCAGAGATAATGGCAACTTTCCCCTTTCCCCCGGTAAGTTCTCCCATAAGCCCCGCAGCCGCCCGTCCACACTGCACACCATTCTGCCCCACAAAACAAAGCCGCTTCGTATCCTCCACATCGGAAGTAAAAGTCACCACCGGAATATGATACTCTTCCACAAACCGGTCGATCTCTTTTTTCACCTCTTCGGCTTCAAGAGGAACCATCGCAATACCGCTGACTTCTTCCTGCCGCATTTTTTCCATGGTAAAAAGAACATCCTCTGCACTTTGATGCTCAATGGTATGGATCAGCACCGTGCCGCCCAGATTATCGACTTCCGCCCTGGCCTCCTCAACACCCTTCATGACTTCCTTCATAAAAGGAGTCTCCGCACCCTGAAGGATCACGCCAATCTTGATATTATTTCTGCTCATGGACAGGGCACGTCCCAGCTGATTCGGTTTATACCCCATCTCCTCTGCGATCTGCCGGACTCGTTCTGCTACTTCCGGCCTGATACGCCCTCTGTTATTCAATGCTCTGTCAACGGTTCCTCTGGAAACACCAGCAGCCTCTGCAATCTGTCTTATGGTAACACCCATGTTCTTGCTCCTCTTCTCTGCTATACCCTATGATATGCCGGAACCCTTCCGGTACTCCGCAGGGCTCATCCCTGTGATCTTCTTAAATGTCTTGGAAAAATAGTGGTAATCTCCGAAACCGGAGCGCAGGGCCACATCCTTCACCCTGCAGTTCGTCCCGGAAAGAAGCTTCTTCGCACAGTCAATCCGAAGCTCCTGCACATAATTGGAAAAACCAATCTTCATCTCCTGTTTGAAAAGATAACTGAGATAGGCAGGATTCACCTCCGCCGCATCTGCCGCATCCTGGAGGCTGATCTGCTCTTCATAATGTTCCCGGATAAACTCCAGCGCCTTTTTCACAGCAGCAGAAATCCCCTCCGGAACCACATCCTCTCCTCCTGCAAAAAGTTCCGAAATACAGGAATTTCCTTTTTCCCGGAATTCTTCAAAATCTTCGATCTCTTCATACCAGATTGGATCTTTTTCAAGGCCTGCTGTCTGGTTCAGTTTCTTAAGCCACTGTACAAGAAGCCTTCCGTCCGTATAACGATTCTGACATTCTGTAAGGACCTGCTCCCAGAGCTCTTCCGCCTTCTTTTTGTCCTTTCCTGCTTTCAGGGCAGAAATCTGTGTTTCCAGTATGTCGGCACTTTCCGGCAGAACACTGTCCGCTTTCTTCCGGCCTTCAAAATAAAGGATCTCTTTTTTCTCATAAAAATGCAGTTTCATCATTTCTCTGGCCTGCTGGTAAGCCTGACGGATTCCTTCCTCTCCCATGCAGACACTGCTGACACTGATGCCGAAATCGCAAAAATCCTCCTGGCAGTGCCGGTAGCAAATAGCCGCAACCTCTGTCAGCCTCTGCTGCATGGCTGAAGTCCTGCAGTCCCTGGAAAGATCCAGAAAACAACAGAAAATCCCTGCACCAAGATAAATCACTTCTGTAAATTCGCTTTCTGTTCCAAGGAGCTCTTCCGTCCGTTCCAAAAGCCTGTGGCGGAAATGATGGGAATACTGTTCCACTTCCAGCGGGGTCCACTGCCGTTCCCGCTCCGCCCATCTTTCCATAAACATACAGATCACAGCGCTGTTAAAATATTTCCCGGCGATCCCGGCTTCCACACGTTTTTCTTCACGTGCCTGGTTTTTCAGCATCCCGGAAATCAGGCCGTTGAAAAAATAATATTTTAGAGCATGGCTTCCCAGATGGATCAGTTTTCTTGCCTGCGCCTGTTCCTGGCTTTTTTTCCTGCGGTTTTCGATCAGCCGGGCTGATTTTTCCAGGGTATCATAGAGACTGTCCTCATCCAGACTGTTTTTCAGTACGTATTCATCCGCGCCAAGGCGCATGGCCTCTTTTACATATTCAAAATCATCATGACAGCTGAGCACGATAATATAGATATCCCTGTTTTCCTCACGGATCTTTCGGATCAACTCAATGCCATCCATCACAGGCATGGTCAGATCCGTCACAAGAACATCGATCTTTTCTTTCTGAAGAAACCCGTAGGCTTCCTCTCCGTCCTCGGCATCATCCACGATCTCGTATCCAGCTTTTTCCCAGGAATCCAGTGTTTTCAGATAACTTCTTACCAGAAAATCATCATCTGCCACCAGTGTTCTGTACATCAGCTTTTCCTCCCTTCTTCCGGTATATCATAGATTGCTGGCAGAAAGACAGTAACGATTGTACCATTACTGCTGCTGTCATATTTCATTCCACCTTTTTCTCCATAATAAAGCTCCAGTCGTTCTTTTACATTGGGAACTCCCACTGCGGAAAGTCCCTTTGTCTTTTTTGCACGACTTCCCAAAAGATCCCGGATCTGTGCTTCTGTCATTCCTCTTCCGTTATCTTTTACTATAAGGATCAGCTCTCCTTCCTTTACTTTTCCGCTGATCCATATCTTTCCTGTCTGCCGCTTGATGTCAATCCCGTGAAGAAGGGCGTTCTCCACAAGGGGCTGAAGAATCAGCCTTGGAATATAGCACCGGTATGCTTCCTCGGAAATCTCATACTCCACCTGAAAACTCCCCTGATAACGGAAATCCTGCAGATGGATATAGTTTTTCAGGATATGGATCTCATCAGCAACGGAGAGAAAACTTCCTTTTTTGTTGATGCTGGCCTGAAGAAGCTCCACAAAATCTCCGATGAGGCCTGCCAGCTCTTTCTCCCCTTTTAAAAATGCGGCAAACTTGATGGAATTCAGGGTATTATACATAAAATGCGGTGTGATCTGATACTGCAGCGCTTCCAGTTCCGCATCTTTTTTCTGCTGTTCCTCCTCAATCACCTGGGCGATCAGATCTTCGATGTAATCCAGCATATGGTTGAATTCTTTTCCCAGGGTTCCGATCTCATCGGCAGTGGTCACTTCTGTGCGAAGGCTTAAGTCTCCCTCACCAACCTTCTCAATGGTACCTGTCATGGACCGGAGTGGTCCGCAGACCACCCTGGAAAGCCACAGTGCCAGAAGCACAGCTGCCACAAAAACAGCCCCGAAGATTCCGATCAGGAAAAGCCTCATCTGGGAAAGTCCACTTAGGACTTCTTTTTTTGGTACTTCCAGGTATAACCCACAGTCTGAAAAACTTCCTCTGCTGAAAAAGGAGATCACACCGTTTTTTTCTATATATCCTTCCACACCTGGAACATCATGGTCTGTAATCTCCGGAAATGTTTTCCCAAGATCACTGTAATCTTCTGATGTTACAATCTCATTATTTCCATCCACAAGCAGAATCCTGGTGATCTTCTCATCATTGACAGCTTCCAGATATTCATAATAAATGGCCCGTTCCTTGATGTCCGCCGCAACATATCCCAATGCCTCTCCGTTGTCATCTTCCACCTTCTGGATCACCGAAAGAAAACTGCTGCCTTCATGGACCAGGGATTCCATAAGGACCGGAAAAGAATCCCTCTCCTGTATTTCTTCCAGCTCTTCGATCCGCTCTCCTTTAATCCCTTGTTTGTTTACCGGAAACTCTTCCGATGTCACCGCCATTTTTTTGTCTGGAAAAACAAAGTAAAGAGAATTGATATCTTTATATTCCCGGCTGTGTTCCCGGAGAAGCCCTGCCATATTTTCCAGGCTGCTTTCATTTCCGGTATGAAGGTAATCCACTGCATTGTTCCGGATCTCTTCATCCCAGGCGGTTCTCGTATTCACATAATAAATCTCTTTCAGGGATTCGTCCAGATCTTTTACGGTCTGCTGCATCCGTCCGTACAGGATCCCGGAATAGTTTTCTTCGATCATCCCTGCTGCCCGGAGATAAAATACCACGGTAAGAGAACCGGCGGTAAACATGGTAACTGCCAGAATCGCCAGCATGATCTTTGCCCGGATGCTTTTTAACACAAGACCTCCTCCCTTCTATAAAAGCGGATACATCTCTTCCGCTTTGGCTGTTTCCTCATAAACACAGGAAACAGCAGGAGTATCTTACCCCTGCCTGATTTCCTGTTTGTGGTTGAATATATGTTTTACAATAAACTTTATAACTGTCCGTGTGCCTCGCGCTCGGTAAGCTCCTGCATGATCGACGGATACATCTTGTCAAGTTTGTATCCGAAGAGTGTTACGATGATCACTGCTGCAATGAGGATCGGTCCGAATTTGTAAAGAGAAACGATCATCTCCAGTGCTGTTTCCGGCTGTGCAGTTATTCCTGCAGATGAGCTTACATATCCGGAGCTGCTTAACAGTCCTGTGATCATTGCTGATGCAAGACCTGCACCAACTTTTGTTCCGATGGAACCGCCTGCAAAGATCAGGCTTTCCTGACGGATGTGGTTTTTCCACTGTCCAAACTCAACTACATCACCAACCATACTGAATACAACTGCATTTAACGGTGCAAGTCCGATGGCACGTGTGACACAGCTCATAACCATGAATCCGAAGCTGTATGGGTTCAGGAAGAACAGAAGCTGTCCGCCAAGTGCGATAAATCCGCCCACAAATGCGATGTTTCTTTTTCCGAATTTCTTAATTAACGGTGAGCAGACGAAGATTCCTGCTACCAGTACCAGTGTTTCTGTAAGATACAGTGCACTGTACATCCATGTGTCATTGTTGAAGATATATTTGCAATAGTAAGGAAGAATGGTTCCTGTGATTGTAAAGGATACGCTCTGTACTGTCCACAGAAGCATAACTGCCCAGAAATACTGGTTTGTAAAAAGTGCTTTCAGCATTGTAGGAACCGGAAGTTTCTCATCTTTCTTTCTTGCCTCGATCTGAACTTTCTCTTCACATTTGAAGAAGCACAGAAGCAGAAGAACCAGTGCCAGTACTGCCCAGACGCTCATAACCTTGATCCATGCAGCCTGATCGTTTCCAACCAGTTTTACAAGTGGTAGTGTACAGGTTGCAGCGATAATTCTGCCAAGAGGGGAAAGTCCCATTCTCATAACACTGAGTTTATCTCTCTCCGATGATTCACGGATCATCATTGTGGAAAGGCTTCCATATGGAAGGTTGATCGCTGTATAACATACTGTTGTACAGAAGTTATAAGTTACAAACAGATACAGAAACTGAAGCATTCCTGTTGTGTGCGGTACTGTAAAAAGCAGTACTGCTGACAGTGCAAACGGAACACTCATCCACAGAAGCCAGGGTCTTGATTTTCCCCATTTGGAATTGGTACGCTCTACAATGACACCCATGACCAGATCGGAAAATCCGTCAAAGCATCTGGAAAGTAACATGACAAGTCCTACTGTCGCTGCACTGATTCCTACATAATCTGTATAAAACAGTGTCAGCAGTGTTCCGATCATTCCGAACACGATATTACATCCTACATCTCCTCCAGCATAACACAGCCTCGTTGATACCGAAAGTTTTTTCTTCTTCTCCATCTTATTATCCCGCCCTTTCATTTCTTTTCGTTTTTTGTTTTCGACTTCCTTTTGATGATTCTATTTTATCGAAAATACGGGATTATCAAAGTGTGAGAAATTTTAGTTTTTTCGGTATTATTTTTGCCTGACTGTTAAATCTGTGCCAAAGTTCTCCTGTTTCCGGTTTCCCGGTGTCCTGTTTTTGTCCTATTTTTATGTTTTGTGTTTTATTTTTGGATGAAGATGCTCTGCTTCCTGCCTTTGCACTTTAAGAAGAACCATATTTGTCTTCTTTTATGTACGCATCAATATTCTCCGTGGTAAGTACCTGGGAATCCAGGATCTCATCCTCTCCGGTTCCTTCTCCTTCCAGATCTTTCACAATATACCGGATGGTTTCGTAACCGATCTGATAACCGCACTGGGCTCCCAGCGCCACGATACGACCGTCCTTAACTGCTTTCAGGGCGTCTTCCTGGGCATCTACGGAAACAATGGAGATCCCCCTTCCTTCCGTTGCCTCTGAAAGGCCCAGAGCAGTCACAGCGCTGGTGGTCATGATCCCGTCAAGATCCGGATACTTCTTGAGGATCTCATCCACATCTTTCTGAGAAACCTGCATATTGCTGTAACCGTTTCGCACCATTTCAATGGTGATCCCGGGTTCTTTTTCCATATATTTTTCAAATCCGTTAACACGCATCCGATGCCCTGCCTGATTAAAATCACCGGCGATCACACCGATCTTTCCCTTATGATCCAGGGCCCTGGCAAGCTGCTCGCCAAGCTCATAACCCAGTTTTTCATTGTCAATTCCGATATAAGGTACATCTGCATCTTCTATGGGGGTATCGCAGGCGTACACGGAAATACCTTTTTCCTTCGCCTGCTGCACATACTCTTCACATTCATAAGAATCAATTGGGGAAACCGCCAGCGCCTGGATATCTATTTTCAGAAGATCCCTGATCATATTTTTCTGGACTTTTTCCTCTGTCTCAGAATCCGGAGACAGGATCACCACATCCGCATGATATTTTTCCGCCGCATCTTCCATTCCGTCACAGACGGACAGCCAGTATTCGCTGCTTTTGGATTTTGTGACAACACCGATGGTTACCTTTTCCTCTTCTGTTTTCTTTGCTGAGGGCCCGCATCCGGAAAGGCTGCAAAAACTTAAAACTGCCGCCAGAATACAGATATATTTTTTTCTCACGAAGGATATGCCTCCCTTTCTTTTGCAGCTGCCGCTGTTTTTACTACGGAAAAAAAGACTCCGGAGCCTTTTTCTCCGGTCCGGAGTCTTTTCTTATCTGGCATTTCGGATTTACATGTGCATTTTACCAGAGTTTTCTGTAGATTTCTTTCACTTCTTCTTCGGTTACGTCACGCATGGTATTCTGCGGGCTTCCGCTGTCCATAGCGTCATGTGCCATTTTATCAATTACATTGAAGAATTCTTCTTTGTTGATTCCGAACTGCTCCAGAGTCGGAGTATCCAGTTCATTTACAAGTGCCTCTACTGCTTTCAGGAATTTCTCAGCTGCTTCCTGATCGGAATCGGAGGCGTCAGCAACACCGATATCACGGCCAAGGGCACCAAATCTGTCATATGCTCCAGGAAGTGCGAAAGTAAGGCACTCTTTCAGAAGCATGGCATTGGAAAGTCCGTGCGCTACATGGAACAGAGCTCCGATCGGGCGGCTCATTCCGTGGATAATGGTAACGGATGCATTGTTGAATGCGATTCCTGCTTCCAGAGCTGCTACTGACATCTGTACACGGGCTTCTTCGTTCTTTCCGTCTTTGTACGCAATTGGAAGATATTTGAAAATTCTCTTTACTGCTGATACCGCAAATGTATCGGAAAGTGTCTGTGCTTTTCTGGATGTATAAGCCTCCACACAGTGGCAAAGTGCATCAAGGCCTGTTGCTGCTGTGATCTTTGGAGGTGCAGTCATAGTAAACTGCGGGTCGATAATGGCAAGATCCGGCATGAGAACTTTGCCTTTAAGAAGCATCTTGATGTCTTTTTTAGTATCTGTGATGATCGTGAACTGTGTTGCCTCAGATCCCGTTCCTGCTGTAGTAGGGATTGCTGCCATTGGCGGCATCTTTACATCGATCACTTTTCCCATGTAATCGGAAATGCTTCCGCCATTTACTACCAGTGATCCGATAGCTTTCATGGAGTCAATGGGGCTTCCGCCTCCCAAAGCTACCAGGAAGTCACAGTTCTCATCTTTATAGATCTGTAAGCCTTTTTCAATCATGGTATCTGTCGGCTCACCACAGATGTCAGAATAAATGCTGTATGCAATGCCCTGATTTGTCAGCGCCTTCTCAACTTTTGCACAGTTTCCCAGGTCGATCATTACTTTATCGGTTACGATCAGAGCTTTTTTACCAAGGAGTTTCAGTGCGTTTTCCGCCATATCCAGTGCTCCGGAACCGGAAATAATTTCTCCAGGTACAATAAATTCTCTTGCCATTGTCAAAATCTCCCTTCAGTCAGTACAATTTTTTTCATAATAGCAGCAGGTCTGCCACTGTCCGTTCCTCACGGACAGCAGCATTCTCCTCTTCCTGCTGCCTGTTATTTACGTTTCAGTATCTGTTTCTCCGAATCCTTAAAACTCGGCGTCATGAAGCCAGGTATATCTCTCATCCTCGCAGCGGTCTGTCTGCAGCCACGGATTTCCGTCAATATGGCGGATCATCCAGCATGTATACATCTGATATCCAGGTGCAACTGCCTGCGGATGAAGCTCTCCTCCTGGAATTGCGGAAAAGCTCTCGTCTGTACTCTTAAATACCTGGTCACCCACAAAGCTTGCTCCGAATCCTTCCGGATGGTCAAATTTGAAGAAGTATGTCTCAGGCTGCGGATGTCTGTGCGGCAGGTATCCGGACCAGTTTCCTCTGTCATTGAGGACCTCGCCAAGTACCATATTGGATTCCGGGGAAATGTCGTGATCAAAGATAGTATTTACTCTTCTCTTTGCCACGTTTCCGAATTTGCCTACGCTGGAATATCCCCAGGGAGCATCTTCCGGTTTGTAAAGCTTTGCACCGAAATCTTTCTCATTCTTTGTGCACTGAACAAGGATCTGTGACTCTGCATTTGCCACAACTGTGATCTCAGTTCCTGTACATCCGTGAACGCACCACGGTCCCTCTGTGAACACATCTTTTCTGGTTGCTGCTGCTTCGTTTCCGTTCCATTTATAGGTGATATTTCCGGAGAGGAGGAGAACTGCTGTCTCCTCACCCTCTCTTAAAAATGTTCTTGTCTCTCCTGCTTTCATACGGTAAACACGGATGTCCATCATCATGGCCTTGTACTCATTATCGTATGTTGTAAGAATCTTTTCGCCTTTTTCGTCATATTCCGGATAACCAAATACTTTACTCATTTTCTTACCTCCCAGATTAGTACAGTCTTGCCTCTTCACGGCCTTTCATAACTCCCTCGCAAGCCTTTCTTACGCTTTCTTTCTCAGATGTTGTTGCGATTCCTACATCCCACCAGGACTCATATCCGTCTGTCATGGTCTTCGGGATAACCTTCAGATCAAAGAGGCATGCGATCTCCTGCTTTTTGGCATCTTCCAGAGCATCTACCAGTTCCTGGATTGTGCGGCAGGTGTATGTCTTCAGGCCATAGCCTTCGCCGATCTTTGCATAATCTACAGGGATCAGATCTCCGGTCGGTTTCTTGCCGTCTGTGTAACGGAACTCCGTTGCAAGGCTTCCGATTCCGTGATTCATCTCAAGGTTGTTGATGCAGCCAAATCCGCAGTTATCAAATACCATGATATTGACTTTCTGTCTCTCCTGCATGATAGTCATGATCTCACTGTGGAGCATCTGGAAGCTGGAATCTCCAACTACGCAGTATACTTCATTATCCGGCTCGGCAAATTTCACACCAAGGGTAGCTGCAACCTCATATCCCATACAGGAATATCCGTACTCTGCGTGATATCCGCCACGTTTGTCTGTTCTCCACATACGCTGCATACAGCTTGGAAGGGAACCGCCTGCTGTGATGATGGTTGCATCTTTGTCGATAGTTCTGTTGATGGCTGCAAGTGCTGCTGTCTGTGTGATCTTTCCGTTTGTAAGCTTTACATACTCCGGAATTGTACGAGGATCTCTTGCCTTGATCAGCGGCTCAAAATCATCTCCTGTGTACTCAATGCTACCAAGGCGCTCCATCTCTTTATCCCATGCAGCTTTTGCTTTCTCGATCTCATCTGTGTATGCAGATTTATATCCTCTTGCACGAAGCTTTTCTGCAAGTGCTTCTACGGTAGCTTTTGCATCACCCACTGCTTTTACTGCATCCATCTTGTATGCGTGGAATCTGCAGTTGTTGATGCTTACGAACTGAACATCCTCGTTCTGGAACAGATGCTTGGAGCTTGTTGTAAAGTCAGACATTCTGGAACCGATGGAGATTACCACGTCTGCGTCTTTACCGATGATGTTGGAAGCGTAGGTTCCTGTTACACCGATACCTCCAAGACAATATGGATTGCTGGACTGGCAGGCACTCTTTCCGGCCTGTGTCTCGCCAAACGGGATCTTGAACTCCTCACAGAATTTCTCAACGGTTTCTCCTGCTTCTGAGTAACGGACACCACCACCAACAACGATAAGCGGTTTCTTAGCTCCTGCGATGATCTCTGCTACATCCTCAAGCTCTTCATCTACTGCAACCGGTCTTGTGATTCTGTGTACTCTCTTCTTGAAGAAGTACTCCGGGAAGTCAAAGGACTCACCCTCAACATCCTGGCAGAGTGCGATACAGCATGCACCTGTCTCAGCCGGATCTGTAAGAACTCTCATTGCGTTAATAAGAGCTGTCATAACCATCTCCGGTCTTGTGATTCTGTCCCAGTATTTGCAGACCGGTTTGAATGCATCGTTTGTGCTGATTGCAAGGCTGCTGCTCTGCTCCAGCTGCTGAAGAACCGGGTCAGGCTGGCGGGATGCAAAAGTATCTGCCGGGAATACAAGAAGCGGAATGTTGTTTACTGTAGCTGTCGCACATGCGGTTACCATGTTTGCAGCTCCAGGTCCGATGGAAGATGCACAAGCGATAATTTTCTTACGGTTGCTCTGTTTTGCAAAAGCGGTTGCAACGTGGCACATGCCCTGCTCGTTTCTTCCCTGAAGGACTTTTAACTGGCCCGGATTGGTATCCAGTGCTTCACCAAGTCCTACTGCAATGCCGTGTCCGAAGATCGTGAAAAATCCTTCTACAAATTTTGTCTCCACTCCGTCCATGGAAACATACTGATTATCCAGAAATTTTACAATTGCCTGTGCAGTTGTCATTCTTACTGTCTTTGCCATTTTTTCCACTCCTTTTCTTTATACTCTTGCGATCATTTCGCCGAATTTTTCTTTTTCATCTTTAATAAATGCATGAACCTCATCCGGTCCCGGAAGGGAATCGGAACAGTTGTTGCTCTTAACCATCATGGATGCCTCTGCAGAACCGAATTCCAGACAGTCAATGATCTCCCAGCCCTGATACAGTCCATACAGGAATCCGGAACCGTATCCGTCGCCGCCGCCGAAGCCTTTTCTTGCCTCAACCGGGAATGGCTTGATGCTGAATTTCTGTCCGTCGATGGTGTATGCTGTGGAGCCTTTCATACCGTGTTTGATCACAACGATCTTAGCATTCTTTGCCTGCCAGTAAGCTGCGCTCTCCTCATCGGTCATACCCTCTTTGATCAGCTTCTCTGTAAGGTCGAATTCTTCTCTGGAGCCCATGATGATGTCGGCTTCCTTGGCTACGATGGAATAGTAGATGGAAATCTCATCTGCGTTCTTCCAGTTGTATTCTCTGTAATCAATATCAAAGATGATCTTTGTATTTACTTTCTTTGCAAGCATAACTGCTTTGATGGCTGCTTCTCTGGACGGGCTCTCTGCAAGAGCTGTTCCGGAAATGAGAATTGCTTTTGCGTTTTTGATGTAGTCCTCATGGATATCATCTACATGAAGCTGCAGGTCTGCGATGCGGTTACGGTACATCAGGATGCTGCTTTCCTTCGGAGAAAGCATCTCGGTAAAGGTAAGTCCCAGTTTCTCTCCGTTTGTGCACTTTGTGATCTGTGAGGTATCGATTCCTCTCTCATTGAAATAATCCACTACATACTCACCGAACTGATCGTCAGAAACCTTTCCGATGAATCCTGCTTTCAGACCATGTTTGGTAACACCTACAGCGATGTTTGCAGGAGATCCTCCTACGAATTTCTCAAACATATGTACTTTCTTCAGGGGTTTGAACTCTTCTTTCACCTGATCGTTGTAAGCAGGGTTGAAATCAATGGCAACTCTTCCAAGGAGTACCAGGTCCATTGGTCTGGATTCATCAAATTCGATATACTTCATGATCTTACCTCCGTTTGTTTGATGGTTTATTTTTTACTTCTTTTTTGTGTGCTTTTTTGTTTTGCGTGCTTTTCTTTTCATCTAGCGTGCTTTCTTGCGTGTTCCTTATGGTGTTAATATAGCACTCTTTTTCAAATTGAGCAAGTACTTCTTTTCATTTTCTTTGTTTTCTGTTATTCTGTACAATTTCTATGGTTTTATTTTGGTGAAAGTGGCTATTGTTACCATGTGCTTTTACGTGCTTTGTATTTCAGCACGCATATAGCACGCTTTTTGAATGTATATTTTTCATAACAAGGAAGATTCTTTCCATAAAAAAAGCCTGCAGGTTTCCATCCTGCAGACTTTCTTATTTTTCTGTGTGATCTTTCGCCCACCGGCCTGATCACAGATTATATTTGGTTTTGATCTTGATATCTGTAAAAAGAAATTCCCGTTCCGGTTCCTGCCCTTTGGTCAGGATATCTGCCAGGATCCTTGGCGGTTCATAGCCCTGGACATATCCGTTCTGATCGATGAGGAAATCCACGGAATCATTTTTAAGTGCCTTCTCATTCTTCGGTGTCTGGTCATAGATCACAACATACGGGCGACGGTCCAGCCTGAGCTTATCAAACGCTTTCCCCACACCTGCCTGACCACCAGATACTACCAGGATCCCGCTAATCCCGGAAGTACTCATCATGGCATTCTCGATAATATGTTCCACTTCCGATGCCTCATCGAAACTTCCATGAACTCCGGCAATCTCCAGATGTGGAAATGCCCTCTTGGCTTCCTCCACGAAACCATCCACGCGCTGATTGTCAACATGGTTGCTGAAATATCCGGTAATGATGAGGATCTTTCCGCTTCCTCTTGTCATCATTCCCAAGAGACCCGCTGCGGTACGTCCGCTCTTACGGTTATCCATTCCCACAAAGCAGGCTCTTCTTGTCCCCACAATATCCGAGTTAAAGGTTACCACAGGAATATTTTTCTCTTCGATGAGTGCATTCAGTTTTTCCCGGACAGCCTCACTGTCTACCGGCATCACCGCAAGGCCACGGATCCCTTCCTGTTCCAGTTCTTCAATGGCCTGAAGCTGTTCGTCCTCATCTACGGAAAGGCCTTCTTTCAGGATCAGCTGGATTCCTTTTTCTTTCAGTTCCTGGGCAGCCTTCTCAATGCCACGGTTCACTTCCTGCATAAAAGAAGATCTGGCAAGCTGTGTTACCACTCCGATCTTCAGTCTTTCGTCTTTAGCTGTTCTGGAACGTTTCCGCTCTTTCTGTACGTATCCCATCTCGTCCGCCAGACGACAGATCTTCTCTGCCACCTCCGGATTGATCCGTCCCCTGTGATTTAATGCTCTGTCTACGGTTCCTCTGGAAACCCCTGCCCGTTCTGCAATCTGCTGTATCGTTACCGCCATAAATCCTTCTCCTGCTTCTGCCTTACTGTATCACTGCCAGATCCTCTGTCCGGCAATGATCGTTCTATATACATTTATATAGTTTTTTTGAAAATGTGTCAATATGTAAGCCCCATTATCTGCGGACAGTATTCCGTGGACAGGCATGCTGACCTCAGCCCCGGACAGCCATATGGTATGCTTCTTTATAAGAAATTCCCGTTTTTTCACAGAGTTTTTTTATACTTTCGTATTCCGGGTAAAAATATTCCTGCCCGTCAAAAGAGCAGACCTTTACTTCCACCTCTCCAAGAGGAGTGTCAACCGTTCTTTTTTCCCGTTTCAGAATCGTCCGCTCCATCTCCTGGCGGCGGATCCCGATGGTTGTGGTTTCTCTGAAAATGATCTGCTCCATTGTCGGAACTTGTTCCCTCTTACAGAGAACCGTAAGCAGCCACGCCGGACGGTTTTTCTTCATAAATACAGGCATGTAATTGGCTTCTCTGGCTCCTGCCTCATACAGACGTTCCATAACATAACCGAGAGTTTCTCCCGTACAGTCATCTATGTTGGATTCCAGTTTCACGATGGTATCTGTTTCTGTGGAAACATCCGTTCCCGAAACATCCCCGGATTCCCGGATCAGCATGGCCCGGAGGATTCCCGGGCATTCGTACTGGCGCTTGCCTGCTCCGATGCCGATCTTTTCCACTGTGAAATCTTCTGGCAGTTTTTCTGATGTAAGGAATGCTGCCACGACAGCCGCTCCGGTAGGGGTTACCAGTTCACCCTGTACCGGTGTGATATGCAGTTTCAGATGATGGGCACTTACAATATTGCTTACTGCCGGTACCGGAACCGGAAGAATCCCATGCTGGCAACGGATGGTTCCGCTTCCCTCGCAAAGTCTCGGAACGATCACTTCCTCCACATCCAGATCATCCATACAGATTGCAACGGAAAGAATGTCCACAATGGAATCCACCGCTCCTACTTCGTGAAAATGCACCATATCTTCCGGTACATTATGGGCTTTCGCCTCCGCATGGGCCAGGATGGTAAAGATTTTTTTCGCATAGGATCTCGCGCGGTCTGTCATATCTGCATGGTCAATGATCTCCATGATCTCATTAAGGCCACGGTGTTCATGATGACGGTGCCCATGATGAGAATGCATTGTTTCTGTATGTGTATGACTGTTCTTGTGGGCTTCCTGTACATAATCATGAGAATGGGTATGCTCATGAACTTCCAGGGCTTCATGACTATGTTGATGATGATGCTCCTCATGAGCATGACTGTGAGAATGTCCATGGAGATATTCCATATCATGGTCGTAATTCTCATGTTCCTGATCCAGCAGTACATCAAAATCACAGGCATCGATCCCGGATTTTACCACACGGCTGATCTTTATGTCGAAGCCCTTTACCGGAAGGCTTTTAAGAGCTCTCTCCAGTTTTTTCTGATCTGCGCCAAGATCCAGAAGTGCCGCAACTGTCATATCTCCGCTGATCCCGGAGGTACACTCCAGATATAATTTGTTTTTCATCTATTTTCCCTCCGCAAGCCGGTTGATCTGTGTTGCCAGATATCCGGCTCCATATCCGTTGTCAATATTTACTACCGCAATTCCGTTGGCACAGGAATTGATCATGGTCAGAAGCGCTGACAGACCATGGAAGCTGGCACCATATCCCACCGAAGTAGGAACCGCAATCACCGGACGTTTCACAAGTCCGCCCATCACGCTTGCCAGTGCGCCCTCCATTCCTGCTACGGCAACCACGCAGTTAGCCTCCTGGATGGTATCCAGTCTGGAAAAAAGTCTGTGCATGCCACTGACTCCCACATCATAGATCCGATCTACGTGGGTACCAAAATACTCTGCAGTCTGAGCTGCCTCCTCCGCAACAGAAATATCTGCAGTCCCGGCTGTGCATACAGCCACTTTTCCGATATGTTCCTTTTCTTTTTCAATCTTCAAAATCCCGGAGACAGGATCATAAACTACCTGGGGAAGAATGCTTTTCACCAGTTCATACTGATGTCTAGACGCTCTTGTTCCAAATACTTCTCCGTCTTCCTCATAAAGTTTCTGATAAATATTCAAAAGATGTTCATCGGCTTTTCTTGCACAGTAAACCACTTCTGCAAAACCGGTCCGTTCTTTCCGAGTGGTATCCAGCTTTGCGTAGTCCATCTCCTCATAGCCTTCTTTTTTCAGAAGGTTCTCTGCATGTTCCACAGAGAGCTGGCCGTTCTTTACTTCTTCAAGAATCTGCTGTAATGTCATTTTTCACCTCCCTGTTCTTCCATAGTATAATAACACAATAGCCAGACATTTGCATTATTTCCGCAAATCGTCTGGCTATCGCCATTTTTTCAGGCATCCGCCTGAGCTTTCCTGTTTCTGTTAATCGATCATTCTTTCATACTGTTCAGAAATCTCATCAATATCACCATATGCGATCAGTTTTCCTTTTTCAAGGATCATCGCTTTATTACAGAGGCGCTGTACCTGCTGCAGGGAATGTGAGACAAACAGAACGGTGACACCTTTGTCAAACATACTGAGAACTTTTTTCTCACTCTTTTTCCTGAATTTGGCATCTCCTACGGAAAGTACCTCATCCAGGATCAGGATATCCGGTGACACCAGTGTCGCGATGGAAAATCCAAGTCTCGCTTTCATACCGGAAGAATAGTTCTTGATCGGTACATCAATAAATTCCTTCAGTTCTGAAAATTCAACGATCTCATCAAATTTTTCTTCAATAAACTTCTTGGAATATCCAAGCATTGCTCCGTAAAGATAGATATTCTCACGGCCGGTATACTGTGACTCAAAGCCAGCTCCAAGTTCAAGAAGCGGAACCAGTCTTCCATTTTTGATAACTTTACCTTCTGTAGGTTTAAATACGCCTGCAATTACTTTAAGCAGAGTACTTTTTCCGGCTCCGTTCAGTCCCAGGATGCCAACACGGTCTCCCTTTTCCACTTCAAACTTCACATTCTGAAGAGCCCAGAATTCATTATATTTAATTTCTTTCTTTATGAATTTAATCAGATAGTCTTTCAGGTTATCAACCTTCTCTTTACTGAGATTAAATTTCATACTTACATTGTCTACTACAACTGCCGGTTTTCCCATTTTTCTCTCCTGTAAATCCGCAATTATATATAAAGTATAAATTCATCCTGTTTTTTCTTAAAACAGATCATTCCAACCAGAATTGTCACCAAGCTAAAGCCCAGCGCATATACAAAATAATGGATATTCATCATTTCTCCAAACATGGCAGAACGAAAAATACTGATTGTGCAATACAATGGATTGAATTTCAGTATCCATGCAAAACCACTCTTCAAAAGTCTGGACGGATAATAGAAAATTGCACAAGTATACATAATGATCATCAGTGCTACTGACCACAAATACTCCATATCCCTGAAAAAGACTCCAATTGTCGCAAGAATCATTCCGATTCCATAAGAAAGTAAAAGCACCAGTATCAACGCGATCGGTATCTGGAACATATAAATAGTTGGCTGAATTCCAAGCACAACGCTTACGATCGCAAGCACAATCAATGAAATCAGAAAAATCACGTAGTTATAAAGTACACTGGATAATGGATAGATATACTTCGGTACATATACTTTTTTGATCATTCCCGCATTCGCTCTGACTGATTTCAGCGCACGTGACGTTGAATTTGAAAAATAGCTGTACAGCAAACGACCGGTAAGAATATATACAGGAAACGTCCGATCCTTATTTCCAAACAGAGTACCAAATACGATAGTCAGTACAATCATAGTAAGCAACGGTTCCAAAAGCGACCAGACAATACCAAGATAGGAACGTCGGTATTTCAACTTAATTCCTTTTTTTACAAGCTCTCCCAGAAGGAACCTGTAATGTAAAAAAGTATTTACGTATTCTTTCATAGCATCTCCAATATTAAATTTTTTATTTGTTTCACGCGGCTGTTAAACATAATATACCATTTTTACAAATCTGGCAACATTATTTTTGCCCAAAAACCGGGGCCGGTACAGAAAAAATCTGTTCCGGCCCCGATGTACTCTTGGCTAATTTTATATGAAAGTTCCTTTATCTCTTAATGTTGAATGCCTGGAATCCCGGGTATACCGCTGCATCACCAAGTTCTTCTTCAATTCGGAGAAGCTGATTGTATTTTGCAACACGCTCACTTCTGGACGGCGCTCCGGTCTTGATCTGGCAGGTATTTAATGCTACCGCAAGATCTGCAATAGTTGTATCTTCTGTCTCACCGGAACGATGAGATGAGATTACAGTATAGCCTGCTTTATGTGCCATTTTGATTGCTTCCAGAGTCTCGGATACAGAGCCGATCTGATTCAGTTTGATCAGGATGGAATTTCCGCATCCAAGGCTGATACCTTTTTCAAGGCGCTCGGTATTTGTAACAAACAGGTCATCACCTACAAGCTGTACTTTTCCACCCAGCTCTTTTGTCATGATCTGCCATCCTTCCCAGTCTTCCTCGTCAAGGCCGTCCTCGATGGAGTAGATCGGGTATTTCTCAATCAGGTTCTTCCAGTGTTCCACAAGCTGGGCAGATGTAAATTTCTTTCCGCATTTCGGAAGGACATACTCACCTTTCTGGCTTCCTTTCCACTCACTGGATGCAGCATCCATAGCAAGTACGAAATCTTTTCCAGGCTCGTATCCTGCTTTCTTTACTGCCTCAAGAATGTACTCGATGGCTTCCTCGTCACTTCCAAGATCCGGCGCAAAGCCGCCCTCATCACCAACGCTTGTTGCAAGACCTTTCTCTTTGAGAAGTGCAGCAAGTGCGTGGAATACCTCTGTACACCAGCGAAGTCCCTCTTTGAAGCTTGGTGCTCCTGCCGGCATGATCATGAACTCCTGAACATCTACAGTATTTGCAGCATGTGCTCCACCATTTAAGATGTTCATCATCGGAACCGGAAGTCTGTTTCCGTTCACGCCGCCAAGGAATCTGTAAAGCGGAATGTCAAGGGAAATCGCTGCCGCACGGGCGCATGCGATAGATACCGCAAGGATAGCGTTTGCACCAAGTTTGGATTTGTCCTTTGTTCCGTCTGCCTTAATCATAGCAGCGTCTACAGCATAAATGTCAGATGCATCCATTCCTGTCAGTGCATCGTTGATTACAGTATTGATATTTTCAACGGCTTTGGAAACACCTTTTCCTCCGAAACGGCTTTTATCCTGATCTCTCAGCTCAAGTGCTTCGAATTCTCCTGTGGATGCTCCGCTCGGTGCTGCTCCTCTTCCGATAGTTCCATCTGCCAGATAAACTTCCGCCTCTACGGTCGGATTTCCTCTTGAATCAATGATCTCTCTTCCAATGACTTTCTCGATCTCTAAATATTCCATTTGATATTTATCCTCCTGTCTGGCCTTTTCGCCCTGTCCGTAAATTTTGCCCGGGCCGCTTTTTGTCAGGGGATTGCGGCCCGCCACAATTATTTACGCAATAGTTAGAACCTACTAACCGTATATAAGTTTACTATATCTAACTTTCGTGGTCAAGAGGGGTTATTGTTTATTTTTTCTCAACTACATATTGACAAGGCTTTGTTGATTATGCTAATATAACCGCCGGAATAAAAACTGAATATGGTTTATGACAAAATCCTGTCATATATTGGAAACGCACATTCTCCTGAATGATTAACGAACAACACATGCTCTAAGGTTTTACATTATCACTTAATCATTTTAAAGGAGGATTTTTTATGCCAAAAAACAAATTTCAGGAAGTCATTTTTACTATCATCATGGTATTTTTCATGGTTTACGCCATGATCTGTTACAACATCGTACTGAACACCGGAGCAATGACAAATAGCGTGTTCCTCTCTGCTTTTCGTGAGCTTACTTTTATGGGACCGATCGCCTTTGTTCTTGATTTCTTCCTTGTATCCAAACTTGCTTTTGCCTGCGCAAACCGCATGGTAGATTTCCGCAGCTGTCATCCGTTCAGCATGATCCTTGCAATCTCTGTTGCTTCCATTGCTTTCATGTGTCCGCTGATGAGCTTTTTTGCAACTCTTTTCTTTAAACATGCAGGAAATCAGTTTATTGCTGTCTGGCTTCAGACAACTTTTATGAATTTCCCGGCAGCCTTTTTCTGGCAGCTGATCTACGCAGGTCCTATTGTACGTTTTATTTTCAGACATATTTTCCCTGAAAAAGAAAGCGCCAAAGAAGCCGCTACAAATATGTAACTACAAATAATTTCAAAGTGTTAAAAAGCACGCTGCTTTTGGATTTCCAGGCAGCGTGCTTTTTTATACTGTTATACTGTTTTTTTCTCAAATACCGGCATCCGGAAAATTTTTATAATCAGCGGAATTACCATAATAAACCATACAATGGGCTCTGCCACAATCACACCGGTATACCCCAGAAGCGGCACCAGCGTCATCGCAATGATAACTTTTTCAATCATTTCCAGAGAACTGGAAACCAATGGAATCACATATTCCCCCAGGCCCTGCATGGAATTACGCAGCATGCTGATCACAGCAGTCACAAAATAAAAAAGCGTATCAAATTTCAGATAATTGGTTGCATTAAGAATTACTGTTTCATTCCGGCTTCCGGTAACCAGATAAACCAGATGTTTTCCTATGGTAAAACTTAAAATTGCGGCAAATACCGACCAGATACAGGTATACATAATCGCAAGGCCGATTCCTTTTCGCACACGGTCCATTCTCCCTGCTCCTGCATTCTGTCCACAGAACGTTGCCATGGTCTGGCCGAACACGCTGAACATGATCATAAACATTTCGGTAATTTTCCGCGCTGCCGTATGTGCCACGATAATATCTCTTCCCAGACGGTTGATGGATGTCTGTAAAGCAAGCGTTCCAAGATTTACAAGAGAACTCATAAATCCCATGGACAATCCTGCACTCAGCATATTTTTCATCATGGATTTATCCGGCTTTACAAAATCCTCTCTCTTCAGCCGAAGAATCTCATATCTGCGAACCATATAAAACCAGCACACCAGAAATGCCAGTACCTGTGAAAGCACCGTGGCAATGGCCGCTCCCCGGACTCCTGCCTTCACTACCCGTATAAAAAACAGATCTCCTGCAATATTTAAAACCACAGATACCGCCAGGATCATTAACGGCGTAACCGTATCTCCCAACGCACGCAACGACGCAGCACAAGCATCGTAAAGAAATGTTGCCAGCATACCGGCAATAATAATAAAAATATACTGTGCAGCCATATTTACCAGATGCTCCGGCACATTTAAGAATGTAAGGATCGGGTGTAGAAACAGAAGTCCTATAACTGTCAGAAGTAATGCAATTGCGCTTCCCATCATCAGAGACAAGGCGAAAGATTTTCGCACGCTTTCCTTCTTTCCGGCACCAAATTTCTGTGCGGTAATAATGGCAAAACCATTTGCAAGGCCCAGCAGAAACCCGATAATCAGTCCACTTAAAGCACTGGTTGCTCCCACCGCCGCCAACGCATCTTCCTTAAGAAAAGTTCCCACAATCCTGGTATCCACAAGGCTGTACGTCAGCTGCAAAAGATTCCCCAGAAACACCGGAAGTGCAAAAGAAAGAATCAAAGCGGAAGGTTTTCCCTTTGTCAGATCTTTCATAGCATCCTCCCTCAGTCAATGATATCATTCTGAAAACGGGAAAGATGCTCATAGGGAAGAATCATTCTTCCGCGGAACAGTCCACAGCCGTCATTGATCAGGCTGTTGTTTACCGCCCCGAACATATTGACATCCAATTTTGCAAGATCCAGACCCAGAAGTCTCATCCCACGTTCATAAGCCTCGTCAAAATAAATACATTCGCCATGAGGGATCGCATCTCTTCGCCTGCGCTCACTTTCCTGTTTTTTCTCATAGCTTAAGTGATTGGCAGAGCCGATCTCTGCCACATCATCCATGTCTTTGGTCCGCAACTGTACTTCCATATAGCTTCTGGAACTGTTATCATAAAAGGTAATATGCAGAGACTGATAATCATCCTCACTGTTGTTGCAGATATAATCCCGATAGTAAGGTTTGGCTTCCTCGCTGAGCAATGGAGAAGTGCTTTCCTGCACGCCTCTGGCCGGCTCTGCGGTAAATCCTCTTTCTTCCAGAAAACCCGGGAGCACATTTGCAATCTCATAGAGATAACGCAATTCTTCCTCTCTGGCATTTTCGCCATTTTTTAGATGACACCTGGGCATGGCGATAACGATCCGGTAAGCGATAAAATCCCGAAAACAGCTTAAGCGCTCCTTGATCTTAGATACAGAAGGATATTCTCCATGTTCTTTATAATAATCATAGATAAACTCCACCACATATCCATTAAATTTTTCTTCTGCGCGGATCAGAGATTTAATTCTCCCCTTGAAGGTAAATGCCAGAAACGGATATTCCCCGGCCATATATTTATAGAATTCCCGGATTTTCTGGGACTGGGCAGTAAGGAAATCATTATGTTCCAGAAGTTCCTGGATCTGGATCAGAAAATTGCAGTGTACCAGATCGATTTCGTTATGTTTTTCCTTTGCCTCTGTCCTAAGATCCCGGATATATTTTTTCAGTATCCGAAGAAGAGTATCTCCGGAATACAGATAATCGTTTAATGTTATCATTTGTGTTTCTCTTTTCTTATTTTAGTTTTTCAGGATCACATATTTACAACAACTTTTTCAACCAGTTTCTGGAAAGATTTTGCCACGCGGTCTGCCGTCTCCTGCACTTCTTCATGATTCAGAGCTTCCTTGGAAATCCCTGCTGCCATATTTGTAATGCAGGAAATTCCGCAGACTTCCATTCCCATATGGCGGGCAGCCATGGCTTCACATGCTGTACTCATTCCAACCGCATCTCCACCCCATCGCTGAGCAAGTCTTATCTCTGCCGGTGTCTCATAGTTAGGGCCTGTAAACTGCACATAAACACCTTTCTGAAGTTCAATGCCACATTCCACCGCACATTTACGGATCACATCCTGAAGGCGGAGACTGTATACTTCACTCATATCCGGAAATCTGGTTCCAAGCTCATCAATATTGGGTCCAATCAAAGGACTTGGAACTGCAGTTGTAATATGATCTGTAATCATCATAAGATCGCCGGGATGGAAGGATGGGTTGGCACCTCCGGCTGCATTGGTAAGAAGCAGTTTTTTTGCCCCAAGCAGCCCCATCAGGCGTGTCGGAAGAACTACGTCAGACATTGGATATCCTTCATAATAATGAACCCGACCCTGCATGATCACAACCGGTGTTTTTTCTACATAACCGAATACAAAGCGTCCCTTATGTCCTTTTACTGTAGATACCGGAAATCCTTCGATATCTGTATATTTAATGATCTGTTCGATCTGGATCCGCTCTGCAAAATCACCAAGTCCAGATCCAAGAACCAGTGCAACTTCCGGTTTGAAATCCGTTTTCTTTCTTACACTTTCCAGACATGTCATTAATTTCTGATACATCGTTTCCGCTTCCTTTCTTATCTTAATATCGTCAGAGCCATGCCCCAAAAATCCCCTGTTTTCTGTTTTATTTTAATTTTCTTCTGAAAAAATCAATAATCCGTTTCCATGTCTCATCCTGGAAAAACTGAAGATCCGCATGATCTGCCCCGTCCAACGTCAGCAAGGTTACATCACAGTCCTGCGCTTCCAGTAGATTATATAATGTTTTTGACTGTACATACGGCACTGTCCGGTCACAGTTTCCATGGATGATCAGAAATGGCGGTGCATCTTTTGTTACTTTGGATACCGGACTGCAGTTATACGCCTTTTCCCTGTTTCGCTTGGAATTAAAGCCCAGAAGAAGAGACTCTGCGGAAGAAGCACATTGTTCTGCGGATTCACACGGAAATGCAGAAAGATCCGTAGGCGGATACCAGGGGCAGGCCGCCTGTACTTTGCTGGATTCTTCCAGATATTCTCCTACATCCAGAGACGGATCATTGTCCAGTGCAGCCATACAGGCAAGATATCCTCCGGCAGATTCTCCCATAACTCCCATTTTTTCTTTATTGATACGGAACCGGTCCGCGTGCGCTTTCAGATAGCGGATTGCTGCTTTTACATCCTGCAGAGGCATTGGATACGGCCCCTGATTAGAAGTACGGTACTCCACACTTGCTACTACAAAACCGCTGCCAGCCAGTCTGCTCAGATAAAGATTATGGGCTGATTTATCCATCATCAGCCACGCTCCGCCACAGATCCAGAGTATGCACGGATATGTGGCTCCATCCTGCGCTTCCGGATAGATAATATCTAATTTCAGGTCTCTTCTGCAATGACCAAACCAGGAGTCCACCTGTGCATAGGTTACATCACTTACCGTAATGTACTGCGGTTTTTCTATTTCCAGTTTCAGTGTCTGCTTTTCTGCTTTTGCCATAGTATCTACCCCTTTCTGATTATTATATTCTGTTTTCGAAGGATCTTTTTTCTATTTTATCACAATACCACTCTTTCTGCCTTTATTTTTTCATCCAATATTCTGTTTTTCACCGTCTGGCGCAAAAACTGAAATTCACACTTAATCTTTTAAAACTGTACTAAATATTTTGTTTATAAGTGCTAAATATTTATCTAAACGCTTCACTAAACAATTGACTTTCTTTATGAACTACTATATAATTTACAATAATAAACGATGTATTGCACTCCAAAGGAGGATTTTTGATATGACAAATAAAGAAATTGCTCAAAAACTGGGAATTTCACCGGCAGCACTTTCACTGATCATCAACCATAAACCTGGCGTGTCCGACGCCACCCGTACCAAAGTACTCTCCCAGCTGAAAGAAATGGGCTACGGAAATCTGATCAAAAAAGTATCCGCTCCCGCCGGAACAAATCTGGCTTTTATTATTTACAAACGCCACGGAGAAATTCTGGATCTGCATCCTTTTTTTCTTCTTTTAATGGAAAATATAGAAAACCATGCCCGTTCTTTTGGTTACAATATCATTCTCTGCACGGTAGACAAACGTCGGGAACTGGCCCCGCAGCTTTCTTATCTGAATACCCTGAACTGTCAGGGGGCCATTATCTTTGCCACAGAAATGCAGGATGAAGATATTGCTCTTTTTCAGAAGCTTCCCTATCCGTTTGTTGCAATGGATAATGATTTTTCCAGGCTTTCCTGCAATACTGTTGCCATCAATAATCAGATGGGCTCTTTTCAGGCAATTGAACACCTCGTCAAAATGGGACACAAAAGAATCGGTTATCTGAAATGTAACATCCGGATCAACAGTTTTGTGGAACGTGAGAACGGATACCGGGCAGCCATGGAGCATTTTGGTCTGAATCTTGATGAAAAAGATATTATTACCCTTCATTATACAGAAGAAAGCAGCTACCGGGATATGCGGGAATATCTGGAATCCTTTGACCGGTCACACGCTTCCCTGCCAACTGCTTTTGTGACAGATGACGATACCATCACCGTAGGAGTTCTGCGCGCACTGACAGAACAGGGATATCAGGTTCCAGAGGAAATTTCCCTGGTAGGATTCAACGACCGCCCAGCCTGTCAGGTTACCGTTCCTCCTCTGACTTCTGTAGATGTTTCCAAGCATGCCATCTCTGTGGAAACAGTCGATGAACTTCTGCGTATGATCAGCAACCGGGAAAAAGAAATTCCGGAGCTGCGCTCACGCAAACTCCGGATTGGTACAAAATTAATTTTAAGAGATTCTGTGAAGCAGATTTCTTCTTTCAATAATGAATGCTGATTTCACAGAATCTTCACTCTTTAAGCGAACAGACTTTAGATCCACTTCCACAGCACATCCAAAGCCTCGTTGTATCAAGAGGCTTGGATATGCGCTCATTCATTCCCGCACTTTTGATCAGCTGTACATCTTTTTCAAAGGCATTGGAATATATATTCCATCTCATTCCATTTTACATTTCCCAAAACAGAAGCGGAAATTCCTGTATATTCAAATCCCATCCTTTCATACATTCCGACTTTCCCATCCACGCAGGTGAGGATCGCTTTCTTTCTCCCCCGTTCCTGCTCTCTGGCAAGATAACGCATCATCAATTCCCTGGCAAGCCCCTGTCCGCGATGTTCCGGAAGAACTTCCAGGCCAAGAAGCATATTGTTCTTGCCATTCGGCATACTTAAGTCTGCATCTGTAAAAAACTTATCCTGAAAAACTTCTTCATCCGTTGCAAGACCTGTAAGATATCCTGCCAGCTTCCCTGTTTCCCGGTCTTCTGCCACAAGAAACAGTTCCGGGATTTTTTCCACCCGGTCTATAATATCCTTTCTGCTGATTGTCTCTGCCGGAGGGAAACAGATCTGCTCGATCTCTGTCGCCTGATCTGCCTCATCCTTACGTATGGAACGAAATTCGTATTTTTCTGATAGATTCATAATTCTTCTCCTTTGTTTTTTCCTCATCCTTATACAGGATAACATTTTTTCGGAGAAAAACCCATCTTTTATTGTAAAGCCTTATCGCAGGATCTCATCAATAGTTGAAACAGTACTGAAAGATCCTTTATTCCTGGAAATAATCTCTTTCACTTTCTGCAGTTCAAAGTAATTCACATAACAGATCAATGTTTTATTTTCCCCCGCGATCACACCGGAAGAATTGATAATAGTACAGGTTTTATTCAGTTCTTCTTTAATATCGCAGATGATTGAATCTGGATCTTTTGTGATGATGGTCACCTGTTTCAATGCCTCAAAATGATCTGTGAAATGATCGATGATGGAAGTTGCCACGATGTACACCAGAAGACTTAAAAGTGCGGAATCTCTGTCAAGAAGTACAAACACCGCCCCATATACACAGGCATTGAATACAATTAATATGTAGGAAATACTGTAGTCTTTGCCCGAATGATTGTAGATTTTTTTTACAATGATATTGGCAAAAATCTCAGAGCCGTCAATGCAGCCACCATTTCGGAGAATCAGAGAAAGTCCTGCTCCAAGAATCGCCCCTCCGAAAGCCACCGCAATAAAATGTTCTGTATTTAGTTCAAAAGGGATTTTTTCAAAGTAGGAAAGACCTATTGTGTAGATTACAAAACCTACGAACGTTTTTGCAAAGAAATATTTACCGATAAGAATGATCCCGGCGATCAGAAATGGCAGAAAGACAATCAGTACACACAACGACAGATTATACCCAGTGAGTTTGCTTATGATAATGGCAATTCCGGCAGTTCCGTAATCGATGGCATCATTGGGAAGCAGGATACAGGCAACGGAAAAGCTGGCCAGTATGGCTCCGATAATGATCATCAGATACGAAAACAATGTTTTGATTTTTTTGTTCATAAAGACCTCCTTTTTGTAAGCAAAATTGTCTGTCAATAGCAGTAAAAAAGCTGCTATAATAGATTTTTCTATTGTAACAGCCTTGTTTTCCCTCTTTTGGAATGGATTTATTATATGATGTTTTCTTTTTCCTGTCAATGCTGCATTAACTCTGATATGCACCCTTCCTGTTTATAATAGCCATTTCCGGAATCATAACAGATCTGGCAGGTATTAAAAGCGGTACGGATGGTTCCATCCGAAGTCTTTACTGCCATCACTTCCATTTCTGTGCCATCTACATTTACAGAATAAAAAGCTGCATTTTCTGTCAGTTCGTCAACCGGTATGGTCAGGTTCCCGCCGGAGCTGACGCTGATTTCCTGATTTTCATCTGCTGTGGAAATCTCTTCTGTAGTTGTTGTTTCGGTTGCATTTCCACATCCTGCAAGCACTGTCATTGCTGTGAGAAACACCATACCTGTTATCATAAATTTTTTCATCTTTAACATTACTCCTCTGTTTTTATTTTCCTGTTACATAAATAGTCCCTGTGATCATGCCCATCCAGCAGCTATACGTATAGACGCCTTCTTTTTCCGGTATAAATTCGATGACATTTTCTCCGTTCTCGAAAGTATGATCCATTCCAAAATCCTGAAGGATCATCTTATAATTACATCCATTGATGCTGCCCTCCGGTACCTGGATCTCCCACTTTACAGGTTCCCCTGCCTTCACAGTAATATCCGGATACCGTCCAGAACGCAATATACTGGAAACATACTGCACTCCATCTTTTTCCACTGCCGTATCTGTCTGATCATTATCCTGCACATTGTCCGCTTCTGTTGCCGCCTTTTCGCCGGACCTGCTACCAAAACCTGATAGCGCACTCCCCTGAGACATCATAGCCAGCCCCATAACAACCACCAGGATCGCGCCTGTTTTTAGGATCTGTCTGGTAAATTTCTTTCCCAGTGCGGAAAAAATCGAACCAAATCCCAGCATCAGAGGAACCGTTCCCAGACTGAAACAGAACATGGAAAAAGCTCCGGAGGCCCAGCTTCCGGAAGCCAGTGCAACAATCTCCATAGACTGCAGTGGTCCACAGGGCATGAACCCATTACACAGCCCAACCAGAAAAGGTGTCCTTTTTTTCCATAAAGATTTCCTACCAGAAAATGAAATGTGAATCCTCAGTTTCCGAAGTCCCGGAAAAATCCCCAGCATATTTCCCCCCATAACGACCATGATAATTCCAGCCAGGAGTTTCAGAGATCCCTGAAACACGGTGGAAGTCTGTAAACTGTCACCGATCCCTGCCAGACCACCCACGGCCCCGAGAACTCCTCCTATCACAGTATAGGAAACAACCCGTCCCATATTATAGGAAAATGTATTCCGAAACATTGACCTTGATATTTCCTCTGCGTTCGCTTCTTGCTTCTGCAAGGTCTGGGAAAGATTGATCCCGCCACACATGGCAATACAATGTACAGAAGTGATCAGGCCAATGACAAACAGCATTCCATATCCCATTCCTGTCTCTGCAAGAGAATCCGGCGCAAGATGGTTAAGAATCCCAAAGTGTTGCAGGACCAGAAACAGAAAGGCGATCACAAAAATTTCTCCTGCCGCCTGACAGAAACGTTTTCTTCTGAATTTCTCCCCGGGGATCATCTGATATCCCAGATCCTCGATCAGCTTACGGATCTCATCCAGTGTGATCTGCTGTGGCTCATAGTAAAATTCTGCCTGTGACCGTTCATAACTGACTGTGACATCTGTAATCCCGGTTCTGGATCTCAGTGCATTCCAGATCCTAGTCTGACAGTTGATACAGGTCATACCATCAATATATACCCTCTCATGTTTCAATGTTTTTCTCCTCACCTTTTTCATAAGATTTCTGAATCAGACTCCCACATTCCATTTTTCATTTAAAACAAAACAAAAACTGTTACAATAAATCATAGATTCTACTGTAACAGTTTTTTATTTCCTAGTATTGTGATAGGCTTATTATATTATAGGTTTTATCCTCTGTCAACGCCGTCAGGAAATTTCACAGAATCTTCACGAACGACACTTTTCTCAGATCTGATACCAGCGGATCTCATTGGCTTCCAGATGAAGGTCAAAACTCTGTCCGTCCCCTGTGTAAACTGTGGTATCCTGTGGCTCATACGTGTTGTTTACCACACAGTATTTCTTATTTTTCACATAAGCATGTACTTCCACATTATAATTGGAAGAAAACCAACGGTGAAGTTCGCCTTCCGCTGCCGCTGACCAGAGTACAGCTCTGTAAAGAATACGGCTGTTACAGAAGCTGTACGGAAGTCCGCTGATATAAACACCACGGCCTTTTCCAAAGGTTTTCACCGCCATCTGGACTTCCTGGTCTTTCTGGATCAGGATCTTCGTATCCGGCAGTGCAAAGATATTCTTTTTGCCCTCGCCGAAATCTACGGTTCCGTCTGTATCTTCCAGAATAAAATGATCTCTGTGTTCTTCCCAGTTGTATTTGTCTGTATTGAGATTAAATCCTCTTTCTTCCTCTACTCCCAGGATATCATCCAGCTGAAAGAATTTTCCCTGCCACTGGTGGGCTGCCGGCTCACCAACGCCGATAAAACCGCCGCCATTGTAGACAAATTTCCGCACTGCTGTAAGGATTTCCGGATTTGCCCAGTTCTCGCCGCCGGACTGTGCAGTGTCCGCATCACCTACATTGATGATCACGTCAAAATCATTAAGAAGATCTTTATTTTCACGGATATCATCGAAACTGATAAAGGAAACATCAAACGGCGCACCGCTTAATGCCTCGATGATTCCAAAATAAGAATAATTCTGTTTGTAATAGATAGCATGATGTACCATATGGTTGCCCCAGGAGCGCATTTTTCCCCAGCAGTTTAAAACTGCCACACGTTTTACGCAGTATGGCGTGGTTCCCTGGATATTGTCATAGAGCACACGAAATTCCTGGCATACTTCTTTGATATACTGTACGAAATCCGGAAATTCCAGAGCCAGCTTCAGATAGCCGCCATAGCCGATTCTCTGGATCGGGCTTCGAAGGATAGCTCTTCTTGCAGTTACCCAGTTTACTTTTGCCTCTTTTACCGGATCTCCGCCTTCATGGAAGGTATCCGGGAAAAAGTATGGAAGAAATCTTCCTTCTGTATATTTTACATGTTTGATATCGCTGAACAGACGTAAGGTTGCTCCGTTTCCAACACTTCCCACTACTGCATCCAGTCCGATGGAAGCAAACTCATCCATAAAAGGCTCCATGCCGATCCAGTGATCGCCCATGAACATCATGGCTTCTTTTCCATACTCATGGACAATATCTACCATTTCCTTTGCAAGCTTTGCCACTTCTCTTCTCTGAAAAGCCTGGAAATCTTTAAATTCCTTTGACGGGATACGGTAGGTATTATTCATATACCCCTGGTCAATGATAAACTCCGGACGGAATTTATAGCCTACTTCCCGCTCAAACTGTTCCAGAATATAAGGGCTCACTGAGGCAGAATATCCAAACCAGTCCACATATTTTTCTCTTGCCATCTCGTCAAAGATCAGCGTAAACTGATGAAAAAATGTGGTAAATCGTACCACGTTCACATAATCATGCGAATCCAGAAATCTGCGGAGACGTTCCAGGGAATGTGCCCGTGTTGCAGGCTGGCGCACATCAAAGGTGATCTGAGGCTCTACATCCTTCCAGTCATTGACAACAGCATTGTACATATGTACCGGGTCCCACATGATATATGCAAGAAAACTTACCGTATACTCATGAAACTCTTTTGCCGGACGGATCACCACATTTCCGGATTTTTCATCATAGGACCATTCTTCTGTACCGACAGCCTCTCCTGTGGTACGGTCCATAACTTCCCACCATCTTTTAATATCATCTCTGGTATTGACAGCAAGCATATCCGGATACAGATGGTCCATCAGGTGTATCTCCAGAGTATCGGAAACTGCCGTGTGAAAAGATGTCATGATATACATCTGCTGGATCTCTTCCGGATGTGCCTTCGCCCAGGCATTATCCTTTCTGGTAGTATAATAGGTAGCATATATCTTGGCCCCTGTATTTTTCAGCTCTGCCGGAAATTCTGTTCCGTCACAGTCACGGATGGCATCTGCACCCCACTCATCCAGCATTTTCAGTGTCTCCGGAATCACATCCAGATCTGTCGGGATGGTCACTCTTCCTTTTGTCTCGCTCATTATCTTTACCTCCATTGTAAAAATCCCCTGTTTTTTATTTCTGATATTTTTTTACGATTGCCTGCATCTGCTCCCATTTCTGCTCCATATCTGCCACCAGCTTAAACTGTGTACGACAGCGGTCCAGATTATGGTCTTCACGGTCGATTTTAAAATAATGATCTCCTTCCAGATAGTCAGTAAGAAAACGGATGCCACATTCATAGGTCATCACCTTGGCGCCCATAGGAAGCATCTCGATCTCCCTGGCGTTTAACTTGTCTCCACAACTTTCCAGAAAACCTTTCACGTAAATCTCGTAGAGCTCCATGTCACAGGAGACTTTACTTAAATCTTTCTCATCTTCCAGCGCAGTGCTGGCTCCGAACCGGATCGCATCACCAAAATCATTCATGGCCAGTCCTGGCATTACAGTATCCAGATCGACCACACAGATTCCCTTTCCCGTTTCCAGATCGATCATGATATTATTCAGTTTTGTATCGTTATGGGTTACCCGAAGTGGAACTTCCCCATTTTCCAGAAGTTTTCCAAATATTCCAGCCAGATCTTCATGCTGCAGTGCAAACGCAATTTCTTCTTTTACCGATGCGGCACGGTGACAGCAGTCCTTTTCCACGGCATCTTTCAGCGCCTGAAAACGCTTTTTTGTATCATGGAAATCCTTTATGGTTTCATGCAGAGTCTCTGCCGGATAATCAGCCAGCATTTCCTGAAATTTTCCAAATGCAACAGCACTTTCGTAAAAATCTTCCGGTTTTTCCACCAGATCATAGCTTACTGCATCGGTAATAAAAATATAGGCTCTCCAGCACTCTCCGTTCTCATCTGTCAGATATGCTTTTCCCTCTTTTGTGGGAATCAGATTCAGAACTTCCCGTTCCAGATCTCCACCCTTCTCAATGACCTTCTTTTTCAGATGTCCGGTGACTCCTGCGATATTTTCCATAAGCTCTTCCGGTTTCTGAAAGATCTCCCTGTTGATCTTCTGGAGGATCACCTTGATGGAGCCCATTTCTCCGATCCGGTATCTCAGCATGTAGGTTCCATTGATATGCCCGCTTCCGCAGGGGGCGCAGGAAATCAGTTCCCCGGTAAATGCAAACTGATCCGCGATTTTTTTTATCTCTTCTTTTTGTATCTTTGTCATCTTACCTTCTCTTTCCCAGACAGCAGTAAAAAGCATACCGTCCGAAAGCAGATATGCTTTATACTTTTTTGCTGTGATTATTTTTTCCCCTTTAAGATTCTTGTAGTAAGCGGGGCCATAATTTCACTGTCCGATCCATAAAGGACTTCGTAACCTTCCGGAACAGAAACTGTTTCCGTTTTCTCCCCGAAATTCTGGATAAACAGATATTCCGTATCTTCATTTTCCCTGGTTGTCACAGAAACTCCTTCCGGTATAAACGTAAGCGGCATCTCCACACCGGCTTCTTCTGCTGCTCGTCCCAGGAAGTCCTCATAAAAGGCTGCTTCCATATCGGCTGCCACATAGTAAACATGGCCTTTTCCATATTTTTTGTGAGTCAGCACCGGATAGCCCTGATAAAAATCTTTTCCGTAACGCATCAGCACTTCCGCATCGGAAACTTTTGCTAGCTCACAGAGATTTTTGCAGGTATAGCTTTCTGTAAGTTTGAGGTGATTTCCGGTTTCCGGAATACCGGTATTTTCTTCCCAGTCATAAAGCGCATCGATTTCTTCTGCACGGATGCCTGCTGTTTCCATGAGACCGTGAGGCGTTCCCCCAAGATAACATTTATCTGTCTCATCTACAAGTCCGGACCAGTAGGAAATTACCAGTGTACCTCCATTTTCAGCAAAGGTACGAAGCTTTTCGGCGTATCCGTGATAGAACATATAGGCCATCGGTACTGTTACCAGCTTATAATCAGACAGGTCATGTTCCATACTGATAATATCGGTATTATAACCTTTTCTTCGAAGTGCACGATATTGTTTCTGTACGTTTTCCTGGTAATGCATATCTTCATTTCGAGGTCCCTGGGCATCTTTCAGCGCCCAGTCATTTTCACGGTCATAAAGAACAGCCACCGGAGACTTCGTTACACTTCCCACAGTTTCCTGGATCTGTTCCAGAACTTTTCCTACCTCTGTCACTTCACGAAAAACTCTGGTATCATCACCGCCATAGTGATCGATCACCGCACCGTGGAATTTCTCGGAGGCACCCTGACTCTGGCGGAGCTGGAAATACAGGACACTGTCGGAACCATGGGCGACTGCCTGCAGGGAAGCAGCCAGATGCATTCCCGGTTTTTTCAGCTTATTGATCGGCTTCCAGTTGGTTGCAGAAGGACAGGATTCCATCAGAAGGAACGGTGCTTTTTTGATACTCCTCATAAGGTCGTGCTGCAAGGCTCCATCCACTGCTGTGGTATAGTTGTCTTTTTTATGCCAGCTTGGGTAATTATCCCAGGAAGCGATATCCATAACATCCTTAAACTTTTTATAGTCAAGTCCGTCGTAGTCGTACATCAGATTGGCGGTTGCCGGAAGATCTGACCCGCCTGCGCGGATCGCAGAAATCTCATGTTTCATGAAATCTACAGTTCTGTCTGTAACAAAACGTTTCCAGTCCAGAGTCAGTGCATGAAGCGCATTTTCTCCTTTTGGTGACGGACTTTCGATCTGGTCAAAGCTGTTGTAGGTATGGCTCCAGAAGGTTGTGCACCATCTGGAATTCAGATTCTCAATGGTTCCATATTTCTCTTTCAGCCATTCCCGGAATTTTTCCTGGCACAGAGGACAGTGACATTCCCCGCCGTATTCATTGGAAATATGCCACAGGATCACTGCCGGATGTTTTCCGAAGCGTTCGGAAAGCTTCTTATTGATATTAAAAATCTTTTCACGGTATACAGGAGAAGTATAACAGTGGTTATGTCTTCCACCGAAAAATCTTCTTGTCCGATCCGGGTCCATACGGAGAACTTCCTCGTATTTATCTGCCATCCATTTCGGTCTGGCTCCGGATGGTGTGGAAAGGATCGTATAAATGCCTTCTTTATACAGATTGTTAATTACCGCTTCCAGCCAGTCAAAGTTATATTTCCCTTCTTCCGGCTCCAGTACAGCCCAGGAAAACATCCCCATGGAAACCGTGTTGATATGTGCTTTCTTAAAATATTCGATATCTTTTTTCAGAATGTCCGGTCTGTCCAGCCACTGCTCCGGGTTGTAATCGCCACCGTGCAGGAAATGGTCATATCTGATCTGCTTTGCCATTTTTTCTTTCTCCTTATATTTTTTATTATGACACTTTATAAAAAGGATGCTGTGTGATCCACTTGAAGCATATTATACAATACACCTACAGCTTTCGACAGCATCCTTTTAAATTTGAATCTTATTTAACAGCTCCGGTGATACCCTCTGCGAACTGTTTCTGTAATACGAAGAATACGATCATGGTCGGAATGGAACAGAATAATACGCCGCACATCAGCATGCCGTAATCCGTTACATATCCTGTGATCAGATTGGCGATCAACATCGGCATGGTCATCGCCTTATTATCTGTCATGATTACCTTCGGCCACAGATAGGAATTCCATGCATTCATAAATGTGATAACTGCTGCCGCCGCATAAGTAGATTTCATAGTCGGGATAAACATCTGGAAAAAGATCCTTACCTCGCTTAATCCGTCAATCCGTGCTGCCTCAATGATATCGATAGGAAATGCTCTGGCATTCTGACGGAACATCATGATCATAAATGGTGTGGAAATGATCGGAAGGATAAAACCTACCGCTGTATTTAAGAGTCCGGCTTTTGAAAACATCTTAAATAAAGGAACCATCGTTGCAACCTGCGGAACCATCATTGCAAGAAGCAGGATGGAAAACAGTCTGTCTTTCCATCTGTCATGATATACCTCAAAGCCATAACCTGCGATAGAACAGATCAGAAGGCAGATCACTGTAGTAAGAACTGCATAAAACAGAGAGTTTCCAAGAGCTCTCCACAGCGGCTGCTGTGCAGTCAGGTTTTTAAAGTTCTGCATAAAATATGTACCCGGAAGGATACGGCCTCTGGATACATCTGTGGATGTATTGGTTGCCGCAGAGATCATCCAGTACAGTGGAAATACAGAGATAAATGATACGATGATCAGAAAAATATATGTAGGGATCAATCTTCTCTGAATTGCGGATTTATTCTTTTTCTCAGTCACGTGTATCACCTACTTTCAAATTGATAAAGGCCAGGATCGCTACCATGATAAATATGATAAATGACATTGCTGCCGCATATCCGAAGTTTGGCACGTTGATGAAACATGTATTATAAACATAATGGGACATTGTGATTGTTGAGTTCGCCGGGCCACCTTTTGTCAGGTTGACAGACTCATCAAACAACTGCAGTGTACCATTGATCGACATAATAAATGTCATGATAATTGTCGGTTTCAGAAGTGGTACGGTAATTTTCCAGAAGGTCTTCCAGCCATTGGCACCATCGATCTTTGCTGCCTCGTATACAGAATATTCAATATTCTGAAGACCTGCCAGATAGAACACCATGTTATATCCTGTCCATCTCCAGATCAGTGCGATGATGATCACGATCTTTGCACTTGTGGAGTTACCCAGGAAGTTATAGCCAGTTGTTAAAATTCCAAGTTTGATCAGGATGCTGTTGATCAGACCGTCTGTTGCAAACATAGAACGGAAGATCAGAGAATAAGATACAAGAGATGTTGCACATGGAAGAAATACACATGTACGGAAAAAGCCTTTAAATTTCAGATCCTTGTTATTCAGAAGCTGTGCAAGCAGGATCGCAAGGACAAGCATGATCGGTACCTGAATAATAAGATACAGGAAAGTATTGACGATGGACTGCTGGAATACCTTATCCATCATGATACGTTTATAGTTACTGAAGATCGGATCCGCAAACCTCATGTTTGCTCCGGCACCTGTCTGTAAAGAAATGATAAATGCACGGATCATCGGATAAAAACTCATGACAGCGATCATGATGGTTGCAGGTGCCAGAAAGATCCAGCCTGCCGCTCTCTGTTTCGCTACCAGAGACATGCCACTTTTTTTGGAATTCACAGGAACTCCTCCTTTCAAACCTCTTAAGCCTTTACATAAGACAGAGGACTGCATGCAGTCCCCTGCTTCGTATTTACTTATTCATTTCAGAATGCAGCCTTCAGATCTTACTCTGTCATCTTGAATGCCAGTGTATCCTGTGCTTCCTGAAGTGCAGACTCTTTGTCTGCGCCGTTTACGATATTAACAACTGCTGTGTTGATGCACTCTCTTGCCTCATAGTGATACGGAGTCTTTGTGAATTCCGGAATGTGTGAAGAGTACTCTACAATTGTTGAGAAGATTGGCTGGTTGTTGAAGAACTCGCTTGGCTCGTTGTAAACGTCAGACTCACCAGCTGGCAGGTAGCAGGAGATTGCTCCTGTTTCCGGAAGGATCGCATCATAGAAATCTGTACTGGAACCAAATGTGCTTGCAAGGAAGTCCTCAGCAAGCTCTACGTTCTTGCAGTTGGATGTGATATACCAGGAAGAACCACCGTTGTTCGCATAGTTTGTAGCTGTGTCAACACCGTCAACTTTCGGCATTGTTGTGATCTGCCACAGACCCTTCTGATCCTCTGTTCCCATCAGTGTAGCTGTGATCCAGTTACCGTTAACGATACCTGCTGCCTCACCGCTTGTGATTGTGGAGATGTACTCATCCCAGTTGTTTACTAATTTAACAACATCGTTCTTTACAAGGTCTACATAAAGATCTACACATTTCTCAGCTACATCATTTCCTACAATGTAAGCTTCTCCATCCTCATTTACGAAGTTTGCTCCACAGGACTGGATCATCATCATCAGAGTATCGCCGCCTGTTGCCTCACTTGTAAGGAGGTATTTACCGGTTTTCTCATGAACATCTTTACCGATCTCCTCGAATTTACTCCATGTGATATCTGTAAGGTCATCGATGGTGTATCCTGCCTCTTCCAGGATATCGGTACGGTAGCAGGCGATTGTTGCACCATTATCAAATGGAACACCGTAATGTGTATCATCTACCATGGAGTAGGACTGTTTCAGTTTTCCAAAATCATCCCAGTTGATGTCCATGTCTTTCAGATCTGTGAAAGCGTCCGGATAGCTCTTCAGATATTTCTGGTAGCTGTTGTCCTGCATCAGAACGATGTCCGGAAGTGTGCTGTAATCTCCGGCGTTTGCAGCTGTTGTAAGTTTCGTCTGGCAGTCATCGGAAGATGTCTCAACTACATCTACTTTAAATCCTTCATGATCCTTTGCATACTGCTCACCTGCAATGTTCATAGCCTTGATGTTAAAGTTCTGGTCCCATGCCCATACGGTCAGTGTATTGTCATCGTCACCTTTTGCATATACTGCTGTAGTTGTTGCAGCGAAAGACATTGCCATAATGCCTGTCATTAATACTGCGAGTAATTTTTTCTTCATTTACTTTTCCTCCTTTATTAAGCATTTCCCGTTTGCTTATGAATGGATTATAGCATCCGTATTCCGGCCATAGTTTGCAGAACCGTTCATATAATGTGCAATTTCAACCATTTTATTGATTTTGCACTATTTCATGATTCAGGCACCTGCTTTTTTATGCATTTTGAGTGTTTTTCATTTTTCTCATTGGTCATCATGGCAAAGAAAAACCTTCTTTTTCGACATTCTGCGAATATTTTTCGCCAAAAAAGAAGGTTTTTGTTTCTATTTCATAAAATTCTACGTTATTTTTTATACATATTTCACAAACATTTTAACATATTATGCAAAATAGACCTTTTCCGGAAACTGTGTTTTCATCGTATGTAACATCTCCTCTGTCAGATCCAGAAGAAGTTTTATTTTCCGCCCGTCTTCCCGGATGATCATGGTATAGTATGGCACATCATCCTCATAGGAGGTATAATCGTATTTTTTCAGTTTCTCTGTACCGGAATTCTTTTTGTATTTTGCCACTTTTTCGTGATAGTGAGGTGCGGTCACTTCCATCTCCTCAAGGTTCAGCACATGTGCTGTTTTCCGGTATTTTTTGCCATAGATCACATCAATGGTCAGCTGGCCATTCTCCATGGTATATTCATAATCTCTCTGGCTGAAGATATCATATACAAAATAAAGCAGCGCCAGAAGAAATCCCGGGAGCATAAATGCCTGGGAGATGGTGATTCCCATCAGTACAAAAAGTACCGCAAAGATCACCATTACTTTTCTGAGAGCTCCTGACATATGTTTCTTTTTTCGGGAGACCTGCTCCACGATCCTGTAGTCGTACATTTTTCCCTCTTTCCATCTGTCTGATCCGACACACTACCCTGTATTTTTTCTGTTGTGCCAGATCCACAGATCTGTTTTTTTGTTCTACCAGCCTTCCTCTGAATGGATATCAAACTTAAGAAGCTGCTGTTCATAATTTTCTGGCCGTTTTCTCCACTCCAGAGGTGTCATCCCCATAACCTGGCGAAAGTTCCGGTTAAAAGTGGAATTAGTGGTAAAGCCGCACTTATGTGCCACATCCGCAATGGGCTGATCCGTCTTTTTCAGATAATCACAGGCCGCCTGGATCCGGATGGTATTGATGTATTCCAGCGGACTCATCTTCATGTAGGTCGTAAAGATCCGTCGCAGATGGGTTTCACTGATGTGACAGTATTCTGCCAGCTCATCGATCCGAAGATCCTCCATGTAATGATCGGAAATATAATCCTGGAATTTGGAGATCATATCCATGACTTTTCCTCTTCCCTCACTGTAGCGCTCTTCCCCCGAATCCCGGTTGATCCTTGCAATCTCCACAAGAAGCGATGCCAGGATCCCCTTGGCTTCTTCCAGATAAAACTCTTCTCCATTCCGCATGATATCTAGGATCTTCAGGATCTTATCCGCCATGGAACGGTTTTCTTTTTCATTCAGAAAAAGTGCTCTGGAGTTGATACGCTGAACGATCTTTTCCTTTTTCACGGAATTGTCAATAAATTTATTCAAAAATCCTTCCACGTCAATAAAAAGATACTCCCACCGACTGACAGTTCCAATGTCGCTGTTTGTGGTATGGGGATAATTGGGCGGGATCACTGTAAATTCCCGGTCATGAAACCGTACCTTATCTTCTCCAAGAATCAAGAACCCCTGACCTTCATAGCAGAAACCAATCTCCAGATAATTATGAAAATGAAGATAATCGATATCGTTTCCGTAATTCTGGATCCATTTCTGACCAAGCAATGCAAGAATCGGACTCCCTTCCGGCATTTTGTAATACCGGAGCTCCATTTTGGGTTTTCGTTTTTTTGCCAAAGATATTCCTCCGTATGTTTTCCTATGTCTGCATTTCAGGCGGATAAAAACGATCCGCGTTTAAGTCAAGTCTTTGTTATCTTACCGCTATCCGCCAAAAAAAGCAACCTGCTGAAAGCTCTGATCTGTTGATATCTGTGCATTCTGCCGATTGCTTTTTCATTTGTTTTCTCTTCTTGTTTATTGTTCTGTTCCGGTTATTCACCGATCACACGATAAGTTTTCCATTTTCCCTGGCGGAAACGGATCCAGAAGATCACTCCGCGGACCGTCCAGTCCAGACACATGGCCAGTGCGATCCCGATCACTCCCAGATCCAGGACAATTCCCAGCAATATAGATAATATCAGTCTCACGCCAATGGTTGTGAACAAAGAGATTCCCATGGTAAACATGGCGTCTCCTGCTGCCCGGAGGCCTTTTCCCAGAGGATCTGCAAATGGAAATACCACTGCATTGGCTATGTTATGGATCAGCACCAGATAGAGGATCATCTGCCCTGTCTGCCGGGAAACTGCAAAGATCTTTATAAGCAGTGGCGTTATCAGAAAGATCAGTGTATTCCAGGCGACTGAAATACAGACTGTCACTTTCGTTAATTTCCGAAAATAATATTCCGCCTGCCTGATATCTCCAGCTCCCATACACTGACCGATCACAGTAATAAATACCGGCCCCATGGTCACACTGATCAGTGCTGCCACACTCCAGATACTCTGAGAAATTCCGTTTGCCGCGATCTGGTAAGTACCAAACAGCGCAACCACACTGGAAAGTGCCACTTTTACAAACTGAAAGATCCCGCTTTCCACTCCATTGGGGATTGCAATAGAAAGCATTTTTTTCAGAAGTTCTCTGTTCCACTGAAAGATCCATCGGCCCACATAGCGAACTTCCTTTTCCCGGAAGCAAAGCAGTGTGATCACCACTGCTGAAAACGTTCTGGCGATCAGGGATGGATAAGCAACGCCTGCTACTCCTGCTCGGAAAACAAAAACTCCGATCAAATTTCCTGCCACATTGATCAGATTGGATACAATTGAGATCTTCATGGTCACACTTGTCTTTCCAATGCTTCTGTAGAGTGCGGTTCCTGCATTGTATATTCCCAGAGCCGGAAAAGAATATACGGAGATCCTGAGATATGTTTTACACGCTTCCATTACATCCGGTTCTACCTTGCCAAATAATCCCTTCAGAAGAGGGACTTTCCAGATCAGTACCGGAATTGAGATCACTACTGCAAATACAGTAGCTACCATCAGAAGCTGACTGGATGATTCCGATGCCATTTTCATATCCCGCCGGCCAATATACTGGCTGACTACAACTGCTCCTCCGGATGCAAGTGCCGTAAATAGGTTAATAAATATGGTATTAAATGAATTTACCAGGGACACTCCGGAAACTGCCGCCTCTCCCGCATAGCTGACAACCATTGTATCTGCCAGGCCTACCAGCATCAGAAGAAACTGCTCCATCAGGAGCGGAAGTATCATATCTTTTAACTGTTTATTGGAAAACATTTCGGCGCCTCTTATTTCTTCTCGTCCAGAAGGATCACACCCTCTGCCGGATTTTTGTCAATTGCACCTACGATGGGATGGGGAACGTACATCTCTTCCAGATATGCAATGTCTTCCGGAGAAAGTTTTACGTTCAGTGCATCTGCCGCATCATCCAGATATTCTGTTTTCGTGGCTCCGATGATCGGTGATGTTACTCCCTTTGCCCACTGCCATGCAATGGCGATCTGGGACATTTTGCAGTTATGTTTCTCAGCAAGTTCCTGAACCCGTTTTACGATCTTGATATCCTGCTGTTCCATACGGTCGTATTTTCCCACTGCAACGCGGTCTGTTTTTCCTCTGAGAGAATCAGACTTCCACTGCGGCCTTGCCAGATGCCCGGCTGCAAGAGGACTGTATGGCATCCGTGAAACATTCATCTGGTTGCAGATCGGGATCAGTTCTCTTTCATCTTCCCTGTAAAGAAGATTGTAATGGTTTTCCATTACGGAAAATGGTGTCCAGTTATTGTCCCTGGCTGCAAGCTGCATGTTGTAGAACTGATATCCGTACATGGCGGAAGCGCCCAGTGCGCGTACTTTACCTGCTTTTACCAGGTCATGGAGTGCTTCCATTGTTTCCTCGACAGGTGTCTCGTAATCAAATCTGTGGATGATATACAGATCCAGATAATCTGTTCCCAGACGTTTCAGACTTCCGTCGATCTCTCGCATAATGGCCTCTCTGGAAAGACGGCCCGGGTTAAAATAAACCTTGGACGCGATCACCACTTTATCTCTGGCTACGCTTTCTTTCAGAGCCCGTCCCAGATATTCTTCACTGGTTCCCTCGGAATATCCGTTGGCTGTATCAAAAAAATTAATTCCCAGATCCAGCGCATGGCGGATTACTTCTCCGCTCTGTTCTTCATCCAATGTCCATTTATGCATAGTGCCGGCCTTTCCAAAGCTCATGCATCCTACGCATAATTTTGATACTTCGATATCGGTGTTCCCAAGTTTTGCATATTCCATAATGAATCCCTCCCTGTATCATTGTGTGCGCTCCATATGTTGTACTTTTATTGTAAAGGATTCTTTGAATTATGTAAAATACCCAGTTTATATAGCTTTCCATGCCTTTCAGGCATTATCAGGTCAAGCGGATATTCGCAATCCGCTTCGCTACGTAGCTCTACACCAAATAACTGCTCCGCAGTTTATCAGGAGGAGCTTGCACTCCTCCTGATACAAGCAAGTCCCCACCCACTGCTTATTGCCTTTCGCAACCCCGCAGGGGACTTACTTGATTTGGTTAAAGTGCAGTGTTTTGTGATATTTCGCATGCTGATCCAGAAGATCACTCCATTTTTCACCTTCCGGTTTCTTCTCGTTATTGTTGTAATTTTCTTCTCCTTTCAGCTCATCCATATACTGCACGTAATCCAGGATATAAATATCAACGGTGGAAATATCTCTGTCCTGAATGGCAAAATTATTGCAGTTTCCATTGGACTCATTATATGGCAGCCTGTTTCCATTGGCATCCAGCGCAACCATGAAACAGTCGCTGTTGGAACCTTCCTCATAAAGTTCATTTACCGTCAGCTCATATGGAGTCCGGATCACGGACTTAAGACCGATTCCTGCCTCATTTGTCTCATTGATCTCCTGAACTTCCGTTTCTGAATCATCGACTGTTACCGGAATGTCAAAACTCCAGTCTCCTTCGAATTTATAATATCCCGCATCCGGATCATTCGGATCTGAAGCTTCATCCGGCCGCATTCCACGGATCTCACTGATACCCAGATGCATGTTAAACTTTTCCGGAATATCGATCTCTTTGATATAAGACTGAAGTGCGCCTCCTCTGACAGATATTTTTTCTATATATTCTCCAAGAAGTGCACTGCCTTCTTCTGTCTCATCATTTATGTCATCCAGGGTGATGCCCATTTCATCCCGTACCTGCTGGCACATTTCCTCGTATTTTTTATTGTATTCACTGTAGTCTTTTGTCGCCTCTGCAAGATCTACCCGAAGGATGCAGGCATATGTATTCTCATCCAGAAATTCTCCTTCCAGATTGCTGAGCATCACCCCATCGTCCACCGGATTAAAATCCAGAAGTCTTGTTGAATACATTTCCATAGCAGGCTTCCCATCCAGTCCTTTTAACGTATCAGGAAATGGTTCCTCACTTTGAAACTGCATGGTCACATAGACAGCCTGGCTGTTTGCAAAAATCTCGGAGCAGGTGATGGTGAGGCCGCCGGATGTTTTTGTGTAGGTGGTGTCTGCGTTTGCATTATCTGATGCTGTATGATCCGTTGTTTGATCAGAGTTTCCATCTGCTGTTTTCGCTCCGGCAGATTTTTCTGTATCTTCCAGTGTCGTCGCATGATCTGCAAAATCTCCAAAGAAGCTTACTTTATCCTGTAATGTTTCAAAAAGACCTCCCACCACCGGGATATTCTTTGCCATGACCGGATTTGCCGCACAGAACAGAATACCTGCTGCCAGTACTGCTGCTGTTCCCGCCACGACCTTCCCGCCTGTTTTCATCCAGCGGAGGGCATTTTTATCATTCGTTTCTCTCTTTTGTACGGCAGTATTGTTCTCAATGTGATGATATGCCTGGTTTGCCCGTTCCCGCACAATCACCGGTATCTCTGTATCTTTCTGAAGTTTTTTCTGAAAATTTTTTTCATTATCATTTAATGTCATCATCAAACACGTCCCTCCCTGACCTTGTACTCGTACATCTTCGCAATCTGTTTTCTTCCGCGTTGAAGACGAGATTTCACTGTGCTTTCCTTCATATCCAGGATCTCACTGATCTCCCGGGTATTAAATCCTTCCATGTAGTACAGAAGAACGATCATCCGGTATTTCTCGTCCAGCGGTTCCAGCATCTGCGCCCATTCTGCCGAGGCATATTCCGCCTCATGGAAAGGCATCTCCGGCATCTCGTCTGTACAGATCATTCGATTTTTTCTCTGCAGGATGTCCTTGCATTTGTTGATCAGGATCCGTATCATCCATGTTTTGAAATACCTGTTATATTTCAGGCTTTTCAGATTTTCATAGCAGGAAAGGATGGTATCCTGGATGGCATCCGCAGCATCTTCGTCATTTTTCACATAGGAGATGGCAATCTTGTACATACTCTGCATCTGCTCATCCATAAGCCGGCAGAAAGCATCTTTGTCCCCTTTTTTCGCCTTTCGTATCAAAATCTCATTCATTGGTAATCTCCATTCTCCTGCACGGACCGGTCCTCAGGAAATGTTTTTTGAAAGCATTTGTTTCTGTGCTTCTGTTTATTAGACGTGGGAGGAGTGGGGATGGATGCAAAAAAATAAATATTTTCAGGTTCCTGTAATAAAAACGCCGGTAATCCTGAAGATATACCCAGAATTTCTGGTACATATCCAAAGATAAACCGGCGCCATATTTCAGTTATTATTTATTACTCAGAGTTGGAGTCACGCGGAAAGTTCGGATTTCATAAGGGCGTACCGTTACCTTAAGTTCTCCGGTCATTTCTTCTCCTGCCGGATTTTCCATCAGATCCGTCTCCTGCCAGGAGTCTACCGAAAAACCAAAATTTAGCGTTACCGGACCGCGCATGCCTGCATACTCGTGGAAACGGATGATCAGACTTTCAGAATCTTCTGCCTTCTTTATACAGTCGATGGCTACATGGTCTGTATCTGCCTTGCAAAAAGCAGGACGTACCTCTGCATCCACTGCACCTTCCACAGTCCAGAGCGGATTGTTCAGTCTCCAGGCTTCTTTCTGCACACCGGATTCCTGCCAGCTGCCACTGTGTGGATAAAGTGCATAGGTAAAATCATGGATTCCCTGATCTGCCGCATAATCCGGATGGATTCCACATTTGATCAGCGACATGCCAAGAACATGGCCCCTGGCACTGTAGCCATATTTGCAGTCGTTCATTAGGCTGACTCCGTATCCGGTTTCGGAATAATCCGCCCACTGATGGGCAACGGTTTCAAATTTTGCTATATCCCAGCTGGTATTCTCGTAGGTGGGACGTTTCACATTTCCGTACTGGATATCAAAAGTTGCCTCGCTGGTGCGGATATCCAAAGGAAAAAGAACTCTCAAAAGCTGCTGATGCTCATGCCAGTCTGCATGAGTGACAAAATCAATTCTGCGGTTATCATTGTAAAAGCGGATTTCCTGTGAGATCGTGGAATCCTGATAATTCCAATCCATTTTTACTTTTGTCATCAAAGAAGATTTTTCCACAGAAACCGTTTTCAGATCCTCTACCTCGTATCCTTTTTCCTGGTAATAGATATCAATATCCCAGGCATCGTACTTCATTGGACGGTCCTCATAAACCACCAGGTGGTTTCCTAATTCGCCTGCCTTCAGGATCTCACGGTCATTTTCCTTATCAAAAATGGAAGTCATACGGCCTTTTTCATCCCAGACAATATGATAAAATGGCGTGTCCAGTTCCCCGGTCCACTCTTCTGTGCAAAAACATTCCGCCCTGGTTCCAATTATAAGAGTCAGAGTTGTAAATCCGGCAGGCTCTATGCCAGAAACTTTTACAAGCCAGCCATCTTCCGTATATACAGCAGGCAGCTCTTTTCCATCTGCGGAAAACCAGCTTCCCTTTCTGCCCTCGTAAGTTTTTACTTTTACTGTTACAATTCCTTCACCTGCAAAACTGCTGTTATTTACTACAGTTACAATGGAATCTGATTCTCTTACCAGAACCTTCAGGGCATTTTTCTCGATCGTATCCAGGATTTCATTGGCTTTTGCATACTCTGCTGCGGAATCCTCGTATACCTCATGGATGGATGAACCAGGAATGATATCATGGAACTGGTTTCTGAGTGCGATCTTCCAGGCTTCCTGGAGCTCTTTTTCCGGATAGGAAGAAAAATCGCCGGTCTTTACAGCGGCCTCACTTACCAGCCACTCTGCCTCCCGCAGTTTCAGTTCTGTCTTCCGGTTGTTTTTCTTATTCCGTGCCTGAGAAGTGTAGGTTCCTCTGTGATATTCCAGATACAGCTCGCCATCCCAGGTTGGTACATGACGGTCTGTAGACGCAATGGTCTTCTGAAGATTTTCGAAATAATCATAGGCCGTTCCAGGAATTACTTCCGGAAGTCCTGGCATAGCCTTCAGATGGCGTCCCATCTCCAGCATATCACGGTTCACTCCGCCGCCTCCGTCTCCGTTTCCGTAAGCCAGAAGCAGATCCTTATTGATCTCTTTATCATGGTAAAGATCCCATACCCCTTTTACAGATGCCGGATCGATAAGCCCATTATATGTATAACCACCATCATCGCCAAAAGTCGGAGTGCTCATAAAGTGCGTCAGTACTTCGGAACCATCCACACCGATCCAGCGGAAAGTATCGTGAGGCATATGGTTGTACTGGTTCCAGCTAATCTTAATGGTCATAAAATTGTCAATTCCGGAACGCTTCAGGATCTGAGGCAGTGCCCAGCTGTAACCAAATACATCGGGAAGCCAAAGAACATTGGCCGTTACGCCGAACTCTTTTTTGAAAAAGCGCTGTCCGTTCAGGATCTGACGTACCAGAGCCTCACCGGAAGAAATGTTACAGTCAGCTTCTACCCACATCGCTCCGTTTGGTTCCCAGTTTCCGGTTTTTACGGCTTTCTGTATCCGTTTATAAATATCCGGATAATCCGTCTTAATATAATCATAAAGCTGTGGCTGGGACTGGACAAAGGTAAACTCCGGATACTGCTCCATCAAAGTGCACATCGTTGAAAAAGTGCGGGCTGCTTTTTCCCTGGTGTGTTTCAGCTGCCAGAGCCAGGCCACATCGATATGAGAATGGCCCACAGTATGGACTGTTACCGGGCTGGTCCACGAGATTCTGGAAACCTCCTTCTTCCAGACTTCCAGAGCTTTTTTCAGAGATCCATAAAAGGCATCAGAACCAGGCCTTCTCCAATCTATAGCCAGATGTGCACGATCCATAGCAGTCAGAAGATCTGTTCTTATGGAATCGTTCTCATCCAGCATACGCACAGTCTCAACAGCCGCTCTGCTGCTGTAATAAAAATCATCCGCAACCTCATCCAGAACGGCAAGCTCTGCCTGTTTGAACTGATGAGTCTGTTGTGTTGGTACTCCGCCGCCTTCCAGTCCTGCCCAGAGGCGGATAGCCAGCTCCACTTTCGTACCGGCAAGCTCTGAAGGAAAGATCACTTCTTCATGATAGGAGCCGGTTTCGCAGTATGGCGAACCATTGACGTAGATAAGTCCCTCGAACCCGGAATTCAGGCCCTCGCCGGTTTTTCCCATATTAAAAAGCCCGGCGATCTTTTTCCCCGCCCATTCCGCCGGGATCTCTACGGACTGTCGGATCCACAGATAAGTACCTCTTCCGATCCAGAAATCACCTTTTTTCAGAGTTCCCGTGTAGACCACGCTTTCCGGCCGTTTTCCCACCGGCTCCTCCTCCTGCGTGCTCGCGTCAAATGACGGGATCTCCATCCGTTCTCTGTAACGGAGATCTTTTAACTGTTTTGTGTTTCTTTCCAGTTTTTCCAGTGTAAAAAACATTTGCTACATTCCCCCTTGTCTGCAACCTGTTTATTTCTTGTTTTTTCTTATCTCCTCATATACCCCATATCCGAGAAACAAAATTCCGACGATCAGTGCAACAGCAGAAGCGATTGACAGGAAAGGCCCCACATACCCCAGTCCGGCAGCAAATAATGTGGCATCCCAGGTATTCACACCGCTCATAAATATCGCAGCTGAGATGTATTTTGCAGAGATCAGGATTGCCGATATCAGACAGAAAACTGCGCCGATGCCTTTATTATTCATTTTTTGTTCCTCCTTTTCTTGTGGTTGATAGGTAGAGCATATCATATATGTAGGGTGTATTGCTACTCTATTCAAATTTTTACCTATTTTTTCATACGTGCGAAATAAACAGACCAATCATCCCAACGCCACATCTAATATCATCATAAAGGAAAAACCTGTTGCAAAAAATATGGTTCCAATATTCGAATGCTCCCCTGTTGACATTTCCGGGATCAGCTCCTCAACCACTACATAGATCATAGCACCGGCAGCAAGACTGAGTAAATACGGCAAAACCGGAATAATAAGATCCGCTGCCAGAATTGTGAGTATTGCTCCAAAAGGTTCTACAATTCCTGACAGCACACCACTTATAAATGCCTTTCCTTTTCCCATGCCTTCAGAGCGAAGGGGCATGGAAATGATCGCACCCTCCGGAAAATTCTGAATTGCAATTCCTATAGAAAGTGCCACCATTCCCTTAAATGTGATATGAGTATTTCCTATGAGATATCCCGCGCAAACCACGCCAACCGCCATTCCTTCCGGAATATTATGTAACGTTACTGCCAGGACCATCATTGTCGTTTTCTGAAACTTACTCTTCGGACCTTCGGCGCTGTCACTGTACTGGTGAATATGTGGAATCACATGATCCAGCAAAAGCAAAAACAACACTCCTGCCCAAAAGCCTGCCACTGCCGGTACAAAAGAAAATTTTCCCAGTTTCCCCGACTGTTCAATTGACGGAAGCAAAAGGCTCCAAACAGAAGCAGCCACCATAACTCCTGACGCAAAGCCAGTCAGTGCCCTCTGCACGTGTGCATTTAAATTTTTTTTCATAAAAATCACACAGGCCGCTCCCACAGAAGTACCCAAAAACGGGATCAGAATTCCATAGAATACATTTATGTTCATTTTAGCGTTCCTCCTTTTTGTCATGTGTTAGTTATAGCTAACTTATTGTTTTAAAAGAAGCCATGTGAATTTCTAATATTCTTATCCACATGGCCTTATTTGTTTAAGTATAGCACTTTCATTTTATTTCCACAAGACACTTCTTAATTTTCTGAACTCATGCTTGTGTGTCAAGCGGATATTCGCAATCCGCTTCGCTACTTGCTCATAACCAAATATATTATTATCTCTCCGCTCCATATTTATCTTTTCTCGAAATCAACGCTATCGTCTCGACGTGCGTACTCTGCGGAAACATATCCGTAGTAGAAACCCGCATCAACTCATAATCCTCCGCACAAAGCACCTTCAGATCCCTGGCCAACGTAGCACTATCACAACTCACATAAACAATCCTCTCCGGTTTCATCTTAAGGATCGTATTCAGAAGTACCTCATCACAACCCTTTCTTGGCGGGTCCACAACGATGACATCTGCATAAACACCATTCTTCTCATACTCCCTCGGCAGTACTTCCTCTGCTTTTCCAACAAAAAACTCCACGTTCTCAATACCATTGAACTTCGCATTCTCTCTTGCATTGTCAATGGCCTGTGGTACGATCTCCACGCCGCGGACGAATTTTGCTTTCTGGGCCAGGAACAGGGAGATAGTTCCGATCCCGCAGTACAGATCCCATACAGTTTCATTTCCCGTAAGGCCGGCATATTCCAGAGCCTTTCCATACAGTTTTTCGGTCTGGATGGGATTGACCTGGAAAAAGGACAGTGGTGAGATCTGATAGGAGATATTTCCGATACTGTCCGTTATATAGGACTGTCCCCAGAGGAGGCGAAGCTGATCGCCCAGGATCACATTGTTTCGTTTTTTATTGACATTGATGGTGATGCTGGTCATTTCCGGAATTTCACAGAGTGATTCCACAAGAGCCTTTTCTGCAGGGATCTTATCTCCATTTAAGATCAGACAGACCATCATCTCATCTGTATGGAAGCCATAACGAATCATAATATGACGTACAAGACCTTTTCCCGTGGCCTCATCGTAGGGCTGTACATGATATTTTTCCATGTGTCCGATCACACGATCCAAAACCTCTTTATTCTGTTTCACTCCCAGAATACATTCTCGGTTATCAATGATGGAGTGGGTTCTTCCTGCATAAAAGCCTGTGATGATCTTTCCGTCTTTATTTTTTCCTACCGGAAACTGTGCCTTGTTTCGATAATGATAGGGGTCTTCCATCCCCATGATCGGTTCCATATCAAGATTCTGAAAACCTCCGATTCTTTCCAGATGTCCACGAACCTTTTTCTCTTTAAATTTCAGCTGCTGCTCGTAGGATAATGCCTGAAGCTGGCATCCTCCGCACTGGCGGGCAATGGAGCAGGCAGGTTTCACACGGTATGGAGACGGTGTGATCACCTCCATCAGGCGGCCATAGCCGTAGTTCTTTTTTGCCTTGATGATCTTGGCGCTGATCCTGTCTCCGATCACGGCGTCTTTCACAAAAACGGTGAAGCCATCGGCTTTCCCGATACCTTCACCGTCAACTCCGCAATCCTCTATATCCAAAGTCAGTATATCGTTTTTACGGAATTCCATCTATTAAATATCTCCTGTTCTTCTTAAATTGGACTCAAAAAGACGGTTGTAACCGAGCCATTCTTTTTTGCCCTTGTCTGCGTGGAAAATCTCTGTCAATGTCTCCATTCTTGCATCGGTATTGTCTGCCAGATTCAGAGCTACAGCCTCTGCAAGTGCCGGTTTCTTGGGAGAACCGTACTCCAGCTCACCGTGATGGGCAAGAATGCAGTGGATCACCTGGTTCTCAAGCTTCTCCGGAAAATCCGGAATTTCTTTTACCAGATCGTGTACCATCTGTGCACCAATCACAATGTGTCCCAGAAGCTGTCCCTCATCTGTATAATCATTCATAGGAAAAGCAGAAAGCTCCTTGGTCTTGCCCACATCATGAAGAAGAGCGGTTGTGATCAGAAGATCACGGTTCAAAAGCGGATACGCATTTGCCATGTAATCACAGAGACGTGTCACTCCAAGGGTGTGCTCCATCAGTCCGCCGATAAATCCATGATGTACGGTCTTGGCTGCGGAATGTCCTTCAAACACTTTCATAAATTCCTGATCTTCCACAAAAAGCTTCTTCAGGAGCTGAGAAAGATAAGGATTTTTCACACTGTTGATCAGGTCGCGCAGCTGGCTCTGCATATCATCCACACTGTTCTCACTGGTAGGAAGATAATCTGCCGGATCATACTCCCCTTCTCCTGCCTTGCGTGCTCTCTTGATATTCAGCTGCATGGCACCTGCAAAACTTGTCACATCTCCCATGATCTCAATGTAATCCAGTGCATCAAAATCATCGATTCCCAGAGAATTTGGGTCCCAAATCTTGCCATCGATCACACCTGTTTTATCCTGAAGGATCAGATTTTCATAGGGCTTTCCGTTCTTTGTTGTAGCTGCCTGTTTCTGTTTGCAGAGATAGATCCCGTTTACTCTGTCTCCCTCATGTAATTCATTTAAAAAACGCATAAAATTCTTGCCTTTCTGTTCTTTTTTACTTTCAAAGCGGAAATACTCATGTACCTATCCACTTCACACTTTACATTCACAGCCAGCCTTTCTTTACGATCTCTGGCCACATCCCGGTCCGGTCTTCCCTGCATTTTCGCACAGTTTCCTCTTACTTCCGGGCTTTATTCAGTATCATAACACATTTTACTTTCCTTTGCTATGGAAATCATGTAAAATAGGAAACGAAGTGTTTTTTTGCATATCCTGTGTTACGCAGAAAAGCACAGAATCAACAGAAGTAACAAAAAGGAGTAACTATAGCAACAATGAACAAAAAAGCATACAAAGCACTTGAATACTATAAAATCATAGATCTGCTCACAGACAAGGCATCCTCCCCCATGGGAAAAGATCTCTGCCGGAAGCTTACCCCTTCCACAGATATCGAGGAAATCCGATCCATGCAGCTGCAGACCCACGATGCCCTTGCACGCCTGTTCAAAAAAGGCGGCATTTCCTTTGGAAGTGTCAAGGATATCCGTGGCACACTGAAACGTCTTACTGTAGGCAGCGCTCTGAACGCACCGGAGCTGCTTTCCGTCTGCAGTCTTCTGGAAAATACCGGCCGTGTCAAAGCCTATTCCAGAAGTGACCGTGACGACGGAATGACCGATTCCCTTGACGGAATGTTTGCGGCACTGGAACCTCTGACACCACTGAGCACAGAGATCCGCCGCTGTATCCTTTCCGAGGATGAGATCAGTGACGATGCCAGCAGCACCCTTCGTCAGATCCGCCGCAGCATCAAGGCCACCAACGACCGGATCCACACTCAGCTTTCTTCTCTGGTTGCAGGAAGCGCCCGGAATTATCTTCAGGATTCTGTCATCACCATGCGTGACGGCCGCTACTGTATCCCGGTAAAAGCCGAGTACAAAGGCCAGGTTGCCGGTATGATCCACGACCAGTCCGCCACAGGTTCCACTCTTTTCATTGAGCCTATGGCTGTTGTCAAACTGAACAACGACATCCGCGAGCTGGAGCTGAAAGAACAGAAAGAGATCGAAGTAATCCTTGCGTCTTTAAGCCAGCAGGTAGCCGCAGAGCTGGAATCCATCCACGCAGATCTTTCCATCATGGTACAGCTGGACTTTATCTTTGCCCGTGCCGCTCTTGCCATGGACATGAATGCCAGCGAACCTATCTTCAATACCGAAGGACGGATCCGCCTGCGCCAGGCCCGTCACCCGCTGATCGACAGGAAAAAAGCCGTTCCTATTGACATCCGCCTTGGAGATGATTTTGACCTCCTGGTTGTCACAGGACCAAACACCGGTGGTAAAACCGTCTCCCTGAAAACCGTAGGACTTCTCACTCTTATGGGCCAGGCAGGCCTTCATATCCCGGCACTGGACCGTTCCGAACTTGCACTTTTCCGCGAGGTCTATGCGGATATCGGAGATGAGCAGAGCATTGAGCAGTCCTTAAGTACCTTCTCCTCTCATATGACAAACGTGGTTTCCTTCCTGAAATCCGCAGATCAGGACTCCCTGGTCCTCTTCGATGAGCTTGGTGCAGGTACCGACCCAACCGAGGGTGCCGCTCTTGCCATTGCTATCCTGTCCCATCTTCACGAACAGGGCATCCGCACCATGGCGACCACCCATTACAGCGAGCTGAAGATCTATGCCCTCTCTACCCCGGGTGTGGAAAATGCCTGCTGTGAATTTGATGTGGAAACTTTACGCCCCACCTACCGTCTCCTGATCGGAGTTCCCGGAAAAAGTAACGCATTTGCCATTTCCTCCAAACTGGGACTTCCGGATTTCATCATCGACAAGGCAAAAGAACAGATCAGTGAGCAGGATGAATCTTTTGAAGATGTTCTGACATCCCTGGAGCAGAGCCGTGTCACCATCGAAAACGAACGTGCAGAAATTGCCCGTTACAAAGAACAGGTAGAAGAGCTGAAAAAATCCCTCCAGGAAAAAGAGGAAAAACTGGATGAACGAAAAGAACGTATTCTCAGAGAAGCCAATGAACAGGCACATGCGATTCTCCGTGATACCAAGGAATACGCAGACCAGACCATGAAACTTTTTCATAAATTCCAGAAGGATCACGTAGATACCGCTTCTGTGGAAAAAGAGCGCCAGAACCTGAAGAAACGTATGTCAAAGGCTGAAAAAGGCATGTCTTCCAAACAGCAGAAGCAAAAACCAAAGAAGCAGCTGAAACCATCCGATCTTTCTCTTGGCGATACTGTAAAAGTTCTCAGCCTGAATCTGAAAGGAACCGTTTCCAGCCATCCGGATTCCAAGGGATATCTCTTTGTGCAGATGGGAATCATCCGTTCCAAAGTACATATCTCCGATCTGGAGCTTGTGGACGAGCCGGTGATCACCACCCCATCCATGCAGCGTACCGGTGCCGGAAAGATCCGCATGGCAAAAGCGGCCAGCATTTCCACAGAGATCAATCTTCTGGGAAAAACCGTGGACGAAGCAGTTGCAGAGCTGGACAAATATCTGGATGACGCCTACATCGCACACATGAAATCCGTCCGCATTGTTCACGGAAAAGGTACCGGCGCCCTCAGAAAAGGTGTCCACAATTACCTGAAACGCCAGAAACATGTAGCTTCCTTCCGTCTCGGAGAATTCGGAGAAGGCGATGCCGGCGTAACCATCGTAGAATTCAAGAAATAAAAAAAGGAGCGGAAACCATGGCTACAAAACAGAAAATCCTCATTGTTGACGATGACAACAACATTGCAGAGCTGGTAGCTCTCTACCTCACAAAAGAATGCTTTGAGACCAAGATCGTAAATGACGGCGAGGAAGCCCTGAAGCAGTTCCATATTTTTCACCCGGATCTGATCCTTCTGGATCTGATGCTTCCGGGTATTGACGGATACCAGGTATGTCGTGAGATCCGTCATACTTCCGATGTACCGATCATCATGCTTTCCGCCAAAGGAGAAACCTTTGACAAAGTCCTGGGGCTGGAACTTGGAGCAGACGATTACATCATCAAACCTTTCGACTCCAAAGAACTGGTTGCCCGTGTCCGTGCAGTGCTCCGCAGATTCCATGTAAAATCACCCTCTGCCGCACCAAAGGAAAAATGTGTATCCTATCCGGATCTGGTGATCAACCTGACTAACTATTCTGTGACGTATATGGGACACCAGATCGACATGCCGCCAAAGGAACTGGAGCTTCTCTATTTCCTGGCAGCTTCTCCCAATCAGGTTTTCACAAGGGAGCAGCTTCTGGACCATATCTGGGGCTATGAATATATCGGGGATACCAGGACTGTAGACGTTCACATCAAGCGTCTCCGTGAGAAGATCAAGGATAATCCAAACTGGGCTCTTTCCACAGTCTGGGGCATCGGTTACAAATTTGAGGTAAAAGATTCATGAAGCAGCATCTTTATACCAAACTGCTGATCCTGTATTTTGTGTTGGGGGGAATCTGCTTTCTGCTGCTTTCCTCCGGCGGCTCCTACCTGGTAGAAAAAAGGCTTGAACGCTCCACCGGAGAGTACCTTTACCGCACAGCCAGCCAGATGGTTTCCGGAAATGAACTCCGTCAGGCTGTAAAAGACCCGGAAAACGACTCCCTTTCCCTGGCTCTTTCCTCTGCAGCGGCTTTTCAGAATGCAGACTTCTGGGTCATGGACACGGACGGAACCGTTCTGATAAACACAGATGAACAGTCTTCCGGCTCCGGTGAGATCACTGTCAAAAATTTCCGGCCTGCAGATTACGAAAATATCTGTTATTCTTCCGGTACGTTTTATGGGACATTCAAAACCACGCAGTTAAGCACCGTCGTTCCCATAAAAGATACAGACCAGGTGATCGGTTATCTGGCAGTCCACTACCCTATGAAAAACCTCTACGAAAGCCGCAGCAATATCGTAGAGGTCATGATCCTAATCTTTATTATTATTTACGCTTTGTTTTTCAGTTTCCTGCTGATTTATTTCTACCGGGTGCACAAACCGTTAAAAGAGATCCTGAAAGGTGCCCTGGAATTTGCAAACGGAAATCTTTCCTATACGATCCCGGTAGATTCTGAAGATGAGATGGGATATCTTTCCCATTCCCTGAATTATATGGCAGACAAGCTGAACAAAAACGGAGAATATCAGCGGCAGTTTATCTCCAACGTATCCCATGATTTCCGCTCACCTCTGACCTCCATCAAAGGATATGTGGAAGCCATGCTGGACGGTACCATCCCACCGGAAATGCAGGAACGCTATCTGAAAGTCATTGCTTTTGAATCCACCCGTCTGGAGAAACTTACCCGAAGCCTCCTTACTTTAAACGAACTGGATGTCAAAAAGCGGATGATGCATATGCGGCGTTTTGATATCAACGAAACCATCCGTACTACAGCAGCCTCTTTCGAGGGAACCTGTTCGGAACGGAACATCCGGCTGGAACTCCTTCTGGCAGGCAAAGAGCTGTTCGTCCGCGCGGATATGGAGCAGATCCAGCAGGTACTGTACAATTTATTGGATAATGCAGTAAAATTCAGCAGTGACAATTCTTCCATTACACTGGAAACAACCGTCAACCATGGCAAAGTTTTTGTCTCTGTCAAAGACCGGGGAACCGGAATTCCAAAAGAAAGTCTTTCCAAAATCTGGGACCGTTTCTACAAGATCGATGTCTCCCGTGGAAAAGACCGTAAGGGAACCGGCCTTGGACTCGCTATTGTGAAAGAGATCATCAACGCCCACAAACAGAATATCAATGTGATCAGCACTGTTGGCGTGGGAACAGAATTTATTTTTACCCTGGAAAAAGCAAAATAAAACATAAAAAACCTTTGATCCGAAAAGCTGTAAAAGAAATATTCCTTAATATTTCCTACAATCTTTCCAGATCAGAGGTTCTTTTATTTACTCTATAAATCTTCTTCGTCTTGCTATTCAGTATGTAAAGCAGACATGCACTTTCAATCTTTCAATCCGTTCACAATCTTATTTCCAGTCGTAATTTCTCAGGTGCCCTTCCAGATTCATATGTGCAAAATTATGCTGGCGCAGTGCCTCATAAAGAACAATGGCAACAGAATTGCTCAGATTCAGGGAACGGATGTCCCCGATCATGGGGATTCTCACGCAGGTTTCCTGATTTTTCACCAGGATATCCTCCGGAATTCCCGCACTTTCCTTGCCAAACATAATAAAACAGTCATCCTCATACTTTACATCTGTATAAGTCTGAGGCGCCTTGGTGGTTGCGTAATAGATCTTCGCTCCCGGATTCTTCTTGAGAAAATCCTCATAGTCCAGATATCTGGTCACATCCAGATGTTCCCAGTAATCCATGCCTGCACGCTTGATCGCCTTCTCATTGAGACGGAAACCAAGCGGCTCGATCAGATGTAATCTGGTTCCTGTTGCCACACAGGTTCTGCCGATATTACCTGTATTTGCCGGAATTTCCGGCTCATGGAGTACAATGTTTAAAACTCCCATTATTTATCCTCTTTTCATTATTTTAATCTCGTCTTCCGCCGGACGCTCCAGATATCTGGCATTTCCGCCGCTGTAAAGAAGCCTGTCATTTCCGGAATTGGTCTGCCCGATCACTGCTGCCATGATCCCTTCTCTTCGTAACTCCTGCACAAACGCATCGCCACCCTGGATTCCCAGAAGAATGCTTCCACCGGAAAGGAGTTTATAGGGATTCACATCAAAGATCTCACAGATCTCTATGGTTTCCTGTCGGATGGGTACGCTTCGAAGGTCTGCGCTAAGTCCCACTCCGGATGCTTCCGCCATTTTCCAGAGCGCAGACAGAAAGCCGCCTTCCCCCATCAGATACCTGGCACTGGCTCCGGACGCTTCCGCCATCTTCCAGACCTTATTGTTCTCTTTTTTCATTCCTGTTCCGTAAACTTCCGGAAGTTTTCCGGCATCTTCAAGAAACCGTTCCGAAAAAACTTCCCGCAGTCTGTCATGGTAGTTCTCTGCAATCCATGCCGTACCTTCTGCTGCCACAGGGCCTGCCACGATTAGTTCATCTCCGGGTTTCAGCTGTCCATCTATTTCCGCCTGAAGTGCCTCCAGTGCTTTTTTCCCAAGTTTCATAACTGCCGCCTTAATAAATGATCAGCGAAAGTACAGTCGGAACTACCATTGCAAGAACCAGAATAACTGCGATGATCGCTGTGATCACTTTTCTTTTTTTCGGATCAAACATTCCCATAATTTTTATTCACCTCATCTGTAATATCCGTTAATCGCGCATTGTTGGTCAAAGGATCCCTGTCTGTATAATCAAAAAGAATCTTCTTTCCATCTCGGAATACCTCGATATGGGCGGTCTTCGGGATTTTTTCCGCTTTCCGGTAATCCCAGATCATCCTCTCATAGGGCTTCTGATCGGATGCAAAGGATGGCCTGCTCTTTAAATTCTCACGAAGATAAAGATCCAGAAGCATCACATCGGAAAGGGCTTCCAACGGGATCTCTTTCTGTTCTCCGGCAAATTCCATCAGGATCTCATAGCGTCTCATCCTGGAATGAGAAATCTCCGAGTATCCTTTTTTCTCATAAAATCTGCCAAGTGCCTCATACATCCGGAAAGGATCTTCAAAATACTGTTCCAGAAATACAAGGGTGTGTTTGAACTGACCACTATTATAATACACTTCCACCATACTTTCCACCATTTTCAGCCTCAAAATCTCCCCGTAGGTCAGCCAGGCTGTGGAAAGCACCTCATAAGGTTCCCGGTCTTTGTAAAGGATCTGATATTCTCCGGTCATCTCCATCATATGGGAACCCTTCAGCACCTTCAGAAAACCAAGCTGAAACTGCTCCGGACGCAGTGCATAGACGTCGCAGAACGACTTATGGAAGCTGTCATATCCCTCATATGGAAGTCCTGCGATCAGATCCAGATGCTGGTGGATATTTCCAAAGCCGTGGATCTGCTCTACGATTCCTTTCAGTTTTTCAAAATCCATGGTTCTCCGAATAGCTTTGATGGTCTGCGGATTGGTGGACTGTACCCCGATCTCCAGCTGGATCAGGCCCGGGCGCATGGTTTTCATCAGAGCCAGTTCCTCCTCACGGAGAAGGTCCGCGGAAATTTCAAAATGGAAGTTCGTGATCCCGTTGTCATGCTCTGTAATATACCGCCAGATTGCCATGGCGTGATCATGTTTGCAGTTAAAGGTACGGTCTACAAATTTGACCTGTGGAACCTTATTGTCAATAAAAAACTGCAATTCGTTTTTTACAAGTTCGATATCACGGAACCGAAGCTTCTTGTCTATGGAAGAAAGACAGTAGCTGCAGGAAAACGGGCACCCTCTGCTGCTCTCATAATAGATGATACGGTTTTTAAACTCTGTAAGATTGCTGTATGCAAACGGAACTTTACTTAAATCCATCAGTTCCCGCCAGCCTGTGTGTACAATATCCGGGACTTTGGTTTCGTCATGAAAAGCCACACCTCGGATTTCTTTCAGGTTTTCCGGCTTTCTTTCTATATAATATCCTGCCAGTTCATGGAAAGTTTCCTCTCCCTCTCCTACCATCACACCAAAAAACGCGGGATTCTTTTTCAGAAATTCCACCGCATCGTAAGATACTTCCGGACCGCCTGCCCAGAAATCCACATGTGGAAGGATTTTCTTAAGATCCGGTACCAGTTCTTTTACAAAGGAAATATTCCAGATATAGCAGGAAAAACAGATCACATCCGGCTGTTCCAGATAAATGTCCTTTAAAATGTCATCCCGGATCTGGTTGATCGTATACTCTTTGATCACTACATTGGGACTGTACTTTCCGGAGCAGGATTTCAGGTTGTATACTGCAAGATTGGAATGGATATATTTTGCGTTGCACGCTGCAAGTAAGATCTTCAAAATTACTATTCTCCTAACTTCTGCCGGGTGACAGACTTCTACATCCGGCAGTTTTCATTCTTTCTCTGTCTGATTCTTTTCGCTTTATGATTATAACGTTCCAGCCCCCGGATGTAAATAGAAAAACAGGGATTCCCGGTATGCATAAAGATTCCGTTTCTGTTGTATTTCCATTCAAACAGCGTTAAAATGGATACTACATCTTTTATAAAGGAGTACCTTTTTATGGACCGAAACAGCTGCCTGAACTATTTTCAGGCTTTTCCCTTCTGGGAACATATGACCGAAGAAGACCAGGATTTTCTTCTTGATAATATCCGCGAACTCCATTACCCGGCAGGTGCTGCCATACAGTCAGAAGAACGCCAGTGCCTAGGAACTCTTTTTCTTCTGAAGGGCGTTCTCCGCGTGTACCTTCTGTCCTCTCAGGGAAAAGAAGCCACACTGTACCGTTTAAGGGACAGTGATATCTGCACCCTTTCCGCTTCCTGCATGCTTTCTGCCATCACATTTGATGTGCAGATCGATGCGGAAACAGACTGTGATCTGCTTCTGCTTCCGGCAGTTCCTTTTTCCCGGCTGATGAAAAACAATATCTATCTGGAAAATTTCATTTATAAACGGACAACCGAACATTTCTCGGATGTGATCGCAGGAATCGAACGGACATTTTTTATGACGTTACCTCAGAGGATTGCAGCCTTCCTTCTGGACGAAGCTGCAGATACCGGTTCCGATGAACTCACGCTCACCCAAGAAGCCATCGCCCGCTCCATCGGAAGCGCCAGGGAGGCAGTCAGCCGCAGCCTCAAAAAAATGAATAAAGACGGCTCTATCCAGATTTCACGGGGATCGATCCGCATTCTGGATAAAAGCCGTCTTTATGAAATGATGAATACTTTCTGATCTTACTGAAGTGCTGCCTCAAGCTCCGCTTTTGATGTCAGTCCCACAAAACGTGCTGTCTCTTTTCCACCCTTAAACACAAGCAGTGTAGGAATACTCATAATCTTATACTGCTGTGCAAGAGACGGTTCTTTATCTACGTCTACTTTCCCTACTTCGTATTCTGCTTCTGCCAGCTCTTCCACAACCGGAGCCTGACGTCTGCACGGTCCGCACCAGGTTGCCCAGAAATCTACCAGTACCGGTTTCTCTGCATTTAATACCTCAGTTTCAAAATTGTCTGTTGTAAAAACTTTTGCCATGATAAAATTCCTCCTTAAATTTATATGTTATGAAAATCCGATCATAATCCTGATCGTTATCAGTGTCTGCCGTTCTTCTGAATTTATGCTGTCTTCACTCTATGCCTGCCCTTTCAGAAGTTTCCGCACATACTGACAGGCAGAAAGTCCTGCCTGTGCTCCATCATGTACGGCCTTTGCCACCTGAAGAAGACCTCCGGTACAATCCCCTGCCGCGTACAGTCCGGGAACCGTTGTCTCCATCTCTTCATTCACCCTGATATTTCCTTTTTCATTCAGTTCCGCACCAATCTGACGGGCCATCTCTGAACTTCCGGCTGTACCCAATGCCACAAAAACACCTTCTGCAGGTGCAAATGACGTTTGCGGTTCGCCTGCTTCCTGTAAGGATACATCTCCTTTCAGGCGAAGTCCCTGAACACGCTCATCTCCCTCAATTGCCTGAATTTTCATGGTATTCACGTCAATTGCATTCTCTTTTGAAAATTCCGGTTTCTTTCCATCTGTAAAAATCGTCACATGGGAAGCTGTATGAGAAAGTTCCTCAGCTTCATGAAGAGCAAAATCACTGTTTCCAAGAACTGCTACATCTTTTCCACGGTAGAAAAATGCATCGCATACTGCACAGTAGCTGACTCCTTTTCCTTCAAATTCCTTCACTCCCGGAATTTTCGCGGAGGCTCTTTTGCTTCCGGTTGCCAGGATCACACTGCGGGCTTCAAAATCGCCTTCGGTTGTTTTTACCTCAAAGGTATCAAAGCCTCCCATTCCCACAACCTGTGCATCCAGAATCCTGACGCCAAGTGCCCTGGCCTGCTCAAGTCCTCTTTCAAAAAGTTCTTTTCCGGAAAGAGGTCTCTCAAGTCCGTAATAATTCTCGATCTTCTCTGCTTTTTCCAGTGAACCAATTCCTGTATTGATGATCAGCGGGTCCATATTTCCTCTCGCTGCATAAAGAGCTGCGGAAATTCCTGCCGGGCCTGCTCCTACGATAATGATATTTTCCATTTCAGACACCTGCTTTCTTCTGCTTCTTTGAAATCTGTTTTATAATATACGCTCTGCATCGGTCTGTTTCTGTGATTAAGTCACTTTTACTTTCTCACAAAAACTATTATACCACATCCTTTTGGAATTACATCCCCTTTATCACCTTTATCTTCCCTGTTTTTCCTGTCGCAAACGTTTTCCGAAATCTTGCACCCGGCCCTCTTCTATGCTATTATTATAACGGTTTGCTAATGCAAATCATCCATTTTTGCTTTTAATTAATTTTCGTGATTTCGAATAGATCAATTATGAAATAAGGGAGAGTTGTTTATTATGAGAAGTTTTGAATATTTTACCCCCACACGGGTGGTTTTTGGAAAAGATACACATCTTAAAATTGCCACACTTCTGAAAGAACAGAACTGTAAAAAAGTTCTGATCCACTATGGTGGACACAGTGCCGTCAAATCCGGTCTTATTAATGAGATCAGATCCGTACTTGACGAGGCAGGGATTGCCTATGTAACTCTTGGCGGCGTCGTTCCCAATCCGCATCTTTCCAAAGTCCGGGAAGGAATCGAACTCTGTCGCAGAGAAAATGTGGATTTTCTTCTTGCCGTAGGAGGCGGAAGTGTTATTGATTCCTGTAAGGCCATCGGTTACGGTCTTGCAAATCCGGAAACAGACGTATGGAACTTTTTCCTCCGCACAGAAACTCCAAAAGCATGTCTTCCAGTTGGTGTAATCCTTACCATCGCAGCTTCCGGAAGTGAAATGAGCAATTCCTGTGTCATCACAAATGAAGAGGGCTGGCTGAAGCGCAGTACTGCCCGAAATGACCTGTGCAGGCCACGTTTTGCCATTTTAAATCCACGGCTTACATACACCTTACCTCAGTATCAGACAGAAAGCGGCTGTGTGGATATCCTGATGCATACCATGGAACGGTATTTTGTAAATATCGAAACTATGGAAATTACAGACAGCATCAGCGAATCTCTGATGCAGACGGTAATCTACAATTCCCGTATCTTGCTGAAAGAGCCGGATAATTACACTGCCAGGGCAGAAATCATGTGGGCAGGAAGTCTCTCCCACAACGGCCTCACCGGCTGTGGAACCGGCGGCGGTGACTGGGCATGTCACCAGCTGGAACATGAACTTGGCGGAACTTACGATGTAGCTCACGGTGCCGGTCTGGCCGCACTGTGGGGAAGCTGGGCCCGTTATGTCTATGACGCAAATCCAGAACGTTTTGCCCAGTTTGCTACCAACGTATTTGAAATCCCATGCAGCATCGATTTCAACAAAACCGCACTTGCCGGTATTGAAGCCATGGAAGATTATTTCCGTTCCATTCAGATGCCTACCAGCCTTCATGAGCTTGGTCTTGATCTTACAGAAAAAGATATCCACGATCTGGCATTTAAGTGCAGTTATGAAGATACCCGTACCATCGGTGTCTTCAAACAGTTAAATATGAAAGATATGGAAAAAATTTATCTGGCTGCCCGCTGAATTTGCCGCATATAATATTGCAGATGTTTTTTTGAAAATCGGATTTTTCAGAAAAACATCTGCTTTTTTTCATTTTCCCCTTGCATTCTCTACATAAATGTGTTAAAGTAACAAAGTGCTCGAAAGAGACATGCCCAGATAGCTCAGTTGGTAGAGCAGAGGACTGAAAATCCTCGTGTCGCTGGTTCGATTCCGGCTCTGGGCATTATTTTTTTGCTCTGTTCACAGTTCCTGTTTCCTGTTGAACAGAGTTTTTCTTTTTATAAATAAAAAATACTGCATTCGACATTTTCTGATAAAGCGGATATTTATATTCCGATTTATACATTAAGTCTGATGCAGTATTTTTTGTTATACGGCGTTTTTACTGAAGCAGATAAACTTCTGTATAAAATACACCTTTCTCCTCTGCCTCTGAATGTGTGGCAACATAAACATCAATACAGTTGGTACGGATCGCACCTCCGCAATCCTCCGCCACGTAAACCTGTCCATTGATCACCACCTTGGAACCATATGGAATCTGGCTGGGGTCTACTGCTATGGTGTGATTGGTTGTTGCCGTTACACCTGTAGATGTGATTCCATTTGACCATGGACCACAGCAGATACTGCATGGGCAGTAATGGGTAATACGGAAAGTTCCCAAAGATTTCAGTGTGGCATCGGAAGAAACTGATACCGGAGTTCCGACTTTTACACCATTGGCAGATGTTCCGGAACCACCCGTAGACGTTACGCCGTCCACAGCGTCTGCAAAAATACCTTCTCCGGAACTCTTGGTAAGGGAACCTGCTTTTGTTTTCTTTTCCTGCTCTGCTTTGGCTACTTCGTTCTCCTGATATCCTTCCAGACAGCTGGTAGGAATATATCCAGTCTGCTGTGCACCGCTGTCATCGGTGTAAACGATCCGGCTCCAGATATCATCTACAGTACCAGTTCTCTTCAGCTCATCATCCTGAAGAACTTCTCCTACTACTTCTCCGTCTTTTTTTCCCGGATAATCAAGAATATCGCTGTCTTTGGCTGCCGTGACTGTATCCGTAAATTTATTCACGGTTTCCGTATCACTGAGCACGCTATCCTGAACATAACCGATAATCTTGTCCTCTCCGTCTTTCTGAAACGTAACTTTACTCCATCCGTTGTCACATACGGCAACTCTCTCAAGTTTCGTTCCCAGAAGAACGGATCGAAGTTCTGATCCACTCTCTCCGGGATTGGACCGAATTGCGGTATTCTTCGCAGTGACATAAAGGGTGTCCGTCTTCGCCAGTGCATTTACTGTATTTCCTTCCCCATCATCAATCTGAAACTGCTGAGGGGATTTTTTCTCCTGTGTATATGTATTCAGTGTTGCTTCATATCCAAGTACCTCTGCAGATGCTGATACAGGGAATATCATGGAAGCACACAAAATAACTGCAAGAAGCCTTTTACGCATGAAATCTTGCCTCCTTTTTTCCGGCATTCTGCGGTTTGTCCCGACTATCATAGCATATCAGATCGTATTTTGCAATTTTGTAGGTCAGTCTTCAGAAAATTTTAACAAAAAGATCACATTTCTTAACTGGTCAAATCACCATCCGACGGGTAAAATAAGCTTATGAATACAAAACGAAAAACCCCTAAACTTACAAAAAAACAACGCCAGCGTCTCCGCGTACGCCAGGTTCGCAGACAGAAGTTCTTTCTGGGCTTGATCTTTTTACTGGTCCTCGGATGCATTTTTCTGCGTTTATCCAGATTTTCCGGAAAGCAGACAAATACGTATCAGATCAATGCATCCTGTGAAGCCTACCGAGATGAAGTTACCACGGAAGCCGCCCAATATGGCATGTCTGACTATGTAGATCTGATCCTGGCGGTTATGATGCAGGAAAGCTCCGGCCAGGGAACCGATCCCATGCAGTCATCCGAAGGCGCTTATAATACGCAGTATCCCCAGCAGCCTAACGGAATCACAGATCCTTCCTATTCTATCTCCTGTGGAATCCAGGAGCTGAAATATGCCCTGGATAAATCCGGATGCACAGGACCCGCTGATCTGCCCCATATCCGTCTTGCCCTGCAGGCCTATAATTTTGGTACAGACTCTTATTTCTCTTATCTTGCCAAAAACGGAGAAACCTCCTGGACAACCGAAAGCGCCCAGGCATTTGCCCAGATGGCAAGTGGTGGCAAGCAGCGTGATGAAGACGATCCCCTTCACGATCCGGCAGGTCCATGGGATTACGGTGACCAGTATTACCCGGACCATGTACTTCGCTATTATCACATAAGCAGTGAATCTGAAACGTCTTGATCCGGAAATGTCTTCTTTTTTTCAATTTTTCAAAAAAATGCAAAAAAAGATTTGACATGCTTTAAAATCTGTGCTAATATATGTCTTGTCGATGAGGGAAACACCTCATAAGATAAGACAAATGCGATAGTGGCGTAGTTGGTAACGCGCGACCTTGCCAAGGTCGAGACCGCGGGTTCGAGCCCCGTCTATCGCTCTTCGGAACTCTGAATGATTCAGAGTTCTTTTTTTATTTCACAAAAAACAAGCACAAAATGGCGCAAAAAATCCCGGATCCGGAATTTCCTGATAGAAATCCAGATCCGGGATCTTTTATGTAAGACAGACATTCATATTCTGCCCCATTATATGTTCATGATATTTTAGTGATGGAAAAGTCTGATTCCTGTAAATGCCATTACCATTCCATACTTATTGCAGGTATCGATAACTGCGTCATCGCGGACAGATCCGCCCGGCTCTGCAATATATTTCACGCCACTCTTATGTGCGCGCTCAATATTATCACTGAACGGGAAGAATGCATCTGAACCAAGAGTCACATCTGTAAGACCATCCAGCCATGCACGCTTCTCTTCTCTTGTGAACACTTCCGGCTTCTCGGTAAATGTTTTCTCCCATGCGCCATCTGCAAGAACATCCATATACTCCTCACCAATATAAACATCAATGGCATTGTCTCTCTCTGCACGTGTAATGGTATCTTTAAATGGAAGATTCAGCACCTTCGGGCACTGACGGAGATACCAGTTATCTGCCTTCTGGCCTGCAAGACGTGTACAGTGAACACGTGACTGCTGACCAGCACCAACACCGATCGCCTGTCCGTCTTTTACGAAGCATACGGAATTGGACTGCGTATATTTCAAAACGATCAGAGAAACCTTCAGATCCCTCTTTGCTTCCTCTGTAAGCTCTTTATTTTCTGTTACAATATTAGAGATCAGTTCATCATCAATTGCAAGTTCCTGACGTCCCTGCTCAAAAGTAACACCAAATACCTGCTTGTGTTCCAGCGGCTCCGGAACATAATTTTCATCGATCTGGATTACATTGTAGTTGCCTTTTTTCTTCTGTTTCAGGATTTCCAGCGCTTCCTCTGTATATCCCGGTGCGATCACACCATCCGAAACCTCTCTTTTGATCAGCATTGCGGTATCTTTGTCGCAGACATCAGAAAGAGAAATGAAATCACCGAAAGATGACATACGGTCTGCACCTCTTGCTCTTGCATACGCACATGCAAGCGGGGAAAAATTCTTCCAGTCCATATCATCTACCCAGTAGATCTTGGCCAGGGTCTCATTCAGTGGAAGTCCGATGGAAGCACCTGCCGGAGATACATGTTTAAAAGAAGTTGCTGCCGGAAGTCCGGTTGCTTTCTTAAGGTCACGTACCAGCTGCCAGCCGTTAAATGCATCCAGGAAGTTGATATATCCCGGTCTTCCGGAAAGTACCTGGATCGGAAGTTCACTTCCGTCTGCCATATAAATCTTGGATGGTTTCTGGTTTGGGTTGCATCCGTATTTTAACTGTAATTCTTTCATGGAAAAATCCTCCGTTCTCTACGATATCGATTATTTATTCTTGTTTACAATTCTGGATTCATATTTACCTGTTTCAATGTCAATGAAACGGACAAACAGAGAAACTTTATTGTCCTTGTTCAGGCTCTCCCAGAGAAGGTTGGTAAAATCATCAATATCATCCGGAATCTCTACCGGCTTCGGCTCTCCCTCAAAACTTGGAAGCGGGTTTCCGTCGCATTTATAAGTATGAATGAAGCGTCCCTGTCCTGCTGCCGCATTCTCATAAGCAAATGTATAACGGAGGCAGGAATCTGGATTTCCATTATTGCTCTTTAAGATAGACATTGCATAGCTGAATTTTCCGTTTTCCACATGAAGAACACCGGAAATACGAGGTGTGTAATTCGGTGCATCTGGCTCAAATTCTCTGCTGCGGAGTGACTGCTCAAAAGTAAGCTGTCTGTCCATGCCTTCATAGATGGTATCTGTCTGATCCCCATTTGTTACGATCGTCTTGTTTCCAAGGACACGTACCGGTGCATAAATAATCAGGCTCGGGTCTGTAAGTTTGGACGGGTCAAATGCCTGTGTGCGGATTCCCTCACCATCCTCAACAAAAATACGGTTTCTGCTGTTCTCACTTCTTCCCATGATAAAATATGCGGTAACAGCGTGCTTTCCGTCAGCGGAACGTCCAATCACAATTCCTCTTCCTGGGTAGGAATTCTCTTTCAGTTCTTTTTCAAGTGAAAATGTAGTCATTTTTCACAGTCCTCCTTGTCTAATGTAAGGCCCGGGGATCATTCCAGGTATCAGCAGGTAACAAAAAACCGCCTGGACACCCCTTTATCAGGCTGCCCAGGCGGTCGGCTTCTCATTTCACTGCACTCCCTGTAGGTAATCCTACTTTCCGCCAGTCATGCAGCTTCTGTTGTTATACTACAATACTTCTTCTGAATTTTCAAGTCCCAATTTTCAGAAATTATTTTTTCATACTGTCTATTTTCCCTGCAGTTCATAATCTGCCTGAATCTGTGCGGCAATATCTGATTTCATCTGAATCCATGCATCCGGATTTTCCACATAATATTTCGGACAGTCTTTTCCTGTAACATCATAATGCCGGATCACCTGATCCGCCGTCAGTCCAAACCGTGTACAGAGCCAGGCTGTCAGCTTCACTGCCGAACTATATGTTGCCTCATTAAACTGTCCTGTATCATCCAAGTGACAACATTCAATAGATAAGGTGTCCACATTTCTGGAATTCGTAGCATAGGACATTTCTGAGGTAGGAATGCACTGTACCACTTCGCCATCCAGACCTATTACAAAATGACTGCTGACTTTGTTTTCCTGTGTTGTTGCAAGATTTTCGAAATAATTCCGGTTGGACATTGCTGTAGATCCTGGATTGGCAGTATAGTGAATGGCAATATAATTCACCTGTTCAATGGGAATCTGAGGCCTAGAATACGAATTCGGCGTCAGAAGTTCCACGTCAATATAGGGGGCACCCTCTTCCTGCCACTGTTCTGGCCCACTGTTGCCATCGTTTTCCTGAACGGAACCTGTCTCATCAGAATAAATTCTGTCCTCTTCCATACGCATCTCAAAAAATCCATATCCTAATGCACATACCGCAGATATAACAATTACAAAAATCAGAATCATCACTGTTTTTCGAAGAAATTTCAGCGGTTTATTTTTGCGGGAGGTTTTCCTTTTCTTCTTTTTTACGGAATTTGCGGCAGGTTCTGAAGAAGTTTTTTTTACGGAAACAGGCCGCCCGCTATGGGACGGCCTGGGTGACTTCTTACCTGTCTTACCTTTTTTTCCTGTATTACTCATCTACACTGTAGTTTGGAGCCTCTTTTGTGATATGGATATCATGCGGATGTGACTCCTTAAGAGATGCAGCGGAGATTTTAATAAATCTGCCTGTTGTTTTCAGCTTCTCAATGTTCTCTGCTCCACAGTAACCCATCCCGGATCTTAAACCACCAATTAACTGGAATACGGTATCTTCAACATGTCCCTTATATGCAACACGTCCTTCAACACCTTCCGGTACAAGCTTCTTCGCATTCTCCTGGAAATAACGATCCTTGCTGCCATTCTCCATAGCTGCAATAGATCCCATTCCACGGTATACTTTATATTTTCTTCCCTGATAAAGCTCGAATGTTCCCGGGCTCTCATCACATCCTGCGAACATGCTTCCCATCATGCAGACATTGGCTCCGGCTGCGATAGCCTTGGTGATGTCTCCGGAATACTTGATTCCACCATCTGCAATGATCGGGATTCCATAGCTGTTGGCTACTTCATAGCAATCCATAACTGCTGTAACCTGCGGAACACCGATACCTGCAACAACACGTGTGGTACAGATAGATCCAGGTCCGATACCAACCTTAACTGCATCTACACCAGCCTCGATCAGAGCCTTGGTAGCAGCACCTGTTGCAACGTTACCTGCGATAACCTGAAGTTCCGGATATGCAGCCTTGATCTCACGAACTGCTTTTAAGATATTCTCGGAATGACCATGTGCGGAATCGATAACGATAACATCTACGTTAGCCTTAACAAGTGCATCCACACGAGCAAGTACATTAGCTGTGATACCAACTGCCGCACCGCAGAGAAGACGTCCCTGTGCATCCTTGGCTGCAAGCGGATATTTAATCTGTTTCTCGATATCCTTGATGGTAATGAGTCCTTTTAAATTAAAGTCGTCATCTACAATGGGTAATTTCTCCTTACGGGATTTCGCAAGGATCTTCTTGGCATCCTCAAGTGTGATTCCTTCCTTGGCTGTGATCAGTCCTTCAGAAGTCATGCACTCCTTGATCTTTCTGCTGAAATCTGTCTCAAATTTAAGATCACGGTTTGTGATAATACCTACAAGTTTTCTGCCTTCTGTAATCGGAACACCGGAAATACGGTATTTCGCCATCAGATCATTGGCATCTTTCAGTGTATGCTCCGGTGAAAGATAAAATGGATCTGTAATAACACCGTTCTCAGAACGTTTAACCTTATCAACCTCTTCTGCCTGTGCTTCAATGGACATATTCTTGTGGATGATACCGATACCACCCTGTCTGGCCATGGCAATTGCCATTCTGTGCTCTGTAACTGTGTCCATTCCCGCACTCATCATGGGGATATTCAGCTTTACTTTCTTGGTTAAATACGTTGAAACATCTACCTGATTCGGAATTACTTTAGAATAAGCTGGAACCAGAAGAACGTCATCAAACGTAATGCCTTCACCAATAATAGTACCCATTGCATTTCCTCCCTTGTGTAAGATATTTTAAATTTGTGAACTAGTGTAACAAAAAACAAGTTTCATGTCAATCCAAAAAAACTTTACTTGGTGCAGAATTTTTCATGGTGTTTGCCAGGGCGTCATCTAATTCGAGAATCACTTTGCATGTTTCACCACCGTCTCTTGTGATCATGGCATAACGTTTATGATCCTCAATACCGGAGGAAAAATCCATCACTTTCATTTTCTGATTTCCGTTGTAATAGTCCATTCTGTGGGATTTCAGAGGTGCTACAAGATCTGCTTCCGCAAGCTGGATGGATTTTACTCTTTTTCTCTTGGACTTGGACATAATCATATCAATATCCAGCTCACCATTTACAAACAGATACTCGTATTCCAGATCTGTTTTCGGTATTACAAAATAACAGGCAACACCGAGCGCAACAGCCGGCACCAGTAAAAGACCGTTCACTAAAAGGCCTCCTATAGCCATGATCACTGTCAGTACAATAAGACCGTATTTCACAACCATATCCTTTGCTGTCTGTTTCTTCTTTACCAGAAGTTCTGAATATAAGTCACTCATTTGCTTCTTCCTTTCGTAATTTACTGATTTTTTTGATTATAACACAAAAAGAGGGCCGCGTCCATGACGCAGGCCCTCTTATTTTGTGAACAATTTCACCTGCTTAGCTGATTATTACATCATTCCCATTCCCGGGTTTGCTGCCGGAGCAGGAGTATCTTCTTTGATTGTGGAAACTACAGCCTCTGTTGTAAGGAGTGTAGATGCAACGCTTGTAGCATTCTGAAGAGCACTTCTTGTAACCTTGGCCGGGTCAAGAATTCCGTTCTCAACCATGTTTACATATTTCTCATTGAGAGCATCGAATCCTGTACCAACCTCAGACTCTCTTACTTTGTTGATGATAACAGCGCCTTCCAGTCCTGCGTTTGCAGCGATGTGGAACAGTGGTGCCTCAAGAGCTTTCAGGATTACATAAGCTCCTGTCTTCTCATCTCCCTCAAGTGTTGTTGCAAGTTTTGCAACTTCTTTTGAAGCGTGGATGTAAGCAGATCCGCCACCTGCAATAATACCTTCCTCAACAGCTGCTCTTGTTGCTGCAAGAGCATCCTCAAGACGAAGTTTTGCTTCTTTCATCTCTGTCTCAGTAGCAGCACCTACACGGATAACAGCTACGCCGCCAGCCAGTTTTGCAAGTCTCTCCTGAAGTTTCTCTTTATCGAACTCGGATTTTGTCTCCTCGATCTGAGCACGGATCTGTGCAACACGTTTTGCAATGGCATCTTTGTCACCGAGACCATCAACGATAACTGTGTTCTCTTTTGCAACTTTAACAGATTTTGCACGTCCAAGCTGCTCCATCTTAGCTTCTTTCAGGTCAAGACCAAGCTCATCGGAGATCACCTGTCCGCCTGTCAGGATCGCGATATCCTGAAGCATCTCTTTTCTTCTGTCACCATAGCCAGGAGCTTTTACAGCTACTACCTGGAAGGTTCCTCTCAGTTTGTTGACGATCAGAGTTGTAAGGGCCTCACCCTCAACATCCTCAGCGATGATGAGAAGTTTCGCACCGGCCTGAACAACCTGCTCAAGAAGTGGAAGGATCTCCTGGATATTGCTGATCTTCTTGTCTGTGATCAGGATGTACGGATCATCAAGAGTTGCCTCCATTTTCTCCATATCTGTGGACATGTATGCGGAAATATATCCACGGTCAAACTGCATACCTTCTACAAGGTCAAGCTCTGTATGCATGGTCTTGGACTCCTCAACAGTGATAACACCGTCTTTGGAAACTTTCTCCATAGCATCAGCAACAAGCTGTCCAACCTGCTCATCACTTGCAGAGATTGCTGCTACGTTAGCGATCTGCTCTTTGCCGTTGATTGCCTGGCTCATGTTCTTGATCGCTTCTACTGCAACATCTGTTGCTTTTTTCATACCTTTTCTGAGGATGATCGGGTTGGCACCTGCTGCCAGGTTCTTCATTCCCTCATGAACCATTGCCTGAGCAAGTACAGTCGCTGTTGTAGTACCATCACCTGCTACATCGTTTGTCTTGGATGCAACTTCCTTGATGATCTGAGCACCCATGTTCTCGAATCCGTCCTCAAGCTCGATCTCTTTTGCGATGGAAACACCATCGTTTGTGATAAGCGGAGCACCGAAAGATTTGTCAAGTACTACGTTTCTTCCTTTCGGTCCAAGTGTTACTCTTACTGTATCTGCAAGTTTATTTACACCAGCTTCAAGTGCTGCTCTTGCTTCTGCGCCATATTTAATTTCTTTTGCCATGATAAAATGACCTCCTATTTATATTGATATACGATAAGATGTTTATATTATTTAATAACTGCCAGGATATCTTCCTGTTTTACAATGATGTAATCCGTACCATCCATCTTAACTTCTGTTCCTGCATATTTGGAGTAAATAACAGTGTTTCCGACTTCTACTTCCATCTTTACTTCTTTGCCATTTACAACTCCGCCAGGACCAACTGCGATAACTTCTGCCTGCTGTGGTTTCTCCTGTGCCTGTCCCGGAAGTACGATTCCGGATGCTGTTGTCTCTTCTGCCTCAACCTGTTTTAATACTACTCTGTCGCCTAAAGGTACTAACTTCATGATCTATGTTCCTCCTTATCAGTTCCATTTTCGTTTGCTAGCACTCGCTTTCTACGAGTGCTAATCACTATGGCTATATTAGTGAATTTCACGTTTTTTCGCAACTCTTTTAAGATATACTATTTCTAGTTTATTCTCTTTATATCTCTTTTATACTCTTGTTTTCTCTTATTTTCTTAATTTCATTATTTATTTTGATTTTTTCTAAAAAGATACACTTTCCTTTTATGCGATCCTGCAAAAGAATTTCAGTAAAAAAGAGACTGCCCACAATAACGGGTAGTCTCTTTCGTCACGTTCTTTATCTTATATTATCAGTCGGCAGATAATGCAGATCGCATTATGCCTTTTTGTTTCTCTGTGCCTTGATCTCCTCAAGCTCGTCGAAGATTACTTCATTAAGAACCTTAATGTAAGTTCCCTTCATACCGGAAGAACGGGACTCGATCACACCTGCACTCTCAAATTTACGCAGTGCATTTACGATCACAGATCTGGTGATACCTACGCGGTCAGCAATCTTGCTGGCAACAAGGATGCCTTCGTCTCCATCCAGTTCATCAAAGATATGGATGATCGCCTCAAGCTCTGAGAAGGACAGGGTACTGAACGCAGATTTCACGATCTGCTGCTTTCTGTCTTCCTCCGCATTCTCATCATGAACCGCACGCATCATTTCCAGACCTACAACAGTTGTACCGTACTCACTGACAATAATATCTTCAATATCATACGGATGATCGTTACGATACATAAATAATGTTCCCAGTCTCTCACCTGCAATATCGATAGGGTTTACGATTCCCTGATAATTCCCTGGTACATGCTCAAAGCCAAGTGTCTGGAGATTGACATTCTCCTTGGTAGAAAGAACGCCAAGAAATCTCTCGTTCAATAACGGATCAATATGTCCGCCGATCTTATCATCGATCAGCTCTGTGATCTCATCTACGCCCGGACAGATACTGACTCCCAGAACCTTACCTTTCTTACTGAGTACCAGGATGTTGGAACTTAAGGTTTCCATGAGCACCTGGCAAATGTCGTTAAACACTACCTTGCTTGAGCTGCTGTTATGCAGAAGCTTATTGATTTTTCTAGTTTTATCTAGCAACTGAACGCTCATTTTTTCCTCCTTTCACTTTCGTACCTTGAAAGAAATCGTTTTTCTAGTCTAATATTACACGTTATTCTGGAAATTTACAAGACATTTTTATATTTTTTTTATTTTTAACGGGATTTTCTGAAAATTGGTAGAAAAGCATTTATTCCATCAATCTTCATCTTTTGGTTTCTGTTCCACATATCCGCAGGTTTCCTGGCTGCAAACCAGCTTATTTCCCTTTTCGAGCATATAATTGCCACATTTCGGACATTTCTTTGCGGATGGTTTCTGCCAGGACATAAAATCACATTCCGGATTATTCTCACATCCGTAATATTTTCTGCCCTTTTTCGTTTTTTTCATGACAATTTCACCGCCACATTTCGGACATGCAACACCAATCTTTTCATAATATGGTTTCGTATTACGGCAGTCCGGGAATCCCGGGCATGCAAGAAATCTTCCGTGTGGACCATACTTAATTACCATGTTACGGCCACAGTTGTCGCAGACTACATCTGTAACCTCATCCTGGATATCAACTTTCTCCAGTTCTTTCTCCGCCTCATCCACATCATGTTTCAGATCCGGATAGAAATTACGTACAACAGTCTTCCACTGCACAGTGCCTGCCTCCACGCAGTCCAGAAGTCCCTCCATGGTAGCTGTAAAGTTTACATCCACAATACTCGGGAATGCCTGTTTCATAATATTGTTAACAACTTCACCAAGCTCTGTAACGTAAAGATTTTTCTGTTCCTTTGATACGTAGCGTCGGCTGATGATCGTTGTGATCGTCGGCGCATAGGTACTCGGGCGTCCAATTCCCAGTTCTTCCATGGTTTTTACAAGTGATGCCTCTGTATAATGTGCCGGTGGCTGTGTAAAATGCTGTTCCGGTTTCAGTTCTTTCAGTTTCAGCTCCATGCCTTTTTCCAGGCTCTGACTTAAAATATTGCCTTTTTTGTCATCGCCCTCTTCTGTATACACAGACATAAAACCATCAAACGCAACCTTGGATGCCGCAACCGTAAATACATACTCGCCGGCTCCGATCTTGACAGATGTAGTCTCATAACGTGCCGGTGCCATTCTGCTGGCCGCAAAGCGTCTCCAGATCAGCTGATACAGACGAAACTGATCTCTGGTGAGAGATTCTTTCACAAGAACCGGTGTCCTTGTAATGTCTGTAGGGCGGATTGCCTCATGGGCATCCTGGATCTTCTGTCCGTTTTTGACTGTCTTTTCTGTCTGAGAAACATAATTCTGTCCGTACTGTTCAGAAATGTAGGTTCTTGCTGCTGCATCTGCTTCCTCGGAAATTCGGGTGGAATCTGTACGCAGATAAGAGATCAGACCTACTGTGCCGCTTCCCTTGACATCAACACCCTCATATAACTGCTGTGCCAGACGCATGGTTTTCTGTGTGGAAAAATTCAGAGTCTTGGCCGCTTCCTGCTGCAGTGTACTGGTTGTAAACGGGAGCGGAGCATTTTTGATCCTCTCGCCTTTTTTTACTTCTGTGATCTCATATTTACAGTTTTCCAGATTTTTCAGGATTTCATCCATTTCCTGGCGGTTTTTGATCGGAAGTTTTTTATCAGTTCCATAGAACTTGGCCGTTAACGGCTTCTTTTCACCTTTTACCTGAAATTCACCTTCCAGGCTCCAGTACTCTTCCGGAATGAATGCGTTGATCTCATCTTCTCGGTCACAGATGATACGCAGTGCTACAGACTGCACACGGCCTGCACTTAATCCTCTTTTTACTTTGGCCCAGAGAAGTGGGCTGATGGTATAACCTACCATACGGTCCAGCATACGTCTGGCCTGCTGTGCATCCACAAGATTCATATCCAGCTCTCTGGCCTGTTTGATGGACGCCTTGACTGCTGTTTTTGTTACTTCATTAAATGTAATTCTGTGCATCTTTGAAGTATCTGTTTTCAGTGCCTGCATCAGATGCCAGGAGATTGCCTCTCCTTCACGGTCAGGGTCCGTTGCGAGATAGATCTTATCTGCTTTTTTTGCTTCTTTACGGAGTTTTGCAAGAAGCTCTCCCTTTCCTCTTATCGTAATATACTTGGGTTCAAAATCATTGTCTACATCAATACCAAACTGGCTCTTTGGAAAATCCCTTACGTGGCCATTGGATGCCTCTACTGTATAATTTGCCCCCAGAAACTTTTTTACTGTTTTCATTTTAGCAGGTGACTCTACTATCACCAGATTTTTGGCCATTTTACCTCTCCTAATCTTATTCTGCCTTCTGTCCGGTGTAAAAAATCTCACTGCTGCCGGCAAAAAGGCGGTTATTCAAGTCTGATATAATTCTGTCTTCCGGTTTCCTTCACCAGTCCCATCAGCATGAGCTGTCCCAGTATACCGGCTGTTTTTCCCGGTGAAAAACCGGTTTTTCTGATAATCTGATCCAGATTTTTTGGTCGTAAATCGAGACAACTATACACCAAATCCAAATCCGTTGCAAGTCCTATCTTGGTTTTTCCCGACAAATTTGTCTTTTTTTTCACAGACAAACCCCACTCATCCAGAAGAATTTCCGGGGAATAGGCAATCCCCGCTCCATCGTAAATCAGTTTGTGGCATCCACGGCTTAACGCATCATTTACCGCTCCTGGAATGGCATATACCATTTTTCCCTGCTCCAGTGCACAGGCTGCAGTAATCAGCGATCCACTCTTTTCTTTTGCTTCCACCACAAGTACCAGATCCGCAAGTCCGCTGATGATCCGGTTCCTGGCCGGAAAATGATAGGCCCTGCCTCTGGTTCCTGGTTCATATTCGCTGATAATTCCACCATTTTCCTGAGGAATCCTCCGGTAAATACTTCTGCTGGATGACGGATAACAGATATCGACGCCGTTTCCAAGCACTGCAAACGTCGGCGTTCCTCCTTCCAGTGCTCCTTTATGGCTTTCTGCATCAATCCCGGCTGCCATACCGCTGATCACCTGTACACCATGCTCACTCAAAAACTTCCCATAACGAAAAGCCTGTATCCGACCGTAGGTACTGCACAGTCTGGCTCCCACAATCGCAGCGGAAGGACGGTCATTTTCAGGAAACCTTCCAATATAATACAGTCTCTCCGGCATACCGGAAATTTCCCGGAGTTTTGCCGGATAAATACGACTGTTTTTTTCCGCACAGCGAATCTTTTTCTGTATTTCTTCCATTATAAAGTACCTTCCTTTCTGCTGTTTTATGACCAATATTTTTTATCATATGCCCGGTATGTCAGTGCCTCACAGATATGTTCCGATTGAATCTTTTCTGATTTTTCCATATCCGCAATGGTTCTGGCTACTTTCAGTATCTTGTGATATGCCCTGGTGCTGAACTGGAACTGCCCGTATGCCTGTTCCAGTATTTCTTCTGCTGCCCTCGTCAACACACAGTACTTCTCCAGCATTCTTCCGTCAAGCTCTCCGTTAAAACAGATTTCTTCTTTCTGATAACGCTTTCTCTGAATCTCCTGTACCGCCTCTACTCTTTCTCTGATTTTCGCCGAAGATTCCCCCTGTATTCTTTTTTTCATTTTTGAAAAACTCACGGCCGGAACTTCTGTGCAGATATCAATCCGCTCCAGAAGAGGCTGGCTGATTTTGCCCAGATAATGTGTAATTTCTCCAGGTGTGCAACGACAGCGGTTCATATCCGGATAAAATCCACACGGGCAGGGGTTCATCGCCGCTGCCAGCATAAAACTCGCAGGAAATGTATAAGTTCCTGCTGCCCTGGACAGATGAATTTCTTTATCTTCCAGAGGCTGTCGAAGAATCTCCAGACTTTTCCTGGAAAATTCCGGCATTTCATCCAGAAAAAGTACGCCCCTGTGTGCCAGAGTAATTTCCCCCGGGCCTGGAATCCTGCCTCCTCCTGCCAATGCCTGTGGAGAACTGGTATGATGGGGACTGCGAAATGGCCTTTCCCTGATCAGTGGATCTTTTTCTGTGAGAAGTCCTGCCACACTGTATACTTTTGTTATCTCCAGACTCTCCTCAAAAGTAAGTTTCGGCATAACTGTCGGCAGACGCCTTGCAAGCATGGTTTTCCCGGAACCCGGTGGGCCAATAAAAAGGATATTGTGAAACCCGCTGACTGCGATTTCCGCTGCTCGTCTTGCCGCTTCCTGACCACAGATATCCGCAAAATCGACACCTTTTTCTTCCTGGCTTTCTCTTTTTTCTACTTCCGGTTCCGGATATGTATACATCTGTGGTTCCTTCAGGCAGCAAATCATATCTGTCAGTGTCTTCACACCAACCACCTGCATATCCCGTACCAGCCTTCCCTCTCTCAGGTTTTCCTGAGGAATAATACAAAATCGAAGTCCAAGTTCTCTTGCCCGGATCACCCGCGGCAGAACCCCGGAAACTCCATGAATTTCTCCATTCAGACTGATTTCGCCTACAACCAGAACCTCTTTTAGAAGCTCCGGTTCCAGTATTCCGGCTGCTGCCATCACTGCCGCAGCTACCGGCAGGTCAAAGCCTGCACCTTCCTTCTTCATATCTGCCGGCGCAAAATTCACGGTCACTCTTTTGGGTGGCAGACTGAGCCGGTTATTTTTGAATGCTGTCCGCACTCGCTCCTGTGCTTCTCTCACCTGTGCAGATGGAAAACCAACCATAGTAAAAGAAGGAAGTCCGTCACTGACATCTGCTTCAACCTGGATTTCCCGCACTTCCATGCCAAAAATCGCCGCCGATAAAACACTTGCAAACAAATCTTTTCCTTTCTGCGATAAAATCCGAACCCGATCTTCAGTTTTTTCGTCTTTTTCATTTATAAATGGGAAATTTCAGATAGACATTTTCTGAATAAAAGAAGATAATGAATTTAGTATAGTCCATTTTGCTCTCTTTTGCAAGAGTGCAATTCGTTCTGTTTTATACTTCCTATAGAAAGAAGAGGTGAGCACAATGAAATTTCAGCGTATTCAGGATTTACGTACAGACGCAGATCTGTCCCAGAAAGAATTAAGTGAGATTCTTCATATCAGTCAGCGTTCTTATTCCCATTATGAGACGGGATCCCGTAATATTCCTATCGAAATGCTTATCCGGCTGGCAAATTATTACGACACCAGCATTGACTATCTCGTCGGCCGTACAGACCGAAAAAAAATGATCAAATAAAGAAATCCCCGGAATTTGAAGCAGCTAGGAAACTTTCTGTACAGAAAATTTCCAAATGCCACAAATCCGGGGATTCTTTATTTTTTATGTCAGACCGGCAGCTGTGCTATCCCGCTTCCTACTCCGTGTAATAAGTTTCTTCCTCACCATATGGAATCTGATAAATATCGGCATCTTCCTGAGATGACGTATCATTACTTCCATTATAATAGGTATCTTCACTGTAAGTATTTTCATCATAGGACACTGTTCCTTCCTCCGATGTTTCCGAAGATCCTTCTGCTGCATTATTATCAGCCGTCTGTTCCTGTGATGAGTCCTCCTCTACCGGAGCTTCTCTTCTCATAATAGATTCTGTTTTTGGATAGGTCTTTGATCCGTCTGCCCTTTTATAAGTTTTGACTTTTACATAAAGCTCTCCGCTTTTATCAAAAACAAACTCTCCTTTTGCCTTGTTCCCTTCCGAATCCTTAAACCGAAACTGTGTGGCATTTCCTGCCACTTCCGCAGTTACATCTGCCTCCGCACTCAGGGAATGATTTCTTCCATTTATACGCTTATAGGTAAACGAAACGGACTTCAGACTGATATCGTAAATATTAATCGTTGTCAGTCCATCTTCGCTGTACCAGATTCCCTGATAATTTTCCGGTTCAAAAGCCGGCAGTATGGTAGGAATCGGAGTTACTGATGGTGTCGGTGTCGCTGTTGGAACCGGTGTCGCCGTCGCTACAGGGGTGGCTGTCACTTCCGGAATACTCTCCAGAGCTGCCAGTGCCGCCTCTTTCCTCTGTTGTTTTTCTACTTTATTCTTGTGTGAGATAAACAGCATACCACCAAGTCCCGCCAGGATAAACAGAACGATCAGCAGGACTAGCGCTGACTTCAGCCGCTGTTTTCTTCTTTTGTTTCTTCTCATCTGCATCACCTCTGTTTACTATAGCATAGGATAAACTGTCTGTGTACTTCGCATTTTCACTTATTTTTTCTCTTTGATGATACCTTTTCTGTAAGCTTCCAAAAGCTGGATCAACTCCCCGATCCTCTCCTTCAGAGCAGCTCCTGTATCCGTATCTCCTACCAGTGTACGTTTGTTATTGTAATGAACTGCCACCCGGTTGGAAACAATATCCTGTTCCTTGGCTACTGCCTCTTCTGCGGAAGTAAAAGGCTCATGAGCAGACAGGATCAGTCCATAGGAGTTATAGACCAGTGTATAACCGGCAATTCCCGTAACTTTCTGATATGGTCTGGAAAAACCGCCGTCAATGACAAGAACTTTTCCATTGCATTTTACAGGGCTCTCTCCTTCGCTCTGGTGAACCGGCACATGGCCGTTGATGATATGGCCTTTTTCCGGATCCAGTCCGAATTCACGGAGCAGATTGTCTACAACTTCCTCGTTTTCCAGAAGATGATAGTAAGCATTTTTTGTTTCTTTATGCGTTTCCTTATCTTTAATAAAATAACGCTCAAAAGTGGTCATCTTGTCTTTCCCAAATAAAGGAGAATTTGGGGCGGCCCAGATATACCACATGATATCCCTGCCTTTACGCTTTTCGTCTTCATTGACAGAGAAAAATGCCCGGCGCACATAGGTCTCCAGCACATCGTAGAGCTCTTTTCCCTTGTAGGTTTTTCCATAGATCTGGACTTCCTTCAGGCTTCCGTCTTCATTGAGAGGAATGCTTCCGTGAAACAGAAGATTTCCGTTGTAAGTCTTGTAAAGGCCTCCCTTATCCAGAAGAAGACGCACATGGTTCTGCAGTTTCTCGCAGTTACGGAACGCGGAATCCAGGCGTTCCATCACATCTTTTTCCTCTGGGGTAAGTTCATATGGCTTTTTCCAGTCGATCGTAGGAAAATATGTATCGGTCAACGGATATTCTTTTCCGTCCGGAAGTGTGATCGTTCCCTTTTTCGGATCGATCCTCTGAAGCAGGCACCGGTTTTCCATATGGAACTCTTTGTGCCGGCGGATCAGCTGGCCTTCCAGTTTAAACTGGATAATAGCGATAGCTTTGTGCATCTTCCTACCAAGCTCTTCTTCCAGAATGCTGTAATTATTGGCATCTCCCTTCATCTCAAAAACAGTGCAGGGATCATCTTTATAAGCTTCCATTGCAAAGGTTGCCAGCGGCATGAGATTGATTCCATATCCGTCCTCCAAGATATCCATGTTCCGGTAGCGGATACTGTTTCGGATCACGGTTGCAATGCAGGCTTTCTGGCCTGTGGCAGCACCCATCCAGACTACATCGTGATTTCCCCACTGGATATCCAGAGAGTGGTATTTCATCAGACGGTCCATGATAAAATGCGGGCCCGGACCTCGATCATAAATATCTCCCAAAACATGAAGATGATCCACAACCAGACGCTGGATCAGTTCTGCCAGGGCAATGATAAAATTCTCTGCCCTGCCGATCTCAATGATGGTGTTGACGATAGCATCGTAATATGCCTCTTTGTCCAGGACTTCCGCTTTTTCTGTGATCAGCTCCTCGATCACATAGGCATAATCCGCCGGGAGTGCTTTACGCACCTTGGATCGGGTATATTTGGATGCCGTTGTCTTGCACACTTCGATCAGACGATAAAGGGTGATCTTGTACCAGTTCTCCATATCTTCTTCATGCTTTTTCACAACTTCCATCTTTTCCTTGGGATAATAGATCAGTGTGGCAAGAGAACGTTTGTCGCTGTTACTTAAGGTATGTCCGAACACATCATCAATCTTTTTCCGCACAGCGCCGGAACCATTTCGAAGAACATGGGAAAATGCATCATACTCTCCGTGGATGTCCGACATGAAATGTTCGGTACCTTTCGGGAGGTTTAATATAGACTGCAGATTGATGATCTCTGTTGAAGCTTTTGCTATGGTAGGATACAGCTCCGCAAGTCGCTGCAGGTATCTTAATTCTTCTTTTTTCATATTATTTTGATATCCTCCTGGGAGTTCTCGCTGCCATATCTCCCGTTAAGAGAAATGGCAACATTTTTATTTATTGTAAGCCCTTCCGGTGTCATATATCAACCCGTAAAATCAAACAGTGACATCTGATTGGACTGTGGAATGTCTCCGAACAGATCCAGATCATCCATCAGATCGATAACGGTCTTGCTGACTTTGGTGCGGTCGCGGAAATCATCCTTGGAAAGAAATTTTCCCTTCGCGGCTGCATCTACCACAGCCTCTGCCGCCTTATCTCCAAGACCCTCTATGGTATCCAGCGCAGGCATCAGTTTATTTCCAATGATCTGGAACCGGTGGGCCTTTGCTTTATAAAGGTCAATGGGCACAAAATCAAAACCTCTGGCGTACATCTCCTGTACGATTCTCATATCCTTCAGTGTATCCTGCTCCTTCTTGGATGCCTCATCGCCTTTTTTGCGGATCTCTGCCATATAATATTCCAGGCGTTCTTTTCCCATACACATCAGTTCATAGGAAAAAGATGTGGCACGGATACTGAAAAATGCCGCATAATATGCCAGCGGATGAAACACTTTATACCAGGCGATACGGTAGGCCATCATAACGTAGGCCGCCGCATGGGCCTTCGGGAACATATACTTGATCAGCTTGCAGGACCAGATATACCAGTCCGGAACATCATGATCTTTCATAGTCTGGATCCATTCGTCACGGAGACCTTTTCCTTTACGGACACTCTCCATGATGGTAAATGCCAGACCGCTTTCCACCCCTTTTCCAATAAGGTAGATCATAATATCATCTCGCGTACAGATCGCGGTGGAAATGGTCGCCGTTCCGTTCTGAATCAGTACCTGGGCATTTCCAAGCCATACGTCCGTACCATGAGAAAGTCCCGCAATACGTACCAGGTCGGAAAAATATTTCGGCTTGGTATCAATTAACATCTGCATGGCAAAATCCGTACCAAACTCCGGGATCCCCAGGCATCCAAGCTTACAGCCGCCAATATCTTCCGGGCTGATCCCCAGGGCCTGAGTTCCTGCAAACAGGGACATGACATCTCTCTGATCCAGTGGAACCGTTCTCGCACTGATGCCAGTAAGATCCTCCAGCATACGAATCATGGTCGGATCATCGTGTCCCAGTATATCAAGCTTCAGAAGGTTTCCGTCAATAGAATGGTAATCAAAATGTGTGGTAATGATATCGCTGTTTACATCATTGGCCGGATGCTGCACAGGCGTAAATTTCTCGATCTCCTCACCCATGGGCAGTACGATGATTCCTCCCGGATGCTGGCCCGTAGTACGACGGACGCCGGTGCAACCCTGCACAATACGGTTGATCTCACAGTAACGCTTGTGCTGTCCCCGCTCTTCATAATAATTCTTCACATAACCAAATGCGGTCTTTTCCGCAAGGGTACCAATGGTTCCTGCCTTGAATGTCTGGCCTTTTCCGAAGATAACCTCCGTATACCGGTGAGCATTGGCCTGGTATTCTCCGGAAAAGTTCAGGTCGATATCCGGCTCCTTATCTCCTTTGAAACCAAGGAATGTCTCAAACGGGATATCAAATCCTTCTTTGTTCATCTTGGTGCCACATTTCGGGCAGATCTTATCCGGCATGTCACACCCTGCCATACCTGCGTATTTTTTTACCTCCGGAGAATCAAAATCGCTGTATTTACAGTCCGGATTCGGACAGAGATAATGCGGCGGCAGAGGATTTACCTCCGTGATACCGGACATAGTCGCTGCCAGGGAAGAACCTACCGAACCTCGGGAACCTACCAGATAACCATCCTCATTGGATTTCCATACCAGTTTCTGTGCAATGATATACATCACCGCATAACCATTGGAGATAATGGAGTTCAGCTCCCGGTCCAGACGGTCCTCCACGATCTTCGGAAGCGGATCTCCGTACATTTCGTGGGCTTTTGTGAAACAGATATTCTTAAGATCCTGCTCGGAGTTTTCAATGACCGGCGGAAATTTATCCGGATGGATCGGCGAGATCTTCTCGATCATATCCGCGATCTTGTTGGTATTGGTAATGACCACTTCTTCTGCTTTTTCACTTCCCAGATAGGAAAATTCCTCCAGCATTTCCTCCGTTGTACGAAGGTAAAGCGGTGCCTGGTTATCTGCATCGGAAAATCCGTTTCCTGCCATGATAATCCGGCGGTAAACCTCATCCTGAGGATCCATGAAATGCACATCGCAGGTGGCAACTACCGGCTTTTTGAACTGTTCGCCAAGTTTTACGATCTTCCGGTTTATCTCTTTTAAATCTTCCTCGGAATTGATCATATCGTGCTTCTCATCTGCAAGCATGAACGCATTGTTTCCCAGTGGCTGGATCTCCAGATAATCATAGAAGTTCACAAGTCTGGCGATCTCCTGATCCGGTACATTGCGAAGAAGTGCCTGATAAAGTTCTCCTGCCTCGCAGGCACTTCCCACCAGAAGGCCATCTCTGTATTTTTTCAGTACGCTTTTTGGGACTCTGGGTCGTCTGTGATAGTACTTTAAATGGGACTGGCTTACCAGTTTGTACAAATTGATCCTTCCTGTTTCGTTCCTTGCAAAAACAATGGCATGATAGGTAGGCAGTTTCCGGATGGTATCCGGTGAAACCGCACCCTGGCTGTTCATCTCATCCACGTCAAAAATATCTCTTTCTTCCAGCATCTTTACAAACCGCACAAAAATCTCCGCGGTACATGCCGCATCATCCACCGCTCTGTGGTGATGATCCAGGGAAACACCTACTGCCTTGGCTACGGTATCCAGCTTAAAACGGTTCAGGGCAGGAAGAAGGAATCTGGCCATACCTACTGTATCCACATAGGTAAAATCATCCGGGATTCCCTGTCGTTTGCAGTTTTCAATGATAAAGCTCATATCAAAGTCCGCATTATGGGCCACCATCACGCAGCCCTCACAGAATTCCAGGAATTTCGGCAGCACTTCCTCTATGGTAGGCGCATCCAGAACCATGGAATCATTGATGCTTGTCAGCTGTTCAATACGGAACGGAATGGGCACTTCCGGATTTACAAAGGTGGAAAAACGGTCCGTGATCTGTCCCTTCTCCACTTTTACCGCACCGATCTCAATAATCTTGCAGGTCAGTGCCGAGAATCCCGTTGTCTCAATATCAAAAACAACAAAATCACCGTCCAGCCGCTGTCCTTTGGAATTGGTGACCATACCTTTCAGGTCATCCACAAGATAAGCCTCCATGCCATAGAGCACCTTGAAATCAGACTCTTTGGGAACACAGCCTCCCCAGGCATCAAAGCAATGGTTTGCCTCAGGGAAAGACTGCACCACACCATGATCGGTGATAGCGATAGCCTTATGGCCCCACTCATAGGCACGTTTTACCAGCGCCTTGGCATCGGTGACACCATCCATGTCGCTCATCTTGGTATGGCAGTGAAGTTCCACACGTTTCTGAGGACTGGTATCCATTCTCGAACTGGTAAAATTGGCAATTTTCTTGATACCTGTAATATTTCCGATGGTCAGCTCGCTGTCAAAACGGTCAATGGTGGTAACACCTTTCAGTTTCAGGAACGCACCTTTTTTTACACTTTCCGTCACTTCCGGAACCTGCTCGTTACGCAGGAACATCTTCACAACAATACTGTCCGTAAAATCGGTCACCGGAAAGATCAGGATCGTTTTTTCATTTCGGATCTCACGGGCTTCCACATCCATAACCTGGCAGCGGATGATAACTTCTCCCATCTCTCCGGTGATACCCTCCAGTGGAATCGGCTCTCCGTCAAAATCCCTGCCGTAAACCACATCCGGATTGCTGTCTCTACGGAATCCGAACCCGCTGCGGAAATCACCTTTCTGGCCTTTCTGCTGCTTTTTGTCAAAAGATTTCTTTTCGTTTGTCTTTTCGCCCTTTTTCTCTCCGGAAGCTTTCTTTGTCTCCTCTTTGGATGCCTCCTCCTGCTTCGGTTCACTCTCCTGATCTCCGCCGAGTTTGGCATGTTTCAGAACATTCTCCACTTCCTGTTTGATCTGAAGTGCGGCATTTTTCCGGTATTTACTCTCTTTCGCCTCCACAAAATCCAGGTCTACTTTCAGATCCATCCCACATCGTTCACAGAAAACTTTATGAAAGTATTCGATGAGGATTTCGCTCTTCTGCCTGGAGATCACCGTATCCGGAAGTTCCATACGCATGGCATCCTTTCCGGTAAACGTAAGCTTTGCTCTGCGGAACAGATTGTACTCCAGCATATTGTAGCTGCGCAGCTCCAACTCCATACTGGAACGGTAGCTTTCCAGGAAATTCTCCGGTGTGTACTGCTCGGAAAGATGAAATTTTTCCACAACGGTAACAGTCATGGGAATTCCCGGAAAACACTGCCGTTCAATCTCATCCTCCAGGGCAAAGATATTTTTCTTGTGGATCCAGCGGCTGCTTTCGATATATACCCTCAGATGCGTTCTTCCCGGATTCATGGAAACTTTTGTCACAAATACCATGTCCAGAAGTTCTTCCAGCTCTTTTTTTACTTTCAGATGAGGAAATACGTCAAAAAAATCTTTCTCCATTATGACTCCTGTTCATTCCAGGTAAGAAGTTCCTGGCGAAGTGTATCCAGAAGTTCTGTCTCCGGTACTTTCTTTACAACCTCTCCATGTTTGATCAGAAGGCCAACGCCATCGCCTCCCGCGATTCCGATATCTGCTTCCTTTGCCTCTCCCGGGCCATTTACCACGCAGCCCATAACTGCAACTTTGATATCAAGAGGAATATCCTGAACCATGGTTTCTACCTGGTTTGCAAGGCCGATCAGATCAATTTTGGTTCTTCCACAGGTAGGGCAGGAAACAACTTCCACTCCTCCTTTTCGAAGTCCCAGTGTTTTCAGGATCCTCTTCGCTGATTTTACTTCTTCCAGCGGTGCACCGGTCAGGGAAACACGGATGGTATCACCGATTCCCTGATACAGAATGATTCCAAGTCCGATGGCTGATTTGATATTTCCGGAGTACAAAGTTCCTGCTTCTGTAATTCCCACATGAAGCGGATACTGTGTCTGTTTTGCGATCAGCTCATGGGCTTTTGCACACATAAGGACATCGGAAGATTTGATACTGATCACCAGATTATCGTAACCCATCTCTTCAATGATGCGTACTTTATCAAGGGCGCTCTCCACAAGGCCCTCTGCTGTGACACCGTGATATTTTTCCACCAGTTCTTTTTCAAGGGAACCGCTGTTTACCCCTACGCGGATAGGGATATTCCGTTCCTTTGCAGTATCTACAACTGCCTGGATCCGTTCTTTTGAACCGATATTTCCCGGGTTGATACGGATCTTGTCTGCGCCGTTTTCCATGGCTGCAATAGCAAGACGATAATCAAAATGAATGTCCGCAACCAGAGGAATGTGGATCTGTTTTTTGATCTGGGATAAAGCTTTCGCAGCTTCCATAGTGGGAACTGCACAGCGGATAATATCGCAGCCTGCTTTTTCCAGGGAAAGGATCTGTGCAACAGTTGCTTCCACATCTTCAGTTTTCGTGTTGGTCATAGACTGGATGAGGATCGGATTTCCTCCTCCGATAACACGGTTTCCAATTTTTATTACTTTTGTATGATCTCTGTACATAAAAATCTCCTTTATGAATCCTGAAAGGCAGGTGTCTTCAAACGCCCTGCCTTTCCTTTCTGAACTATCTTTTCGCTCTTACGCTTAACGCCGGATCTCCAGCAGTTTTGTTTTCAGCTCATTTTCCATACGTCTCATATCTGCTTCTGCTGCCTGACGTTTCTCACGGCCCTCCTGCTGAATCTTCATCACATCATCCAGTGTCTGGATCAGCTCCTGATTGGTCTTTTTCAGAGTTTCAATATCTACAATGCCTCTCTCGGACTCCTTTGCGGTTTCCACAGATGCCAGGTGGAGAGTTTCCGCGTTTTTCTTCAAAAGCTCATTGGTAAGATCTGTAACCTGCCGCTGTGCCTGTGCGGCTTCTGTGGAATGTGCAATTCCGAGAGCCAGAACCATCTGGCTTTTCCAGAGGGGAATGGTATTTACAATGGTGGTCTGGATCTTCTCGATCATGGTGGTGTCATTGTTCTGGATCATACGGATCTGTGGTGCTGTCTGCATGGAAATGGTTCTGGTCAGCTCCAGATCATGAAGCTTCTTCTCAAAACGGTCACATTTGTTTTCCAGATCATTGGCTGCCTGTGCATCTTCCGGAAGTCCGCTTGCCGCTGCTTTCTGATGAAGTTCCCTAAGTTTTCCTTCCCGGACTTCCTGAAGTTTCTTTTTGCCTGCAAGGATGTACATGGAAAGTTCTTTAAAATATGCCAGATTCTGCTCATACATCTTATCTAGCACAGCGGAGTCCTTCATCAGGCGCATCTGGTGCTGTTCCAGGGCTTCTGTAATTTTCGTCACATTTCCCTCGGCTTTTGTGTAACGGTTTTTCAGGGTTTCCACCTTCGCTGTCTGTTTTTTGAAGAAACCGAAGAGTCCCTTTTCTTCTGTGGCATCAAAATCTTTCAGTTCTCCTACCACATTTGCAAGCAGCTCTCCCACCTCTCCAAGATCCTGGGTCTTCACATTTACCAGTGCCGCATCAGAAAAATCTGCCATTTTTTTCTGCGTACCAGCTCCATACTGGAGGATCTGGTTCGTATTTTCAATATCGATCTTTGCCGCAAAATCTTCTACGATTTTCTGTTCCTGAGGAGATAACACCGGTTCCTCCACTGCAGGTTCCTGCGGTTTCTCCGGTTCTTTTGCCGCAATTTCTTCTTTTTCTTCTGTAAGATCCGGTTCCAGAGTCAGCACCGGGGCTTCCACCTCAAAGTCCTTAAATTCTTCTCCCATAATCTTCTCCTTAATCAGCTGTACCTTCCGGCAGTCATCTGCGATTTGTTTTCTCATCTGCTCGTTGTACTTATTTCATTTCCGCATTCTGTTTCATTTTTTCGAAATCATCTTCTGTCAGACCTTCCTGTGCCAGAACCGTATGTAACACAGAAATATCCGTAGATACATCCCAGGCGGTATCCCGGAATATGGAATCCAGAAGTTTTTCAAAAGCAACATTCAGTGTATCAATGGTTTCCTCAATCTCTTTCTTGGAAGCTGTGATATTCTCGCCCTGTACAGGCTGTCCGTCCATATCTTCGTAGGCATCCAGAAGTTTCACCGTCATAGGAAGATAATAATCCATCAGCTTCTTAAGATCCGGGATTACCTCCGGATGTTCTCCGGCACGCTCAAAAATCTTCTGAACGATCAGTTCCATTCTGGAAATCTTCGCGGAAATCTCCTCTCCGGGAATGGCATCATTGCTCTTTCGAATCTTTACCAGAAATTCATTTCCTTTTCTCAGAACTTCCTGGGCCTCCGGGCTCATATTCTCTTCAAGCTGAACTTTCGGATCTGCCTCCTGTTTGCGGAGTTCCAGCTGTTTCTGCGTTTCCAGATACTGCTGATACGTCTCATTGCTGGTGATCAGACAGGTGCCTTCAGCATCTACATGGCCTTCCAGGAACCAGCCTTTCTCGATCATCCTGCTGATATCTTTTTTTACAAATTTCTCTGTCTTTCCTGCTGCCTGGGCAAGTTTCTGGAAATTACAGTAAGTATGGTCTCCCAGTGCACGGATATATTTCTGAAAACGCCCCAGTCTACCAAGACGGCTGGTTCCTGCCCCCAGAAGAGCACCGCCACCTGCCGCGCCTGCACACATCACACCAAGAACCCCTGCCGCTAGTGCACCACAATGACCAAGGCCCATCCAGATCAGAAGCACCATGGCTCCAAGGCCCATACCGCTTAAAAGGATTCCGCCGGAAACTGCCATCATCATGCCTTTCAGATTTTCGCCGGTTGTTTTTCCATAAAGAAGCTCCGTCTGTTTCTTCGCGGCCTGCTCTTTCGCTTTTTTACTTTTTCCATAATAGGGGCTCTGATAGGTATAGCTTCTCTTTCGAAACTGGGGATCATTTCCCGGTTCAAATACGGAATTCATGGCATTTTTCAGAGCCTCACTTCCGGAATCAATTGCCTTATTTACCGTCTGGTTGATAGTATGGCTCAGCTCATGGTAGCTGTTTGAATTCACGGCATTATCTACAATATCCTGAATCTTTTTTCCAAGGTCTTCAAATTCGTGATTGTCCATTTTTTCCTCCAGTCCATAGATAACTTTTATTATAGCGAAATCCCGTTAAAATTACAAGCAAATACAAAAAAGGCGCAAAAAACTATTGAAGTCAGCACGTAAAAGTTTTACAATGGTAAAAAGTAAAAATTCGTAAACGGAGGAATCGTTATGGAAAAAAAGAACATTGACTGGTCCAGCATCGGATTTGGCTACATGCCAACCGACTACAGATACGTGTCTAATTTTAAAGATGGAAAATGGGATGAGGGTACTTTAAGCACAGACCCGAATATCGTACTTAATGAGTGCGCCGGTGTACTTCAGTATTCTCAGAGTGTATTTGAAGGCCTGAAAGCTTACACAACAGAAGACGGACATATCGTTACTTTCCGTCCTGACCTGAACGCAGAGCGTATCGCTGCTTCTGCTGCAAGACTTGAAATGCCGGTATTCCCGAAAGAGAGATTTATCGACGCTGTCAATCAGGTTGTTAAGGCAAATGCCGCATGGGTTCCACCATACGGCTCAGGCGCAACTCTCTATCTTCGTCCGTACATGTTCGGTTCCAATGCCGTAATCGGTGTTAAACCAGCTGACGAGTATCAGTTCCGTATCCTTACAACACCGGTTGGACCGTACTTCAAAGGCGGCGCTAAACCGATCACAATCCGTGTCAGTGACTTCGACCGTGCCGCACCTTGTGGAACAGGTAACATCAAAGCCGGACTGAACTACGCAATGAGCCTTCACGCTATCGTAGATGCTCACAAACAGGGATTTGATGAGAACATGTACCTTGATCCTAAGACTCGTACAAAAGTTGAGGAGACAGGCGGAGCTAACTTCATCTTCGTTACAAAAGACGGCAAGGTTGTAACACCGAAGTCTGACAGTATCCTTCCATCCATCACACGTCGTTCCCTGATCTACGTTGCAAAAGAGTACCTGGGACTGGAAGCTGAGGAGCGTGAGATCTACTTCGACGAAGTGAAAGATTTCGCAGAGTGTGGTCTTTGCGGTACTGCTGCTGTTATCTCTCCAGTTGGAAAGATCAACGACCATGGCAAAGAAATCTGCTTCCCAAGCGGAATGGAGAAGATGGGCCCGGTTATCCAGAAACTGTACGACACACTGACAGGTATCCAGATGGGACGCATCGAAGCTCCGGAAGGATGGATCCATGTAATCGAGTAATCAATTACCGGATTTTGGGATTTATACATAATATTAAGAGCCAAAAACAGGCCGCCGGATTTTTACCGGTGGCCTGTTTTATATTGTTTTTCTGTGTAATTACAAAGCAAGCATTATTTATTTTTTCTCTCATATTTCATAAACGTATACTCCAGATCAAAATACGTCTGCTCTTCACTCTCCGCTGTAACTTCCCAGTCCGAATCCTCATCCAGGTTCGGGAAATGTGCATCTGCTTCATATGCAAAATCGATCTTGGTCACATGGGCCACATCGCAGTAAGGAAGCATCTGTCTGTAAATACTGTCTCCGCCGATGCAGTACACATCCTGTGCCGGATATTTTTCCACTTCTTTTAACGCCTCTTCGATGCTGTGAACGACCACCGCACCTTTTACCTGATAATCCTTATTTCCGGTGATCACAATGTTGGTTCTGTTCTTAAGAGGAAGTCCGTTTGGAAAAGACTCCAGCGTTTTTCTTCCCATAACAACCACTTTTCCTGTAGTTTCCTGACGGAACATCTTCATATCTGCCGGAATGCTTACCAGAAGTTCATTGTTTCTTCCAATTCCCCAGTTTTTATCTGCTGCAACAATAATATTCATCCTGATTTCCTTTCTTTATATGCAATTATACCGCAATCGGGATATTTTTGATCTGCGGCCATGTCTCATAATTCTCCACGATCAGATCATCGGTTGTAAATTTATAAAAATCTTTGATCTCCGGATTCAGTTTTACCGTTGGTGCAGGATACGGTTTTCTGGAGATCAGCTCTTTGATCACCGGAATATGGCGGTCATAAATATGACAGTCCGCAATTACATGAACCAGCTCTCCTGCTTCCATATCGCAGGACTGTGCGATCATCATCAGAAGAAGGGAATACTGACACACATTCCAGTTATTTGCTGCCAGGATATCCTGAGATCTCTGATTCAGAACAGCATTGAGGACCAGTTTATCTTTTCCCGGCTCTTTGGTCACATTAAATGTCATAGAATAGGCACATGGGTAAAGATTCATCTCATGAAGATCCTGATGTACATAAATATTGGTCATGATCCTTCTGCTGTAAGGATTGTTCTTAAGATCAAAAAGAACCCTGTCCACCTGATCCATCATTCCCTCTTTATACTGATGTTTCACACCCAACTGATAGCCGTAGGCTTTTCCGATGGAGCCGTTCTCATCTGCCCAGCTGTCCCAGATATGGCTGTGAAGATCATGGATATTGTTGGATTTCTGCTGCCAGATCCACAAAATCTCATCCATGGCACTCTTTAATGCAGTTCTTCTCAAAGTCAGCGCCGGAAATTCCCTGCGGAGATCATAACGGTTCACAACACCAAATCTCTTGATGGTATAAGCCGGAGTTCCATCCTCCCACACCGGACGTACCTTCTCTCCCTCTGTGCTGGTTCCGTTTTCTATGACATCTTTGCACATGTCAATGAATATATTGTCTGCAAGACTCATTATCTGATTCCTCCCTGTGATTTTCTTCTGTTCGCTCCCGGAAATATTCTTTTTTCTTAAAAATACCCCTGAAATTTATTTTATATTCTAACACATTTTAGTCTTTACTGTCCACTTCCCCCTTTCATCTCCTCCGTCCCTTTTTCTTCTCCCTCTGTTCTTTTTCTATATTTTTCTGGACTTTTCCAGACAACAGTGCTATATTGAAGCCATGAAAATACTGATTACATTATTAAAACCATTTTCTTTTGCACCTGCGATCCTGATGATGTGCGTGATCTACTCTTTTTCCGCACAGACCGGAGAAGTTTCCGGTGCCCTGAGTTATAAAGTCAGCTATCAGATCGTAGAAACAAAAAATGAAATACTTGCCACAGGAAAAAGCCCGGATCAGCTTTCCCAGGAGGCATCCCATATCGAGTTTTATGTACGGAAGGCTGCCCATATGACCGAATACTGTCTGTTGTCCATCTCCATTTCCTTCCCGCTTTATGTTTACGGAGTCCGGGGAATCTGGCTGATGCTTCTTGCAGGATTTGTATGTGTGGGTTTTGCCGGCCTGGACGAATATCATCAGTCTTTTGTGGACGCCCGCGGGCCTTCTGTAAGGGATGTGGGAATTGACAGCTGTGGAGCGCTGATCGGAATTTTACTGGTACAGGCATTCTGCTGGTCTACCTTACATACCCCAGGCAGGAAAAAATCACGAAAAAAACGTCGAAAAAATCAAAGACACAGATAAGTCAAGTGAGGCAAAATATCTACTTTCCTTTGGCAGTCCTGCACCCGATATATGCCACACAACTTACTCAATCAAAAACGGAACATCCCCGGAAGAAATATTTTTTTTCCTCCTGATGTTCCGTTTTTTATGTTTATATGTATCATATTCTGGCAGGCGTTATCCTGCATCTGATATTTTATTTTGCTTCTTCCTCCGGTGCATCATCCAGATTCTCTGCCAGATGTGCCCGTTCCGCAATAGACATCCGTTTCTTTCCAGCTGCCGCATTCTCCTGATCTTTGGCAGCTTCCTCCGCTGCTTTTTTCGCTGCTGCTTCTTCCATATCGTGTTTCTGTGCACCTGCTTTTGCAAGGTTACGGACTGCCATGATCAGAAGCACCGCTCCAATCACAACAAAAATACCTCCCGCTACCAAAAATCCCACACTGGAATCTTCTGCCCCGCTTATCACATTGGCACAGAGACGATATCCTGTATACACAAGATAACCACCTGCAAAAATCCACAGAAGACTGCTTCTTGTGGAAGAATTTCCCTGGCTGGAATTCTTTTCTTCCGTGGTCTCCTGCTGCAGCTCTTCCTTATTTTCTGTTTTCTGTTCTTCCATGATGTATCTTTTATCCTTTCTGATATCCTGACATTTTTTTATTTGTCAGATATCATTTCCACGTCAGCCTCTGTTTTTTCTTGCTCTTCTTTTACAAGTCTTCCATAAAGTTTTGTCATTTTATAAATCTTCTCAATGATTTTTTCATTGAGCTGACCTTTTTTCATACGCCACTTCCAGTTATCACCAAGGGTTGACGGTTCATTAATCCTTGCCTCATTTCCAAGGCAAAGATAATCCTGTACCGGGATCACACAGCGATCCGCCACACTGGACATGGCTGCGCGGATCAGACTCCATACGGCTGCAGTCTCATGCTTGCCCTCACAGCCGATATAAGCCTTTGCAAAATTCCGGTCATGCTGGCTTAAATTGCGGAACCAGCCTCTTGTGGTTTCATTATCATGAGTGCCTGTATACACGATACAGTTTCTTTCATATCTGTGTGTCAGATACGGACTGTCTTCATTCTCATCAAACGCAAACTGAAGAACCTTCATTCCCGGAAATCCGGATTCTTCCACCATCTCAATAACACTGTCTGTAAGAAGACCAAGGTCCTCCGCGATCACATCCAGTTTTCCAAGATTTTTTTCGAGAGTACGGAACAGATCCATTCCCGGTCCCTTTTCCCAGTGGCCGAATTCCGCAGTCTTATCTCCGTATGGAATGGAATAATACTCGTCAAACCCTCTGAAATGATCAATTCTTACCACATCATAAAGTTTCATACAGTTGGCCATCCGGCGTGTCCACCATGCATAGCCTGTCTTTTTATGATATTCCCAGTCATAAAGAGGATTTCCCCAGAGCTGCCCGGTAGCGGAAAAGGCATCTGGCGGGCATCCGGCAACACCAACCGGAAGATTATTCTCATCAAACTGGAACAGTTCCGGCTGTGCCCATGCGTCCGCACTGTCAAACGCAACGTAGATCGGTACATCTCCGATGATCTCCACGCCTTTCTCATTTGCATAAGTTTTCAGCTCTGTCCACTGTTTGAAAAAACAGTACTGCTGGAAACAGTAAAATCCCACTTCTTTCGCAAGTTTTTCTCCTGCCTCAGCCAGTGCGTCTTTTTCTCTGTTTTTAAGCTCTTTTGGCCATTCGATCCAGCTGATCCCGTTCAGACTGTCCTTAATGGCCATATACAGGCTGTAATCTTCCAGCCAGGCGGCATTTTCTTCTACAAACTTCTGATACTCTGGATCTCCCTCACAGTCATAATTTTCAAAGGCTTTTCTTAAGAGACGGAATCTGGAATTATAAATCTTCTCATAATCCACGTAACTCTCACTTCCACCCCAGTCGCAGTTCTCACAGTCACTTTCTTCCAGATAACCAGCTTTTACAAAGGCTTCCAGATCAATAAAATACGGATTTCCCGCAAAAGTGGAAAAAGACTGATACGGTGAATCTCCATATCCGGTAGGTCCAAGAGGAAGGATCTGCCAATATTTCTGCCCAGCCCTTACCAGCTGGTCTACAAACTCATACGCCTCTGCGGAAAAACATCCTATTCCATATTTCGATGGAAGGCTGGATACCGGAAGCAAAATTCCACTTGCTCTCATCATTTATGAATCCCCCTGTTTTCTCAGTAGTTGCGCCCGCTCACAGATGTCTGCAGGAGCACTCTGGTTTTTATTATATCACCCCATCCCAGAGCGTTCAAAGGCATTTTTTGTGGATATATATCAATATATCATGATAAACCTTCTCCCTGTCTTTCTCATTGAGGATCTCATGGCGCATTCCCGGATATAATTTTCCCCGGACATCCCGGTATCCTGCCTGCCGCATGGCACGGACAGCCTTGGCAAACTGGCGGACATTTCCCATACAGGGGTCTTCCGCCCCACTGATAAACAGCACCGGCATCTCCGGTTTCGTACACTTCCAGTGTTTCACATCGTACGCTCTTTTCATCAGGTCAAAAAGTGCCAAATACGCATCATCCGTAAAGGTAAATCCGCAATACTCGGAATCGGAATAATCTTTAACAACCTGCGGGTCGGAACAGATCCAGGAAAAACGGTTTTTCTCTTTTTTAAACCGCATGGCGTAACTTCCAAAAGACATCATCTCGATCAGACCTGCGCTGTGTCTTGGCCCGAAAACAGCTTTTTCCGCCTTTGCCAGGGCTACTCCAACCGGACGAAGCGCATTGTAACTAGGTGATCCGCAGACGATCAGCATATCCATACAGTCATCATGATGGGCTGCATAAGCACGAACAGCCAGGGATCCCATACTGTGTCCAAAAAGAATCAGCGAAAGTTCCGGAAAATGATCCTTGATCAGGCAGTTGACTGTATGGATATCCTGCAGCATGGCATCTGCTCCACCGCCGTACATATATCCCAGGTCTTCTTTGCTCCTCACACTCTTTCCGTGGCCACGGTGATCATGGATCACACTTACATATTTCCGTTCTGCCATATATTCCATAAAAGGAAGATAACGTTCCTTATATTCACTCATTCCGTGAACAATCTGGATGATCCCACGGTACTTCTCGTCACGTCCCAGTTCCGGCACCACTGCCAGACAGGAAATTTCCAGTCCGTCTGCTTTTGAAGGGAATGAGTACTGAATTGTTCGTATCATATTTTCACCTCGTCTTTTCTGCTGCTTTTTTGTTTCTCACAGTATATCATAACACAGGGGGTTTCTCAAACAGTAAACCTATGTTATAATCGTTACGGTAAACCAGATGTGTTACGATTCACTCCATATCCGGTAACTCTGTATCTGGTTTATCTTACCCGAAAACCTAGATGACTTATTGTAAGGAGGAATAATGAATACAGAAGACAATAACGATTTTTACGACGACGAGCTCTCCAGGTCATTGATCTCCAATGATTTCGAAGAGGATACTCCTCGCAAAAAGAAAAAAAGCAAAAAACCACTTGTGATCTGTCTGATCATTCTTCTGATCGCTGCGGTGGCCGGCGGAATTGCCTGGTATATGGTTCAGCGCCATAAACCGGTAGAAGCCACAGAAGAATTTCTCACAGGCATGCAGAATATGGATTTTACCACCATGGAAAACCTTCTCCAGAGTCATGATCTCAGTGCTCTGGATGATGCGGATATCCGTGATTCCGCCTACACAGATTTCTTCACTACTGTCAACAAAAAAATGACTTACAAGATCACCAAAAACAAATTCGACATTCAGAATGGCACCGCAAAAGTAACTGTCCACATGAAATACATCGACGGAACCAACATCTATGCAGCTACCATTCAGGAATATACCCGTAAAGTTGCGGTTGCCGCCTATGCCGGAAAAGAAATGACCCAGGATGATATTCAGGAGATGCTTGCTACCCTTCTTGCGGAAAACGCCTCCACAGCGGATGAGAAATACAGCGAAATCGATATCACCTATCCGCTGATCAAAATCGGAAATGATTGGAAGATTGTTTCTCTGGATGATACTACTGTCAAAGTTATGTGTGCGAACTTCAAGAGTGTAAAAGATGAGATCTCATCTCAGCTTACAGACGATACCACCACAGACAGTTCCAGCACAGATGCCGAATCCACAGGTTCTGATTCTACACAGGCTACAGGTGCATCCATTGATATCACAACAGACAAATTCTCTGTCCGTTTCAAACAGTTCGCAATCTCCAACGATTACGGCGGAAATCCATGTCTGATGATCTACTACGATTACACAAACTCCGGTGATTCCCAGTCCAGCGCATTTGTGGACTTCACTCTCCAGGCTTCCCAGAACGGAGAATCCCTGGAAGGAACTTATCCGGAAGCCAACGATGATGCTGTAGACAATTATATGAACACCATCGATCCCGGAAAGACCGTCACAGTATGCCAGGTATTTCTTCTGAAAGATACCACCAGTGATGTAACCCTTCAGGGAAAAGAAACTCTGAATGTAAGCGGCGGACAGACGACTTCCCAGGTTCTGAAACTGCAGTAAGATACCTGCCAAAATAAAAACGGAAATTTCTCCTTCATGATCTTTTCATGACTGGAAGAAATTTCCGTTTTTTTCTTTTTTCACATACGTATATTTTCCCTGTTTCCGTGAAAAACTATCTCCTGTATAACGAAAGGATGGTGACTTATGGCAAATAAATGTCTGCAGTATTTTGCTCTGACCATTGCTGTGGTCGGCGCCATAAACTGGGGTCTGATCGGCTTCTTTAATTTCAATCTGATAGCGTTCCTGTTCGGAAGCATGAGCTGGCTCTCCCGAATCGTCTACGGGCTTGTAGGTTTATGTGGGCTTTATCTTCTGACTTTCTATACTCTGATCGATCAGGGGGAAGCAACTGAATAAGGTAAGCCGCTACACATAACGCAAAAAATCCTCTGCCACATTGAAAATACAGCAGAGGATTTTTTTATTATAAATAATAAAAAAAAGAACTCTGATCATTC